>CAYOAL010000009.1:0-58534 GCA_964401935.1 uncultured Polyangiaceae bacterium
CTCGCCCTCGCCCTCGCCCTCGCCCTCGCCCTCGCCCTCGCCCTCGCCCTCGCCAGGCGGGCGGGGGTAAACCCCGCCCCTACGGGGGCTCGCCCTCGCCCTCGCCCTCGCCCACGCCCACGCCCACGCCCTCGCCTTCGCGCTCGCTGTCGGGATGGTGAGGGTCGCGGTCTTGTCAGCGGGCGCCGCCGGTGTTCTCCACGTCGAGCACGATGCGCACCGGGTGATCGAGGGCGTGGAGGCGAAAGCGCGCGGAGCGCGTGAGCTGCACTCGGTAGGCGGTGAGCGAGTCGTCGAGCACGAGCTCGCGACCGAGATAAGAGATCGGCGGGCGGTCGATCGGGATGGGCTTGCCGAGGGCGTCGCCCGCCTCGCTGCGGAGGGGGAGGTTGCCGGTGAGGTCGTGGCGCACGCCGCCGATGGTCACCTCGATGCTCTTGTCGTGGGGGCGATAGCGCGCCTCGGAGCGAGGGATCACGGCAGCCGCGCTGCCCTCCGCCAAGCCGATGTCGAACACGATGCGGTGATAGCCTGGGTGCGGCGCGTGGCGAACGGAGCGCAGGGCGAGCCCGTCCGCGGGTCGACCGACGACTTGTGTCGCCATCGAGAAGCCGTCGCCTGCCATCGCGTGGGCGTTCGTGGCGGTGTGGGTGTTGCCAGGCTCCGCGCGGCCGCCGCAGGCCAACGTTGTGGGCGCGGCGGTCAACGACGCCAGCGCCGCCATCAAGAGCCGTCGCCCCATGTGCGGAGCCTACCACCTCGAGGCGGGGACGGCTCGCGCGCTCACAAGAGGTGACGGGCCTTGATCTCGAGGTAGCGGTTGATGAGCGAGGGCGTCAGGTCGCGAGGGACCACGTCGAGGATGTGGGCGCCTTGCTTCTTGAGCTCGAAGCACAGCCGCTCGCGCCACTCCATCACCTCGGCCGCGGCGGCGCGGGTGTAGGCGGCGATGGCGCCGCGGCCTTGGGGCTCGAGCAGCGCCTCCACGTCGGGGTCGCGAAACAGCACCAAAAGAGGGAGGTGACGCCGCGACAGGCCGCGGGTGAGGCGCAACAGCTCCTTGGCTGCCACCTCGTCGACCACCTGCGTGAACATGACGATCATCGCGCGCTTGCGCATGCGCGCGCCGAGCTGTTCGAGGGCGACCCCGTAGTGCGTCTCCACCAAGTCGGGGTGGAGATGGTACGCGGCGCGGATGAGACGCTGGGTGGCGCGTTGCCCGGCCGCGAGCGGAGCGTAGCTCTTCACCTCCTCCGCGAAGGAGAACAGGCCGACGTGGTCACCGTTTCGAGTGGCCACGTGAGAGAGCATCAGCGTGGCGTTGAGGGCGTGATCGAACAGAGACAGGCCCGCCGTCTGGGCGGTCATGAGCCGACCGGCGTCGATGGCGAACATGAGGCTCTGGTTGCTCTCCATCTGGTATTCGCGCGCGATCAGCGTCTTTCGCCGCGCGGTGGCCTTCCAGTCGATCGAGCGATACTCGTCTTCGCGGCGATACTCCCGCAGGCGCTCGAACTCGCTCTCCCCGCCCTTGCGCGGCGAGGCACGAAAGAGCGACTGCTCGCGGTTGGTCACCGCCAACAGCTCGTAGGTGCGCACCGCGCGCACGTCGGGATACACCTTGATGGCGTCGGCCGCGGGAATGCGGAGCTGGCGGATCCACAGCCGCAACGGCGACAGGTAGCGCACGTAGTGGTCGCCGAGGGTGTAGGCCCCTCGCCGCCTCGGCGTGACGTGATACTGGACCGCCTCGCGCCCGCGCGGCGGGAGCGTCACCTCGAGGGGAAGCTCTTCGCTCGCGGCGTCGTCGAACAAGTCTTCGTTGATCACCACGCTCAGGCTCCGCCCCGCGAGCGACCGAAGCTCGAGCTTCACCGGGTTGGGTTGGCCGATCGAGAACACGTCGCGGGTGCTGCGGGTCACGCGGACGAGCGGTCGGCGGGCGAGCAGCGCGTCGGCTCCGGCGAGCAGCACGAGCACGCCGTCGGTGAGCAGCATGGTCCACAACATCGTCGGATCGACGAGGGTGAGGATCGCGAGCAGCACCGGGCCGAGCGCGAGGACGACGAGGACGGGGCTGGGGATCATGCGCGGCGACGACCCTCAGGCCACCGTGTGCGGCACCGGCACGTTGACGAGGATGTCGTGAACGCACTCGTCGGGGCTCACGCCTTCGATCTCGGCGTCGGGATGGAGCACGATCCGGTGGCGAAGCACCGGCGGCGCGAGCGCCTTCACGTCGTCGGGAACGACGAAGTCGCGCTCGTTGCGGGCGGCGAGCACGCGGGCGCAGGTGAGCAGGCTGATCGAGGCCCGGGGCGACGCCCCGAGGTACACTGCCCGGTGGTTGCGTGTCCGCGCCACGATCTCGGTGATGTACCGGATGATCTCGTCGCCCACGCGGATCGCGATCAGGCCTTGACGCATGGCCTCGATCTGCTCGGCGTTCGTCACCACCTCCAGGCCCGCCCCCACCAGATCGTTGGGGTTGAACCCGCGGGTGTAGCTCCGCAAGAGGTCGCCTTCCACCTCCTGGGGAGGGTGGCGCACGAACACCTTCATCAAGAAGCGGTCGAGCTGCGCCTCGGGCAGGGGATAGGTGCCCTGCGACTCGATGGGGTTCTGGGTCGCGATCACTACAAAGGGCTTCGGCAACGCGTGGGTGACGCCATCGGTGCTCACGCTCCGGTCTTGCATTGCCTCGAGCAGCGCCGACTGGGTCTTGGCGGGGGCGCGGTTGATCTCGTCCGCGAGCAAGAGCTGGGTGAACACCGGCCCCGGCATGAACACGAAGGCATCCTGCTGCTGATTGAACACGTTGCCTCCCGTCACGTCGCTCGGCATCAGATCCGGGGTGAACTGGATGCGTTTGTGGGCGATGCCGAGCACGTGCGCCAGCGACTTGACGAGGAGCGTCTTGCCGAGGCCGGGCACACCCTCGAGCAACACGTGGCCGCCCGCGAAGAGCGCCAAGAGCACGTGCTCGATGATGTCGTGTTGGCCGAGGAGCACCTTCGACGTCTGGTTGACGAGGGCCTCGAAGCTCTGTCGGAAAATCTGGACGTTCATTTCTTGGCTCGACTGCCTCCGAGCGCGGCCACCAACTCGGTGAGCTGTTGCATGAGCTCCACGTGATGATCGGCCCGCGGGAGACCTTGAAACGCTGTGCCACGGAGGCTCTCTGCGCGCACCGACGCCGGCCCGAAAGCCTCGGTGGCGGCTTGGGCCTCTCCGAGGACGACGCGCACGTAACCCACCGGTCGACCGCTGCGGGCCGCGACCTCCCCTGCGAGCTCGTCGAGATCGCGGTGGCGGCCGCGTGGCACGCGCTCGCGCAGACGCTCGAGGGCCCAGCGCGCGTAAACTCCCAAGGCGTGCGCCGACGCGTCGGCCCGCGCGTACTGCGTTCCGAGGGCGCGGACGTGGTCGGCGAAGCTACGGCGCGAGTGTTCTTGTGGATCGCGGCGGCGCCCGAAGGCGATCCCGCGCCACAGCACGAACAAGCAGAGCAACACCAAGAGGTGCAACACCAGCGGCGTCAGGCGGGCGTTGTGCATCGACTCGAGGGGAGAGCTGGCGCCGGCGCCGGTCGCGTCGTTGCAGAGCTCGACCCTGCCGGTGACGCCGCCGAGCATGCGACCGAGCGCCTCCGCGTTGTCGCCGATGGCGAGGGAGATGTTGCTCACCAGGCGATCGTCGGCGAGCACGATGATGCGACCGCTCCCGTGGGCGGCCACGAGGGCATAGGTGTCGCCGTTGTCGCGGCGAAGCGCGACGTTGGGGTGCAGCTGGCCACCCCGGCGAGAGAGAGCAGGGCCGGCCGGGACGCGCAGATCGAGGCCGCTGAGGTTGCCGAACGGATAGCTCACCTGGAGCTGCGGCGCGGTCGGCTCCGTCACAACGTGCCGCAGATCGAGCAGCGGGTCGGTGGGCACGACGCCGGCGAGCACGAGCACGCCGCCGTCTTGCACCCAGTCGTAGAGCTTGTCGTGCGTTTGAAGGAAGGCGTCCTCCGCGGAGGGCAGCACGAGGAGCGCGCCGGTGTCGTCGTCGACATCGGCGAGATCTTCTACCCGGTAGCCGGCGGAGAAACCTCTCGCTCGGAGATCGGCGAGCACCGCCCCCGTCCCCGATGGAGAGGTGTCCGCGAAGGACGCCTCGGTGGCCTTCTTGGGGATCGCGTCGTTGCACCCGAAGAGCCCGCAGCCGAGCACGAGGAGCACGCCCATCGCGCGCTGCACGATGGGGACCACGCGCGCAAACACGCGCTGGAACACACCCGCGTCAGGGGGCTGCGTGCCAAACTGAACGCGCTCCACGTCGCGCACGATCTCGCGCAACGGGGCGGCGAGCTGGGGCCGCTCGCGCAGTCCGCGCACGTAGTCGCCGTTGGTCCGCGAGCGGTGCATGTCGATGAGACCGTCGCCCTCGAGGCGCCGCAGCGCGGCGGCGTAGGCGTGCTCGATGGCCTCGTCGAACGCGCCTCGGTCGGCCGCGGCGCGCGCGAGGCCGAGAAGGCGATCGACGTCCGTCTCCACCTCTTGAGGGCTCGGCACCTCCTCCGCCCCGGCGGGGCTCGCGGTGGCGGCGGGCGCGTCCTCGTCCTCGTCCTCGTCGCGTCCCTTCACGCGATTCTTCCAGATCACCCAGATGAGCCAGAGGGCGGCGGCGCCCACGAGCACGAAGAACATCACCTTGGCGAAGGTGCTCATGCTCTCGGGGAGCTCGAGCGGCTCGGGGGGTGGGGGGGGTGGCTCGTCCTCCGGTGGCTCGGGGGGAGGGGTGGCCTCGGCGCTGTCGTCGTTGGCCCCGCCGTCGTCGGGGACGCCCGCGCCGTCATCGCCGGTCCCGTTGCCTCTGCCGTCCCCTGGGCCCTGTCCTTCTCCCTCTCCTTCGCCGAGTTTGCCCCCGCCACGGCCCTGTCCTTCGCCCTCTCCCTCGCCTTCGCCTTCGCCGAGTCTGCCCCCGCCACGGCCCTGTCCTTCTCCCTCGCCTTCGCCGAGTCTGCCCCCGCCACGGCCCTGTCCTGCTCCCTCTCCTTCGCCTTCGCCCTTGCCCCCGCGCCGGCCGTTCCCACTTCCGTCCCCCCCGCCGCGCGGGAAGGGGAAGCCGGAGCCCTCGCCTTCTCCCTCACCCACACCCCCGCGCCGGCCTCCCGCTTGGCCCTCTCCCTCTCCCTCCGCGCCGCCCCTGCCGTTGCCGCCCTTGCCCTTGCCCTTGCCCTCGCCGCCGAAGCTGCAGCGGAGCCGGCCCTTGCGGCCCTGGGTCATCGGCCGCGTCTCCTTGCCTTGGCACGCCTTGGGGAGCGAAGGGCAGGCACGATTGCGCTCGCCGACGAGCGGACACCAGTCGCGCTCCCAGCCGTTCAGCGGATATTTCTCGTCTTGGCAATAGGCTGCGTCTTCGAGAGCGCGGCTCTCGGCGCGGGCCTCGGCGCCGACGCTGGCTCCGACCAACAGCGCCGCGAGCAGCGGGGGCCAGCGCAGGCTCATGCGGCGCTCCGCGCGAACGATCGCGGTCGTTGCCCGGCCTCTTCGGCGCGCTCTTGCGCGATGGCCATGAACCGAACCTGGATGTCCCACCCGTCACTCCGTGTGCGGCCGTCGATGTACATCAAGAAGCGGGCGGTGGCGACATAGGGCGCCGACAGCACCAACCCGAGCAGCGTGTAGGGTGAGCCACCAGCGTCCTCGAGCCGCTCGAACGGCTGCCCGAGCTGCAGGATGTCGTCCACGAGGCCGTCGCAGAGCACGTGGGTCACGATCATGCACGTGGCGGTGAGCATGACCAGCGACAGCCAGTCGCCGAAGGCTCGCGCTCGGTCGTGGCGGCTGAAGTTGCTGCTGCGCGACAGGGCTTGGCCGGGGCCGGCCATCTCGAGCAGGCTCGCCTCCGGCACATAGAGATAGAGCGTGGCGATCGCGGCCGGCGTGACGATGAAGGCCACCACCGACGCGGTGACGAGCAAGAGGCGGAACAGTGTGGCGAAGGTGTAGCTGAGCGCGCGCCGCGCGAACGCGCCGAGCACCTCGAGCGCCCCGAGCTTCTCCGAGAACATCCACCGACCGGCGGCGATGGTGAACACGCCTTGGGCGAGGGAGGTGAGCACGAAGGCCGCTGGCCACACCCACCACCACGCGAGCTCGAGCACGTAGCGGAGGGCGAGGCAGGCGGCGTAGCAGGGCAGCAACACCCAGAAGAACAGGCGCGCATAGAGGCCGAGCGCGTGTTGCCCCACGATGTGCGACGCGAGATCGATGATCTCCCCGGCCCCGCGAGGGCGCAGCACCACGCGCGCTTGGGAGACGTTCACGAGCCGGCCTCGGCGGCCTGGGGGCGGCCCGCGAAGAGGAGAAACCCCGCCACGAGCACGGTGAATGCGCCGGCGAACACCCACTTCACCAGCGGCGGCGCAGCCGAAGGCGACCAAAACCCTTCGACGAGGGCCGCGATGAGCAGCATCACTGCGGCGCCGACGATGAGCCGCGCGATGTCGGGCGCGGCCAACCGGAGCGAGCCCACGCGGGTGCGGCCCCCGGTCTCGATGAGCGCGTAGCCCATGCGCAGCCCCGCCTGTCCGGAGATGATGATCGCGGTGAGCTCGAAGGGGCCGTGGCCACACATGAACGTGAGGATGTTCCCGCCGAAGCCGGCCTGCGACACGTAGCCCGTCACGGTGCCGATGATCAGCCCGTTGTACACCAGGAAGAAGATGCTCCCCGCTCCGTAGAGGATGCCGGTCGCGAAGCAGCGAAACGCGATGCCGATGTTGTTGTACACGTAGAAGCCGGCCATGCCCGCGTCGAGCCCGGTGGCGCGGCCATCGTCGAAGCCGGTGGAGTAGGCGTCCACCATGCCCTGGAGCTGCCCGGCGGGCACGATGTGGAGCGCGCTCTCGGGCGACCCGAAGGCCAACACGAGCCCGATCGCGCAGGGCACGCAGAACAAGGCGAGCGACAGCCAGAAGAACCTGTGGTTCTGTCGCAGGGCCACCGGAAACTCGTGCATCACGTAGCGCCAGAGGGTGGGCAGCCGGATCGGCTTGGCCCCATAGAGCGCGCTGTGGGCCCGCGCGGCGAGGCCGTCGAGGTAGTCGACGAGGCTGGGTGCGTAGCCGCTGCCCCGGGCGCGCATCAAGTCGGTGCACAGAGAGCGATAGAGGCTGGCGAAGCGTGCGATGCTCTCGCCGTCGAGCCGGTGCAGCGCACCTCCGGTGGCCAGGTATCGGTCGAGCTCGTCCCACCGGGCCTGGCGGGTCGACACGAACTCGTCCTGCGTCTCACGCACGCTGCTCTCCCCCGTCGCGGCTCAGTCGAGCGCGATAATACAGCACCGAGAGAAACCGCGTCGCGTCCCGAATGGGGCCGAAGTAGCCGAGGCTCCGCGCAAAATGGGGAGCCACGATCTCCGCGAGCTCGTTGGCGCGGGCCGGCCCGAGCCGATACATGCGGCGCAGAAGCAGCTCGATGGCGTCGACGTCGCTGGTGGCGAACGGGATCCGCTCGGGGAACCACGCGAGCTCCTCGCGGGTGGGGGGCGGGTACACCTGCACCGGGTTGTCGACGACGTGTCGCGACTCCACCACCACCATCGTGCCCGCCACCAGATCGCCGAGCCGGCGAAAGCGCGCGTCGCGCGACATCACCGCCAGGCCAAGCGCGTACATCCCCGGCAGCCAGTCGGCGGCGCGCAGCAGGTTGCGGAGCATGCTGGCGCTGAGGGTGAGCGGGTGACCATCGGAGGAGACCACGCGCAGACGGAAGAGGGCCTTGCCCGGCGAGCGTCCGCTCATGAGGGCCTCGGACAGCACGTAGTAGCCCCACTCCACCACGAAGAGCACCACCAACACCAAACCCGTCGAGGCCATGCCGAGCTCGTCGGTTGCGACGAGGTTCCCCAGCTGCGCCAACAGGCCCACGATGAGCACGAAGCCGTAGCGCAAGACGGCGTCCACCGCGTAGGCGAACACCCGTCGCGACGGCCCGGCCAGGCGGTGACGAAAGCGGATGTGCTCCGGCGTCTCGATCTCGGTGGTGGTGTCGAGCTGAGCCAAGGGCCCTAGCCTACGGTCTCGTTCGTGGAGGCGCTACTGCGCAGCGAGCGGCGCGCCCCCGTGGTCTCGTCGCGACCGAGGGGCCTCGCCACGAGGTGGCTCAGCCAAGGCTGGGCGACCGAGGGGCCTCGCCACGAGGTGGCTCAGCCAAGGCTGGGCGCGCTCGAGCTGCGCTCGCTGGCCGAGGCGCCATAGCGCTCGGGGGCGATCACGTCGGCCACCCACACGAGCCGTTCGAGGTCGTGGATGTCGCGCGGAAAGTCGGGCACGTGCACGATCGCCGGCTCGGGGGCGCCGTCGATCTTCGCCTCGTCGAGGGCCACCAGGTGGAGGCGATTGAGCTCCCCCAACCGTCGCTCTTGTTTTACAGCCTTGGCGATGCGCGTCGGAGCGTCCGACCCGAGCTTCAGCTCGCGCGTCGCGATGGCGCCGACGATCTCCTCCTCGCTCGCGTCGATGTCGGCCCGGTGCACGCGGTTCACCACGAAGGCGTCTGCGTGCATCTTCTGCTGGCGCAAGCGCTCGGCGAAGAACAACACCTCGCGGATCGACATCGGGTCGGGCGTGGTGACGAGCACGTAGGCCACGCCGGGCCCGCGGAGGGCGCTGGCCACCTCGTCGGCGCGCGCGCGCCAACCGCCAAACAGATCGTTCATCTCGGTGAGGAAGCTCGCCACCTGCTCGAGGAAGCCGCCGCCGGTGATGCGGCCGATGCCCTTGAGCACGCTCGCCGCCGAGCGCTGCAGGAGGTTGAGCGAGAGCTGGCCCGACTTCTGGAAGGCCTTGAGAAACCACCGCACGGCGGCGCTGTCGATGGCGCCAGCGAGGCGCTCGGGGGCGTCGAGGAAGTCGAGCGCGTGGGACGTGGGGGGGGTGTCGAGGAGGATGAGATCGTAGGCGGCGTCGTCCTTCACCGCGTAGAGCTTCTCCATCGCCATGTACTCCTGGGTGCCGGCGAGCGACGTGGAGATGTACTGATAGAGCACGTTGTTCATCACGCTGTCGCGACGCTCGGTCGAGTCGGCGAGGGCGTTGACGAGCGAGTCGAAGGTGCTCTTGGTGTCGAGCATCATCACCGTGAGCGAGCCGCTGACGGTGAGGCCCGCCTTCGCGAACACCTCGGGTCCGATCTTCTGCGCTTCGGTGCGAAACTGCTCGAGGCCGAGGCTCTGGGCCAACCGGCGCGCCGGATCGATCGTGAGGCAGAGCACGTGCTTGCCGTTGCGGGCGGCGGCGAGGCCGAGCGCGGCGCAGGTGGTCGTCTTTCCCACGCCTCCGCAACCGACGCAGAGCACCACCCGGTTCTGGGCGAGGAGGTGGTTGAGATCGGTCGCTGTCGACACCGCTGCCCTCTTACCACAGACGGCTACCCGCATCCGACAACCTGCGCGTCCCCCGACGCCCGCGCGCTGGCGGGCGAGGGTCCGCTCCCAAAACGTCGCCTGGCCGCCACGAGCGCCGCTTGGGTTGCGCTTGCCCGACGGGTGATGCACCTTCAAGCCACCTCCCGCACGTGGCGGGCGGAGCACGACGCATGAGCGACTTCATCGACCTCCACTGCCACTGGGTGGCGGGCATCGACGACGGTGCGCGCACCCTCGACGACAGCGTGGCCATGCTGCGCGCGCTGTTCGAGATCGGCTTCGGCAAGGTGATGGCGACGCCTCACATGCGCACCGGCCTGTTCGACAACGGGCGCCGCGAGCTCGAGGAAGCCTACGCGCGCACCCTCGCCGTCGTCGAGCGCGCCGACGCGATGCCGGAGGTGGGGCTCGCGTCCGAGCACCACCTCGACGACCTGGTCTTCGGCCAGCTCATCGCGGGCGAGGGGCTCCCCTACCCGCCCGGCCACGCAGCGCTCGTCGAGTTTCCGAACGAGCGCTTCCCGCTGCGCCACGGCGAGCGCCTGTTCGAGCTCCGGTGCAAGCACATCCGCCCCGTGCTGGCCCACCCCGAGCGCTACAAGCCGGTGTGGAAGGCCATCGCCGCGCTCGATCCCATCGTCGATGGCGGCACCGTGCTCCTGCTCGACGTGGCCGCCCTCGTCGGCAAGTACGGCCGCGAGCCAAAGAAATGCGCCGAGCGCCTCCTCACCGAAGGCTACTACTACGCCGCCTGCAGCGACGCCCACCGCGCCGAAGACGCCGACGACGTCGCCAACGGCATCGAGCGCATGTACGAGCTCGTGGGCCGCGAAGAGGCCGAGTTCCTCCTCATCGAAGGCCCCAAGCGCATCCTCGACGGCAACGTAGAAGACTAGCCTTCTCGAGCCCGAGCCCAGCAAGAGCGCGCCCGCCCCCACCGCGCCGTCGTCTCGCCGCCCTCCACCGCGCCGTCATCTCGCCGCTGTGTACTGCGCGCCCTCCACCGCGCCGTCTCCGCGTCAGCACGACGCGACATGAGGTGGAAGAATTCGCGGCGCGCGCGCGGGTGTGGCGTGGAGGTGGCTCGTCGTGTCGACGCTCGGACGCTGGTCGCGAGCAGGCTTCACGAGGGGAGCTGGCTCGAACTCGGCGCCTGGAGCGACGATGACGGGGCGCGTGCCGCGCCGTTCGACGCCGTCGAGGTGCACCTCGCCGAGCTCTGGGGCGCTGCGGCGCGCCGAGATGCAGCCGCGCCGCGCTGAGATGCGTTGAGGGGGGTGGGCTGCGGGCGGGGGCGGCGGGGGGCGAGGTGTGGCATGCTCGCCGCGTGACCGAGTCTCCCGTTGTGGGCATTTACCACGAGGCGGTGCAGCGCGAGGGTGTGGTGGTGGGGCGCGAGGTGGCGGTGAATCAGCACCTCCTCGCGCTCTCGCAGCACGGCACGCGCTACGCGTACAAGCTGTTCTGTCCCTCGCGGCAGGTGCTCGACACGGCGACCGCCCTCGCCCTCGAGCCGCGGCTCTCCGTCGAAGACGGCCGCCGCCTCGCCGGCGACGTGGACGGGCTCGGGCTCGCCCTCTGGCACGAGACCCAGCTCGAGGTTCAGGTGCCCTACGCGGTGCGGCGGCGGGCGACGCGACCGTTCCCCATCACGGTGCTGCACCACACCATCAGCTACAAGGCGCTCTTGCACGAGGCGTTCATGCGCCTGTTGCTCGCCCAGCCCCACCCCTACGACTCGCTCATCTGCACCTCGAGCGCGGCCCGTGACGCGGTGAAGCGCATCGTGGAGCACGTGGCCGAGCGCACCAGCCGGAGCCTCGGCGTGGAGCTCGCTTACCGCGGCCGCTACGACCTCATCCACCTCGCCACCGACACCGAGCGGTTCCGCCCCATCGATCGCAGCGAGGCGCGCAAGCCGTTCGACCTCCCCGACGACGCCTTCGTGCTGTTGTGGGTGGGCCGGCTGAGCATCATCGACAAGGCGGATTTGCTGCCGCTCGTGCAGACCTTCGCCGAGCTCGCGGACGCTAACCCCGACAAGCGGCTCATGCTGGTGTGCGCGGGCACGCAGCGCCCCGGCGAGCAGTTCGGCGACGTGCTCGCGAGCTTCGCACAGAGCTGTGGGGCTGGCGATCGGGTGCGCGTGATCACCGAACGCGAGGCGTTCATGCCGTGGATGCCGCACCTTTACGCGAGCGCCGACGTGTTCGTGTCGCCCATCGACAACGTGCAGGAGACGTTTGGCCTCACCCCGGTGGAGGCGATGGCGTGCGGCGTGCCGCAGGTGGTGTCGGACTGGGATGGTTACCGCGACACGGTGGTGGACGGCGAGACGGGGTTTCTCATCCCCACGTATTGGGGCGCGTGCACGAACGACGTCGATCGCGGCGCGCCGTTCAGCGAGTCGGCGTACGACCACCTCGTGCTCGCGTCGTCGGTGGCGGTCGACATGCAGGCGCTGCGGGCCGCCGTGCAGCAGCTGCTCGACGACCCCGCTCTGCGCGAGCGCATGGCCCTGGCCTCACGACGGCGCGCGCTCGAGCACTTCTCGTGGCGTCACGCCATCGGCAAGTACGAGTCGCTGTGGGACGAGCTGGTAGAGCACGCGCGTCGCGAGCCCTGTCGCGACGGGGACGTCGGCAGCCACTACGGCGAGGTGCCGTACTTCGAGCTCTTCTCCGGCTTCGCCTCGCACCTCGTGAGCGACGCGACCGCCTACCGACTCACCGACCGTGGCCGCGCGCTCTTGCGCGGCGCCTCACTGCCAGCCCACTACAACACCACCTGGCGTTACCTCGACGTGGCCCTCGTGCAGCGCATCCTGAAGGGCTTCGCCCACTTCGACGCGAAGGGGGAGGCGCTCGACGCGGGTCGCGTGCAAGGGGTGATCGCCAAGACCGACCCGGCGCTGCGCGCCTTGTGCCTGCGTCACCTCTTGTGGCTGCACAAGTACGGGTTCATCGGCGTCGTCGGCTGAGCCCCCGCGCGCGCGTGGCGACCAGCGCGTCAGGCGCGGGCCTCGAGCCAGAGCCAGCCCGGATCGGCGAGCCGCCACTCCCACACCGCGAGCAGCTGATCGAGGTGCTCCAGATGCGCGAGCTCCGGCAGGGGCGGCAGGGGGGTGGCCCCGAAGGGGATACGTTCGATGGTGTGGGTGGCCGCGAAGCGCTCCTCGAGCAGCGCGCCGGTCCCCGCCGCGAACACCTCGTGCACCTCCACCAACACATCCATCGTGGCGAGCGTCGGCGCGAGCTCGGGATCGAGCAGGTCGCGCTCGCCGCCTTCGATGTCGCACAGCACGAGCGTGCGCCCGGGGCGGTCGGCGAAGCGCGCGAAGTCGGCGTGGTGGACACGCCCGCCCACGTGGACACGTTGAGCCACCCCGTTGAGGGCGCTGAGCTCGACACAACGCGCGCAGGCGTTCTCGTCGATGTCGTGAGCGAACACCTCCACCGCGTCGAGCCGCCGCGCGAGACCGACCGCGTAATACCCCTCGGCGCAGCCGATGTTGAGGATGTCGCGGTAGCCGCGCGCGTCGAACGCCTCCACCGTGGGGTGCAGATCGTGCTCGTAGGTGCCGAGCAGCTTGGCCACGTAACAGCCCTCCGCCGACCGTCCGGTGAGGCGCATGCCGGTGAAGGGGCCGCGGCGCACCTCGCTCCCGAGCGCGGGCAGGGCCTCGAGCAGCGACTCGCTGCGGTGTTTCGCGAGCAGGCGCAGCGCCTCCGCGAGGCGGGCGTCGAGGGGCACGTCGGGGCGCGCGAGCACGCTCTGCAGGATGGCGAACACGTCGTCGACAACCGTCATGTCCGCCGTTTACCACGGCGTGCGTGGCGTCGGTGGCGCGCTGGCCCTCCGCTCGCCGCGCGCGCGCTCGCGACGATGTGTTAGGAGACGGTGATGTCTCGTCGAGGTGGCCGCCTTCGTGCCGCTCCCGCAAGCGCGATCGCCGTGATGGGTGGCGCGTGCCTCCTCCTCGCGACCGCGGGGGGAGGCTGCCAGGTGCTCGCCGGCCTCACCGAGCTCGAGGCCGCCGACGACGGCGACCCCTGCGTCGTCAGCGACAGCTGCC
This sequence comes from uncultured Polyangiaceae bacterium, assembly GCA_964401935.1. GTDB lineage: Bacteria > Myxococcota_A > Polyangia > Polyangiales > Polyangiaceae > JAPYTK01. The sequence continues at coordinate 13,493 of CAYOAL010000009.1, forward strand.
CCGACGACAGCTACTGCCCGGTGAGCGGCGAGAGGGCGGGGTTTTGCCTCGCCTGCGGGGAGGCGTCGGAGCCGAGCAGCCCGTGCTCGAGCGAGCTCTGCGACGCCTGTGTGGGCGCGACCAACGAGGTTTGCCAGACGGACTGCTCGCTCGGGAGCTGCGCGGGGACGATCACCCTCGACGCGATGACGGGCCCGGTGTCGATCCTGTGCGGCACCGAGTGCAACGACGCGATCGTGCAGTGTGTCGGCTCTCACCGCTGCGAAGTAACCTGCAGCGACCCCACAGGCTGCGCCAACATCGAGGTGCGGTGCGCCCCCGATGGCGACTGCGCGCTGCGCTGCGAGAACGGCGCGTGCGAAGGCAGCCCCACCATGCAGTGCGGCGACAAGGGCTGCACCTGCGAAGGCACCGCGACGGTCGCGGTCGACTGCGGCGGAGCTTGCGCGTGCGACGACGGCTGCAGCTGAAACCAGCGCGTCCGGTCAGCGGTCGAAGAACTGATAGCGACCGTCCATCTTCACCCGCACGTTGAAGCGCAGACGGGTGCTCTCGAAGCGGTCGAAGCCTTCCTTGAGGTTCGACCAGAAGGCGTGGTGGGGGGAGTCGGGATTCTGCGCGAGCAGACCCTGCATGTCGCGGGTGGGGAAGAGGTGCACGTCGACCGGGCGCGGCGCAGCGCGAGCGATGACCCAGATCTCTTCGATGCGCTCGTCGCTCATCGCGAGGCAGCCCACCGAGACACAGTCGCCGTGGATCATGATCTCGCCGCCGGGCTGCCGCGGATGACCGAGGACCCGGTCGGAGGTGTTTGGGTAGCTCACCTGCATCGACAGGTGGTAGTCGCTCTTCGCCTTGAACCAGACGATGTCGTAGAAGCCCTCGGGTACCTGATGATCGCCCTCCTGTCGCTTGGGACCGAGCTTGCCCGACGCGTAGCAGATCTCGTAGGTGGTCACGTGGGTGAGGGGTTTCCGGAGCGCGTCGGCCGCCCACAGCTCGAGGCGGTTCTCCTTCTTGAAGCCCCGCATGAGCAACTGGAGCGGCGGCCAACCCACGCCGGCCTCACTGAAGAGCTGCTTCACCACCGGGAGCTTCTCCTGCACCGCCGCGTCCATGCGCTGCTGACCGCTCGTTGTGCGATCGCGCTGGGTGTCGAGGGCGCGCCGTACGGGGGGCTTCTCCTCCGGCTCGGGCGCGGGAGCCGGCGCCACGCTCGACGCGGCTCGCTGCGGAGACGCAGCAGCCCGAGCGGACGGTGGTGCCGGCGGAGCGACGCCCTCTCCCCGCTCGGTCTCGAGCGCCGGCGCCGAGGCGGTGGGCGCCTCTAGCTCGCGGCCCTGCTCCGGCTGCCCTGCGCGACAGCTCAGGCTCATCACCACGCACAACCCCAGCGGACGCACCATCGCACGAGTGTACCTGCGACCGCCCACGAGGTCGCGCACGTCTCGCGTCTGCCGCACCGCGGCGCTCATGGCGCGACACGGTCTGCGCGGGGGCTCGACGCGTTCGTGGCCATCGCCTCGCGGGCGATGCGCACCACCGCGTCGACGCTGCGCTCGAGGCCGAGCACGCTGGTGTCGAGCACGTGCTCCGCTCGCTCGTAGAGGGCGCGGCGCGCGCGCAAGATCGCGCGCAGCTCTGCCATCGCGTCTTCGCGATCGGCCATGGGTCGCACGTCCCCCTGCGCGACGACGCGGTTCCAGTGGTCTTCGGCCGTCGCGCGCAAGAACACGGTGGTGGTGCGAGCGCGCAGCACGCTGAAGGTGTTGTGGTGGGTGACGATCCCGCCGCCGGTGGCGAGGATGCCTCCGCGCCCCTCGTCGAGGAGCTGCCCGAGGGCGGCGCTCTCGAGGCGCCGGTAGTAGTCGCTGCCGTGCAGCGCGAACAGCTCCGACAGCTCCATGCCCGAGCGCTCGACGACGCACTGATCGAGCTCGATGAACGGGATGCCGAGTCGCGCCGCGGCGCGTTGGCCCACCGCCGTCTTGCCCGCCCCACGCAGGCCCAACAGAGCCACGAGCCGCTGCGTCGCGCCGGTCGCGGCAGCGACGGGCGTGTCGTCGGCGAGGAGCACCGCCGGGCGGGTGCCGAGGGCCTGCGCGAGCTGATCGAGCCGGAGCACGGAGATGTTCGCCTTGCCGGCCTCGACGCTGGCCACGAAGCGCTCGCTCAGCGCCGCCGACTCGGCGAGCTCGCGGATGGTGAGCGCCATCGCGTTGCGGCGCGAGCGCACCCTCCGGCCAAGGTTCTCGAGCAGATCGACAGGCAAGTTGATGCACTATAATTCATGTGCAGCTCATTGAGCAGGAAATATAATGCTTGCATTTGTTGCTAACAATCTGTAATTCCTTACATCCCATGGCAGAAGAGACCGGGGCCTCAGCCCCCATCCACTTCAACACCCACCCCGACCGGTACAAACACTGGGCCTTGCAGCTCGACGGCCCCATCGCCCGCTTGGTGATGAAGGTCGACGAAGAGCACCCGCTCCGAGACGGCTACGTGCTCAAGCTCAACAGCTACGACCTCGGGGTCGACATCGAGCTCGCGGACGCCGTGCAGCGCCTCCGCTTCGAGCACCCGGAGGTGAAGGTGGTGCTGGTCACGAGCGGCACCGCCAACTGCTTCTGCGCCGGCGCCAACATCTACATGCTCGGCAGCTCGTCGCACGGCTTCAAAGTGAACTTCTGCAAGTTTACGAACGAGACGCGCCTCTACCTCGAAGAAGCCTGCGACAAAAGCCAGCAGCACTACCTCGCTGCCCTCAACGGCGTGGCCTCCGGGGGCGGCTACGAGCTGGCCCTCGCCTGCGAGGAGATCTACTTGCAGGACGACGGGTCGAGCGCGGTCTCCTTCCCCGAGACGCCGCTGCTCGCGGTGCTCCCTGGCACCGGCGGCCTCACGCGCCTGGTCGACAAGCGGAAGGTGCGGCGCGACCGCGCCGACGTGTTCTCCACCCTCGCGGAGGGCATCCGCGGCAAGCGTGCGATCGAGTGGGGCCTGGTGGACGGAGTGTTCCCACGCTCGAAGTTCGACGACAAGGTGCTCGAGCGGGCACGGGCCATCGCGGCCGCCACCCCCGACAAACACGGCGCGCCGATCGCGCTCGGCGAGCTCTCTCCGCGCGTGAGCAGCACCGACGATGGCGTCGAGCTCGTCTACGAGCACGTCACGCTCACCGTTCGTCGCAGCGATCGGGTGGCCTCCATCGTGGTGCGCGGGCCGACGGACGCGCCGCCGACGAGCGGCGAGGCGCTGCGCGCGAAGGGCGACAAGACGTGGACGCTGGCGGCGTTCCGCGAGCTCGACGCCGCGCTCCTCGAGCTGCGCTTCAACCACCCCGACGTGGGCCTCATCACCCTCGCTACCGCGGGCGACGGCGAGAAGGTGCGCGCGCACGACGAGGCGCTCCTCGAGCTCGCACAGAGCGACTGGCTCGCCCGTGAGATCGTGCTCAACATGGCGCGCGTGCTGAAGCGGGTCGACCTCACCGCACGCAGCTTCTTCGCGATCATCGAGCCCGGCTCGTGTTTCGTGGGGAGCCTCTTCGAGCTCGCCCTCGCCGCCGATCGCTCCTACATGCTGCTGAGCGAAGACGAAGACGCGCCGAAGGCGCGGGTGGGTCTGTCGAAGCAAAACTTCGGACCGCTCCCGATGTCGAACCAGCTCACCCGGCTAAAGACGCGCTTTCTCGGCGCGCCGGAGCACGAGAGGTCGCTGGAGGGCAAGCGCGACCTCTTCGACGCCGAGGAGGCCGAGGCGCTCGGCCTGGTCACCTTCACACCCGACGACATCGACTGGGAGGACGACGTGCGCATCGCCATCGAGGAGCGGGCCAGCCTGTCCCCCGACGCGCTCACCGGCATGGAGTCGAACCTCCGCTTCGCAGGCCCGGAGACGATGGAAACGAAAATCTTCGCGCGCCTCTCCGCGTGGCAAAACTGGATCTTCCAGCGCCCGAACGCGGTGGGCACGCGCGGCGCATTGACGATGTATGGCCGGCCCGAGCGGCCCGAATTCGATTGGAGACGCACATGAGCTCAGTGGTCACTTCCGAACGCATCCCCAACAACGTCGATCTCGGCGGCGATCGCAAGCTGCAGCGCGCGCTCGAGGCGTGGCAACCGAAATTCATCGACTGGTGGAAGGAGATGGGGCCCGAGGGCTTCCAGGAGGACCAGGTGTACCTCCGCACCGCGATCAGCGTCGACGCCGACGGCTGGGCGCACTTCGACTACGTGAAGATGCCCGACTACCGCTGGGGGATCTTCCTCACGGATCCGGAGCCAAATCGCAAGATCGGCTTCGGCGACGTGCTCGGCGAGCCGGCCTTTATGACGGTGCCAGGCGAGCACCGCAACGCGCTGCGCCGGCTCATCGTCACGCAGGGCGACACCGAGCCGGCGAGCGTCGAGCAGCAACGCCTCCTCGGCAAGAGCTGCCCGAGCATCTACGACCTCCGCAACCTGTTCCAGGTGAACGTGGAGGAGGGTCGACACCTCTGGGCGATGGTGTACCTGCTCCACAGCTACTTCGGCAAAGACGGGCGCGAAGAGGCGGAAGCCCTGCTCGAGCGGCGGAGCGGCAACGAGGACAAGCCCCGCATCCTCGGCGCGTTCAACGAGCCCTGCCGCCACTGGCTGTCGTTCTTCATGTTCACGTACTTCACCGATCGCGACGGCAAGTATCAGCTGCTCGCGCTCGCCGAGAGCGGCTTCGATCCGCTCGCGCGCACGACCCGTTTCATGCTCACCGAGGAGGCGCACCACATGTTCGTCGGTGAGACCGGCGTGTCGCGCGTGATCCAGCGCTCGCTCGAGCTGATGAAGCAGAACAAGAACGAGGACGTGCGCGCCGAGGGGGGCATCCCCCTGCCGCTCATGCAGAAGTACATCAACCTCTGGTACTCGGTGTCGCTGGATCTGTTCGGCGGCGAGATCTCCTCCAACGCGGCCAACTACTTCGCGGCCGGTCTGAAGGGCCGCGCCCACGAGGAGAAGCGCTACGAGGACCACCGCGCCCTCGAGGGGAGCTACACCTTCGACGTGTTCCGCGCCGATGGCAGCCTCGAGAAGCAAGACGTGCCGCTGCGCAACGCCATGAACGAGCTGCTGCGCGGTGAGTACGCCGACGACTCGCAGCGCGGCGTGGACAAGTGGAACAAGATCATCCATGGCGCCGGCGTCGACTTCGAGCTGCGGCTGCCGAGCCGGCGCTTCCATCGCGCCACCGGGATCTACGCCGGGCTCCACTTCGACCCCGACGGCAACTTCATCGGCGAAGACACCTGGAACGCCAAGAAGGGCGACTGGTTGCCCACCGATGAGGACGACGCCTACGTGCAGAGCCTGATGCAGGAGCCGGTGTTCGAGCCGGGCAAGATGGCTCACTGGATCGCCCCACCCCCGCGCGGGATCAAGGGTCGGCCGATCGAGTTCGAGTACGTGAAGCGACAAGGATGAGCCAGAGATGACGCGCCCGATGTACGGCCCGCGGTTCGAGTCGGCGCTGGCCTTCGCCACCAGCGCCCACTTCGGTCAGCGCCGCAAAGGCAGCGACGCGCCCTACATCACCCACCCCATCGCCGTGGCGAGCATCGCCGCCCAGTATGGGGCCGACGAAGATCAAGCCATCGCGTGCCTGTTGCACGACGTGATGGAAGACTGCGGTGTCTCCCGCGAGCGCATCGAGGCTCGCTACGGCCCGCGGGTGGCGGCGATGGTGGTGGCGTGCACGGACACCACCGAGGTGCCCAAGCCGCCGTGGCGCGCGCGCAAGGAGCGCCACATCGAGCACGTGAAGGCGCAGCCCACCGACCACAAGCTGGTGATCGCGTCCGACAAGCTCCACAACGCCTTGAGCATCGCCACCGATCTTCGGCGCCCGTCGGTGGGGAAGGTGGTGTGGAGCCGGTTCACCGCACCCCGCGAAGAGGTGCTCTGGTACTACCACGCGATGACCGACGCCCTCGCCTGCGACTGGGACCACGAGATCGTCTTCGAGCTGCGGCACCATGTAACGCAGCTCGCGACCTGAGCCCGCGCGTGTCGGGCGGCGCTCAGCTCTTCTTCTTGCCCGACTTCTTCTTCTTGTCCTTGTCGTCGCCCTTGTCGGCGTCGTCCTTGTTGTCTTTGTCGGCGTCGTCCTTGTCGTCGTCGCCGTCCTCCTTGTCGTCCTTCTTCTTCTTCTTCTTTTCCTTCTGCGGACGGGGAGGCTCACCGTGCTCGGTCTGGAGCTTGTGCTTGAGCTTCTGGAGCATCAGCTCCTCGTGGTACGAGGGCATCTCCGGGATCTCGACGGACACGGTGGTCTGGTCGTCGCCCTTCACGAACGTGATGGCGCCCCGGTTCTTGCGCTTGCCGCTCTCCGAGTCGACGTACTCGAACAGGATGTAGCCCCAGTCCGAGTTGATCTCGGTGACCTCGTGTCCGAGATCTACCTTCAAGAGGCGCAGCGACGTCCCGAACGTCTGCTGGTACGTGTAGGGCGAGTCGAGCGACACCTTGGCCGCAGCACCGCCCACCACGAGGAGGGCGCCCAAGAAGACGAGCGCGATGAGGAGCCTGCCTCTCGGGACCATGTCCCCTGGTAGAACGCCCGCCCCCACCAGGCCAACTTCTCGCCTCTCCCGACGAAGACTCGCGGGGTCACTTCTTCTTCACGAAGTCGACGCTCATCTTCACCTTCTTCTTCGGAGCGTCCTTCTTCGAACCGTCGCCCATGCTGTCCACCTTGCCGTCTGCCGCCTCGTCGGCGAGCTCGAGCGTCGTGGTCGAGTGGTAGGCATCGGCCGACTCCGCATACTCGTTGGTGTTGTCGGCGTCGGTCGCCTTCACGCGCGCTGCGGACGCCATCTTGCGCGCCTCCGCCACGAAGGCGGCCACCGCCTCCGCGCTCGCCGTCTCGGCCACAGACCCACCCGAGGCCTTGGCGGTGATGGCATCGATCACCGCGGTGTTCACGAGCACCTCCCGAAACATCGCGAACACGCGATGATGGGCGAACCACCGCACCCCGCGGATCTCACCATCCACCGCATACGCGTAGCCCACCACGGCTCCCTGGGGCGCGACCGCGTCGAGATCCGTGACGATCTGCCGACTCAGCGCATCGCGCTCTCGCTGGATCTCTGCGTCGTCGGCGGTGGCGAGGAGCGAGTCGGAGGAGCTGTGCTTCTTGTTCTTCTTGTTCACCTCCGACACCTTCGACCACACCTCGTTCTGATCTGCCTTGTATTGGCCGGCGACCCGCACGTCGCTGTTGGCGAGCTGCTTCACCGCACTGAACTTGCCGCCGGTCGCGGTGCCGCCGCGGTTCTCGTTCCAGCGGCCGTGCTCCACGCAGAACGCGTCGATGGGCACCGTCTCCTTGGCTCCGATGATGAAGTCCTGACCGATCTGACGGTCTTGGTTTCCGCCCTTCACGATGGTGCCGGCGAGCACGTAGACCGGCACCTTCCCCTTGTTCTCGATGGCGAGCTTGTCCACCTGCGCGCCCGTCCCGAGGCCCCCCGGAGCCTGGTGTTGCTCGATACTGCCGTCGCTCGGCAACGCTTCGGCGGCGGCCGCCTTGAGCTCACGCAGCTCGGCGTCGCCGCTCTCGAGCGCGTCGTGAAGGCTCGCGAGCGGACCCACGTCGAGCTGCGTCTTGGCGAGGATGGGGAACACCGTGAGGTTTCCGTACGCCTTCCCCGAACCCACGAACACACCCTCTCCCAGCGACACGCCCTTCACGTCGAAGTGCGTCACCGCGCCCTCCCCGGCTCCCTTGTCGGTCGGCCCCTCCAGCCCGCTCCGAGGCTCCGACGTAGCGGTCGGGCTCGTGCGACACGCCCCGAGCGAAAGCACCATCAACGCCGCCCACACACAAAACAACACCGAACGAAGGGTCATGACCGTCCTCTCCTCGCGACGTCGTCCCCCGACGACCGAAGTGTGACGGCGCCACCCAAAGAAAGTTCTGCCCCAAGGGCCGACAACGAGCCCGATCCCCACGCGTCCAGGTCGCTGTCGGGTCGGGGACCGCGAGCGCCAGCGAATCTTCTAAGTTGCCGTCCAGGATGCGCTGGGGCTTCGATGAGATGGAACGACATCATGGGCGCCGGAGTCGACTACGAGCCGCGGCCGGCCGAGCCGGCGCTTCCACCGCGCCACCGGGAGCGTCGGGTTACCTGCCTCCGTGGCGACGGGTGGCGCGATCGACCACGAAGCCCCACGCGGCCTGCTTCGCGCCGCGTCGCGGAGCGGCCATTCCGGAGCGCATCAACAGGCGGATCACGCGCCCGCGGTGTGGAGCGAAGGGCGCGAGCAGCTCGAGCATGCGCGCGTCGGTTCCGCGCTCCTCACCGGCGAGGGCGAAGGTGACCAGGTGCGGGATATGGAAGTCGCCCACCGGCACCGCGTCCGCCCAGCCGTGGCTCACCGCCAGGGCGTTGTTGGCGGTCCAGGGGCCGACGCCAGGGAGCTTCTGCAGGAAGGAGCACACCTCGGCCGCCGGCGCGTCCTGTCGCGCGTCGAGCTTCCTGTAGTGCACACACGCGCGGATGATGGTGGCCGCGCGCTTCGCGTCGAGGTCGTCGCCTTGGAGCTCGAACGCGCGCAGCTGACGCAGGCGCTCGGGCGCGGGAGGGAGCCAGAGTCGTTGGGGGCCGGGCGCGCGCTCCGAGAAGCGAAACACGAGCCGTCGATAGGCGGAGTGGGCTTCGCCGGTGGTGACGCGCTGGCCGAGGATGACGCCGACCAGCACCTCGGCCAAGCGTTGACCGCGCCCGAGCCGCAGGCCCGGGTGTCGCCTCGAGAGCTCCGCGAGGAGCGGGTGCTGGGGGGCAAACGTCGCCGGGTCGTCCTCGAGGCCGAGCAGCGCCGGCATGCGCGCGAGCACGTGCTCGGCGCCGGGACCCCACGCGGTCATCACCGCCTCGTCGGCGGTCCAGGCCACGCGGTACGTCGCCGCACCGTCGGGGGTGCGGGTGGCCCGCCAGAGCGCGCGGCGCTCCATAGACGTCGTCGGATCGCGGGGGCCGAGGCCGGTTCCGAGCGCCCGCCGCACGTCGAGCGTCGGGATCGCCAGCTTGCGCGTTCGTTCCTCCACCTCCCGAGAGGGTTACGACGTACGGCCGCGGAGCGCACCTCTCAGAAGTCGACGCCGAGCATGATGTGGTGGATCGACTGCGAGGTGGTGCCCAAGTCGAGCTGCAGCTGATAGCCGAGGCGGGCTGGCCACACGCGAAAGCCCACCTCCAGGGTGGGGAGAAAGCGCGTCTCTCGATGCCACGGCGGATTGATCTCGCTGCACTGGCCCTCACAATACTGCTCGTAGGCGATCGTCAGACCCGCGCCGGCGTCGACGCCGAAGGTGCGCCGCTCGTCGATTGGGAGGTGATAGCCGAAGAGCGTCTGTCCGAAGAGGCGGAGGCCGCGCTGCTCGCCGTCGTCGAGCTTGGCGAGCGCGAGCACCCCACCCAGCCAAGACACCCGCCAGCCGTCGATGCCCTCGATCGCCATCCCCAGCGCCACCCCGCCGCCGGCCGCGTGTTCGTTCACGTGAGCCACGGCGCCGGCGAGCAGGTGCGGCGTCACCGGCAAACCTTCATAGATGGGTTGCCGCCCGATGCCGTCGGCGAGCGCGAGCGCGGGGTCGACGGTGGTGGCCGCGTTGCCCCACGCGGCGCCCGCGATCCCGACGAGGCGACCCGCGCAGTCGAGCAGGGGGCCGCCTTGCTTGTGGAACACTGCGTCGAGCGCGTCGGTGTGGATGCGGTCGCCCTGCTTCGCGTTGACGACGCCGGGGTGGATGCTCGCGGTGCCGCCGCTCCACGGCTCGGTGGTGCCGACGGCGTAGACGGGGTCTCCCACCGCGGGGCTCGGGCCAGCCAAGAGGGGGCTCTGTCGCGTCGTGCGCGCGAGCTCGAGGATCGCGAGATCCGCCGCCGCGTCGTGGGCGACCACGCGAAAGGTGGTGGCGCTCCCGTCGGGGAGCTCGACCCAACCCCCGTCGCGCCAGAACACGGCCGAGAACGACGTGAGCACGTGGTACGGGCTGTGGAACACGAAGCCGAGCGAGTGGCCCCAGCGGTCGTGGACGCGCACCACGCGCGGCGCGACCGCCTCGAGGGTGTGCTTCATGCTCTCCGAAGCGCACGCCCACGACGTGTCTGGAGGTGCAGCGCCGGAAGCGACCGTCGCGGTCGCGGAGGCCCTTGGGTGGCCCTCGCTGGCCGGCTCGTCGGCTGGCGAGCGCGCGGCGATGAGCACGAGAGAGACGAGGAGCGAGCCCCCAAGCACGCGTGAGGTCGAACCGCGGCAGGTCATGCCCGCCACGCACTGCAAGCGACGTTCCCTGCCGGTCGAGCCCGCGCGCCGCGCGACATCGCGCGCTTCTGCACCGAGCCCCCGCCCCGCGTCGTGCACGAAGCTGCACACGTGTGCCCGTCGACGCGCGACCGCCTCCGCCCGGCTGCGGCGACGAGCATGCGGGGAGAGGTCGCGCCGCGTGCCGGAGCTCGTCGCCCGATCCCTCGGGCGGGTGAGCACCCAGCCCGGCGTTAGAGCACCGGGGCCTCGCAGAACAGCTCGGGCACGTCGGCGTAGCCGAGCTCCGGACGGGCCGCGGCCTCTGCGAAATGGAGGAAGATGCGCACCGGGCCGTCCCCCCCGAAGGGGACCATGCACGCGGTCACGTTGTAGACGCCGTTGGCGAGGGTGATGAGCTGCTCGTCGGGACATCGTCGCCGCCAGCGGAACAGATCGTCGCCGCCGCGAACGCACAGCTGGCCGCTCGAGACCACGAGACCGAGGCGGGCGTGATCGCTGGCTCGAGCGATGACGCTCTGGTCCATCGTCGACGAGAAGTGGAGCCAGTAGTCCTCGCGCGGCCAGCGAGTCCCGATCGCGCCGATGCGGCACTCGTTGACGTAGTCGACCACGTCCTTTCCATCGGGGAAGCGGCGCGCGTAGTCGCAGCCGTCTTCGAGCTCCCCCAGCTCGCGGGGGGAGTAGAGCAGGATCTGAAGACCTGGCTTGCTGAGCTCGACGATCTGATCGTTCACGGCCCCACCCGGCGGCCTCATGGAATAGCTCGACGGGCGCTCGTTGTCGCGGCTCTTGTCGCCGACCTTGAACATGGGCGCGGGCGTGATAGTGCAAAGGTGCCAAATGACGCCGCCTGCGTCGGCCGACCCCTCATGCCCAACTTCCTACGTTTCGCGCTGTTCCTCCTCGTGGTGGTTGCCGTGCTCGGCGGCGTCGAGTGGTTTCTCCGGCGGCGGCTGAGCGCCGCGTTCGATCTGTCCCCGCGCAAGCGGCGCGCGCTCACCGTGGTGTTCGCGGCGGGGGTGCTGGCCACGTTCGCCAGTCGCCTCGTGGAGCGCTATGCGCCCTCCTCGGCGGCTCACGTGCTCGCGCTTATCGGCTCGGTGATCGTCCTCGGCTCGGTCACCACCTTCGCGCTGTTGCTCGTCGACTCGATCGTGCGCCTCCTCGTGCGCTTCGCGCTCCGCCTGCGGGCCCGATGGACGCGCGGAGCCGAGCCAGCGGTCCTGTCGCCGTCGCTCGCCCCCCTGCGCTCTGCCGCTGCCGGCGACGCGTCGGCCGCACCGCGCGAGGAGGTGATCGATCACGAGCGCCGCGACTTCGTCACCAAAGCCGTGGCGGTGGGGGCGGTGGCGCTCGGCGGGGGCACGTCGGTGTACGCGTCGGCGGTGGGTCGCACCGACTACGTGATCGAGGAGGTCTCGATCCGACTCGCGCGCATGCCACGCGAGCTCGAGGGCTTCACCATCGTGCAGCTCTCCGATCTGCACATCGGGCTCGACGTGGGGGAGCGGGAGCTCGCCGCCGCGCTCGACCTGGTGGCCAGCGCGCGCCCGGATCACATCGTGCTCACCGGCGATCTGCTCGACAACGACGCCCGCTTCGCCGACGAGCTCGGGCGCTTCGTGCGCCGGCTCGCGGAGCGGGCGCCGGTGTCGGCGGCCATCGGCAACCACGACTACTATGCGGGCATCCAACAGACCGTGGCCGCGCTCCGTCGCGCGGGAGCCGACGTGCTCATCAACGAGGCGCGCACCCTCGAGGGCAAGCTCGTGCTCGCCGGCGTAGACGACGTGTGGGCCCGTCGCGACCGCGGCCCCGGCCCCGACGCAGCCCGCGCCTTCGCGGGGGTAAACCCCGAGCTGCCGCGGGTGCTGCTCTGTCACAACCCGTCCTACTACCCCGAGGCGGCAGATCTCGCGGATCTCCAGCTCAGCGGCCACACCCACGGGGGCCAGTTCAGCCCTCTGGTCAACCCCGCCCGCCTCGTGTTGCGTCATGGCTACATTCGCGGTCGCTACGAGCGGGCGCGGCAGACCGGCGACCGCGACGACAAATCGCAGCTCTACGTGAACCGAGGGTTCGGGACGGCGGGCCCCCCCGCTCGGATCGGGTCGCCCCCCGAGGTCACGAAGCTCATCCTCACGGGTTGACCGATCTGGCGATGGCAACGGGGGCCGGGTCGTGGCACGCTTCCGCTCCCATGCGTGATCGCTTCGACCCCGCTCGAGCGCTGCGCCACCCGCTGTGGTGGGGAGCGTTGGCTCTGCTCCTCGTGAACGACCACGTGTTGAAAGGTAGCGGCCTCCTCCCTGGCTGGCTCACCGGCAAGCTCAGCGACTGCGCCGGGCTCGTGGTGGCCCCCGTGCTGTTGGCGGCGCTCCTCGGCGCTCGGCGGGGGCGAGGCGTCCTCGGCGCCCACGTCGCGGTCGGCGCCTGGTTCACCTTGGTGAACCTTTGGCCGTCGGCGGCTCGCGCCACCGAGGCCGTGATGGGGCTCCTCGGTCTGTCGTGGAAGCTGTGGTGCGATCCCACGGATCTGGTGGCCTTGCCCGCGCTCGGGCTGAGCGCGTGGCTCCTCCACCGGTGTCGCGCCCGGAGCGCCGAGGCGACCCCGCCGATGTCCACCCTCGAGCGCGGTCTCGCCATGGCCGGCGCGGTGTCGTGCATGGCCACCTCGGTGGCGTACCCGTCCAACACGGTCACCACCCAGGGCAAGGTGCTCACCCAGGGTCACGGCACCGGTCCGGTCTACGTGATCGACGCGTCCACAGGGCGCCGGATCGCTGCCGGTGCCTTCGGTCGCGTCGTCACGGTGGAGACCGGTGGCGTCGTGTACGGGATCGAGCCGCGCGGGATCGTCGGCATCGCCATTCACAGCGAGGCCGAGGTGCTCCGCTTCACGAGCGACGAGGATCCGTGGCACCCGTTGGCCCTCACCGACGGGGGACGGCTGTTCATGATCAGCCGTCCGTCGGGCAGCGCCAACGAGCGGCTGGTGGCCTTCGACCTCGAGGCCAAGGCGGTGAGCTACAGCGTGGCGCTGCCGAGCCGCGCGTCGCATCGTCCGCTCCCTCTGCGTCCCATCCTCGCCGGCGGCCTCGTGGTGGTGCCGGCTGGCACGGAGCTCGTCGCGTTCGACCCTGGCACCGGGCGGAGGCGGTGGAAGCACGCGGCGGGCAACGCGCTCAGCTGGCCTACCGCCGAAGGTCGCAGCGTGTTCGCGGTGGACGAAGCGGGCACCATCGTGGCGCTCGATCTGCAACACGGCAACGTGCTCTGGACCTACGACGTGGGCTCCTACGATGGCTTCGACGACTATTTCGGGGCGCGCCTGGGCGCGGGAGACGGCGTCGTGGCCTTCTTGCGCCAAGGACGGCTCATGGCCATCGAGGCCGACACCCGCTTGCCGCGCTGGAAGGGGCCGGAGGTGGACGACGTGGTGATCGGTCGCCACGTGGCGGTTGCCCGGCGCGAGCTCGACGGGGACGACCACTGGGTGGCGTACCGCATGACCGACGGCAAGCAGCTCTGGAAGCTCAACGCCGACGACTGGCCTCGTGAGGACCCCATCATCGACGAGCCCAACGGCCTGGTCCTCGTGCGCACCGGGGCCAACGAGCTCCAGGCCTTCACGGCGGACAACGGCCGGCTCATGTGGCGGTTCCTGCTCGACGAGGGGGAGCGAGCGGAGCGTCTCGTCGAGGGCGCCGCCGCCACCGAGCGTCGCCGCTTCTGACATCCCCTAGGCCCGTCGCGCCGAGGCCGACCGGTCGAGGCCCAGGGCACGTCTTCCTGCCCGCGGCATGTTGGCCGCGCGTCGGGGCCTGTCGTACACGGGGGGCGTGAGCGCGCCCCGCAAGAGCCCAGCGAACGAGACCACCCCCGCGCCGGCCCAGGTGAGGAGCCTCGCCGACATTCGCGGCCGCTACGGCCTCGCCGAGGAGCGCTTCGAGGTGCTCGCGGAGGGGCCGCGCGATCGCCGAGCCCCCACGTCGCTGGGCCGCCGTCCCCAGCCGCCGGTGCAGAAATACGTGGCGGTCGAGCAATCGGTGATGGGGACCGCGCGCCTCGAGCGGCCCGCTGGCGTGGGCCGCCGCGACCACGAGCCCGTCGAGCTCCCGCTCCACCCCGTGCGCTGGTGGCCGCTGCTCCTCGGGGCGCTCATCGCCCCTCTGGTGATCCTCCTCTCTCGCACGAGCGAGCCGCCGAGCGCCGCCGCGCCCGCTTCGAGCGCGAGCGACCCCCCCCGGACGAGTGCACCGTTGTCCGAGCGAAAGTGGGGGGAGGAGCAACCTCCGGCGCCCGGTCAGGCCCCAAGCGAGGTAGTCTCCTCGGGTGCGGAGCTGCCGAAGCCCGCAGGGGGTTCCTCGACGGCGACGCCTACTCCGGCCCGACCGCCAGCCCCCCCACGCAACCATCTGCCTGACTTTCCCGAGCTGGAGGAACCGTGACCCATCGACGCAGGCACAAGCCGCTGCTCCTCTTGACCCTGATCGTGCTGACTTGGCTCGGCGCGGCCACACGCGAGGCACACGCTCAGCCCGCGGACGGGACGCCCGAGGACCTCAAGACCAACGCGATGAAGGAGGCGGCCAAGGAGCTCTACGACGCCGCCCGCGAGGCGCGCAAGACAGACGACTTTGCCACCTGTCACGCCAAGGCGAGCGCCGCGTGGGCCATCCACCATCACCCGTCGATCGCCGCGCTCATCGGCGACTGCGCCATCGGCATCAAGAACTACCGCGACGCGGCCGAGCGCCTCACGTTCTTCTTCGCCTCCCCCCAGTCGGAGGGCTCCGAGAGTCTGCGCCTGCACCTGCGCCAGCAGCTCAACACGGCCTTGTTGCACGTGGCCGTCGTGAAGCTCGGCGTCGCGGTCGACGGCGCCACCTGTGACGTCGACGGCCGTCGCGTGGAGAGCTTGCCCTCGACGATCTTCCTCGAGCCGGGCAAACACGTGTTCGAGGCGCAACATCCCACCCACACCACCACCACCCGGGAGGAGACGCTCCTCGCCGGGCAGGAGTACGACATCAAGCTGGACATGTTGCCGGTGCCTGCCAAGCTCGATCCCGACCCGCCACCGGTGGAGAACGGCCACAACAGCGCGTACATCGTCGGCGCGAGCGTGTCGGGGGTGGTCACGCTCGGCGGGATCGCGCTCACGATCGCGAGCGCGGTGTTGCATGGGCAAGCGAGCGACGACGCCGAGCGCCTCGACGCGGAGATCGATCGTCGGAGCCCCGGCGACAACGCGTGCAGCGGCGGCGGCGGAGACCTCGCCGCCGAATGCAGCGCGCTTCAACAGGCCATCGATGACCAGGGTACCTTCGCCACGCTGTTCCCAGTGGGCCTCGTGATCACGGGCTTGGGCCTGGCGGCGGCCACCACCTTCGTGGTGCTCTATTTCACGGACACCGACGAGGCCTCCACGAGCCCTGAGGTGAGCGTGAGCGTGTCGCCCACCGGGGGCAGCTTGCGCGTCACCTTCTGACCGCGCTCGTCACGACGACCCGCTTCGACGGCGCCCGTTCGACCGCTCACCGTCGGAGGAGCACTTCGTCGAGCGCCTTGCGATCGATCGCGGGAACGGTGCAACCGGGGGCGGGGTAACCCACGGGGATGAGCACGTAGGCCTGTTCGCCGCGCGGTCGCTCGAGCAGCTCGGCCAGAAAGCGCATCGGGGCGGGGGTGTGGGTGAGCGTGGCGAAGCCCGCGATGTGCAGCGCCGCGAGGAGAAACCCCACCGCGATCCCCACCGACTCGGTCACGTAGTAGTGCCGATCGCTGCTTTCGCTCCCGTGACGCTGCGCGAACACCACCACGAGGGCTGGCGCGTCTTCGAGAAACGGCTTGTCGGGCCCGGTGTCGAGCGGCTCCAGGTCTTTCAGCCAGCGCTCCGAAGCCCGCCCGCCGTAGAAGGCTGCCTCCTCTCGTTCGGCGGCCTCGCGGATCTTCCGCTTGAGCGCCGGATCGGTGACCAGCGCGAACGTCCACGGCTGCTTGTTGGCGCCGGATGGCGCTTGCGCCGCCGCTTCGATGCAGCGCTCCACCACATGGAGCGGGATCGGCTCGGGCGCGAAGTGTCGCACGCTGCGGCGCGCCCGCATGCGCTCGAGGAACGCCTCGGCGCGCGCGCTCATCTCGGTCTCGTCGAACCGCTCGAAGGCGAGGGGGACGGTGGGGTGACGTTGGCTCATGCGGTTGTTTCGGAGGTTGCCAAAGCGCGTTGGGGCGCTCACGGATCGTAGTTGAGGCCGATGCGCGTGCCGATGCGGATCGAGTGCGTGGCGGGGAGGTCTTGGAACGCCGGCATGAACTCGTAGGCCACGATGCCTACCCCGATCGGCATGATCGAGCCGATGCGCGTCGAGCCGATGCCCACCCCGAACGCCACGCGGAAGCCAGGCGGGAGGGCGACCGTCTTGTTGTAGTACTGCGTGAGCGCCGTCACCTCGAAGTCGTACACCCAGGTGTCGTCGTGCAGCCTGAGCAGCACGGGGGTGCCGCCGTAGGGGCGCGCAGAGAACGACTGTTCGCCCTCTTCGTTCGGATTGAGCGTCAAGCTGCCCGAGCCGCCGAGCTCGATGCCGGTGGCGAGGGTGAGCCGATCCGTGATCCCGTAGCCGGGGAGCAAGCGAAAGCCGCCCCCCCCGCCGAACGACACGCCGTCGCGGGTGATGATCATCAACAAGCCGCCGATGCTCTCCGCGAGGCCGACGAAGCGGTGGGTGTCGGTCTGCACACCGGCAAACTTCGGATCGGGGCGGTAGTAGAACGGGCACTGTTCTTCGGCGCGCTCGTCGGTGTACTGCAACAAAAGGCGCATGCGCTCGAGGGTGAGCAGCTCGTCGATGGCGGAGAGGTCGTGACCTTCGCGCTCGAACGCCTCTTCGGCCGGACCGCCTTCCTCCTCGATGCGTCGGTCGAACCAGTCGAGGAGTCCGAACCGCTTCTCGACCGGCACCTGACACACGCTCTGAAACGCGGTGGGGGCGTGCTCCACCACTTCGTAGTCGTCGACGAGCCAGCCGATGCGCTGCTCGGTGTCGACGATCTGACGCAGATCCGCGTAGAGCGCGCGGTGCACCGGGTCTTCGGGCAGGGTCGCGCAGCCGCACAAGAGCGAGAGGCCTCCGCACGACAGCACGAGCGTCCACGGTGTCTGCGCGTTCATGGGAGCCTTGCTCTAGCGCATCGGCTTCCGCGTGGCCCGCACATCTCTCCGTCGTGATGATCAGTTGCCATCACGAGGCGGCGCGCGAATGATCTCGGTGTGACGCCGAGGCCACTTGCCCGGGCGACCGCGGCCATGTTCCTCGCCGGTTGTGCGTGGGCGTGCAGCGGCGGCTCGTATCCGCGCGCAGACCACGTCGGGGCGGTCGAGCCGCCCACGCAGTGCGACTACGACGTCTCCTTCGTGCTCCCGTCCGAGCTCGTGGTCACCGCCCGCTGCGACCGCCCCGTGCAGAGCTTCGTGGCGAGCGAGGCGGTGATGGCCGATCACGTTCGGCTCCTCGCGGCGGGCGCGGCGGTGTCGCACCGCGACGGGGAGTTCGTGCTCCCGCGCGACACCCAGGCGGTGAGCTATCGGATCGATCTGCACGCGGTGTCCCTCCAGACCGCCGACATCGACGTGGCGTACGAGGCCACGAGCGAAGGGCGACGCGCGTGGATCTCGGCCGTGAGCACGTGGGTGCTGCGCCCGCACCCCATCGCTCGCGACACCCGCGCGGTGGTGCGCGTCGACATGCCCGAAGGGCAACACTTCACCAGCGGCATGAGGCTGGTCGACGGTCGCTACGAGCTGTTGGCCCGCGAGATCCGTTTTGCCACCTACGGCGTGTTCGGCCAGTTCGATCGCGAAGACTTCGAGCTACCGGGCCCCCTCGCGCTCGACGCACGGCTCGCCGCCGATGGCCACTCCGCCCCCGGCCGCCCCGTCGAGGGCGCCTCCGTCGTTCCGGGCCCAAAGAGCACGGCAAGGATCGAGCTCGTCACGGTGCCCGGCGCGCTCGCTGCGACGCCGGCGCTCCGCTCGCGGTGGGTGCGCGACACGGCGGGGGCCATCTCCGAGTTCTGGCGCGGCTTCCCCGTCGAGCGCGCGCTCGTCGTGCTCATCCCCACGCCGGGGCGACGTGAGATCGACCACGGGAAGGTGGTGGCGGCGGGAGGCGCTGGCGTCGCCATCTACATCGGCGCCTTGGCCGAGGAGCCGCAGCTCTATGGCGACTGGATCCTCGTGCACGAGCTCTTTCATCTCGGCTTCCCGTCCTTCTCGGGGGAGGGCAAGTGGCTCGACGAAGGGCTCGCCACCTACTTCGAGCCGATCATTCGCGCGCGAGCTGGCTGGCGCTCGCGCGAGGCGGTGTGGGGGGAGTTCGCGGCGGGCATGGGGCAGGGCCTCGTCGCGGTGGAGGCCACCGGCGTCGAGAAGACCTCCAGCTTCCGTGGCATCTACTGGGGCGGCGCGCTCCTCGCCCTCCTCGCCGACGTGGAGACCCGCCGCCAGAGCGGGGGCAAGCTCGGCCTCGAGGACGGCCTCCGCGCCGTGCTCGCGCGCGGCGGCAACGCCTCGCAGCTCTGGAAGCTCGACCGCACCATCGCCGTCATCGACGAACGCCTCGGGGGGCGCACCCTGCGCAGTCTCGCCGACGCCCACAGCTTCGGAGGCAGACCCGTCGATCTCCCGCAGCTGTGGCGCGATCTGGGCGTGCACGCCCGAGGCGACGAGCTCCGGTTCGACGAGACGGCCCGCCTAGCCCCCATCCGCCACGCCATCCTCTCGCCGCCCTGAAGGTCCCGCGTTGGCGCCGGCGCTTCTCGCCGAGCGCGAGGATGTTGGGAACGGCGAGGGCGGGGCCACGAGCGAAGGGCGACGCGCGTGGATCTCGGCCGTGAGCACGTGGGTGCTGCGCCCGCACCCCATCGCTCGCGACACCCGCGCGGTGGTGCGCGTCGACATGCCCGAAGGGCAACACTTCACCAGCGGCATGAGGCTGGTCGACGGTCGCTACGAGCTGTTGGCCCGCGAGATCCGTTTTGCCACCTACGGCGTGTTCGGCCAGTTCGATCGCGAAGACTTCGAGCTACCGGGCCCCCTCGCGCTCGACGCACGGCTCGCCGCCGATGGCCACTCCGCCCCCGGCCGCCCCGTCGAGGGCGCCTCCGTCGTTCCGGGCCCAAAGAGCACGGCAAGGATCGAGCTCGTCACGGTGCCCGGCGCGCTCGCTGCGACGCCGGCGCTCCGCTCGCGGTGGGTGCGCGACACGGCGGGGGCCATCTCCGAGTTCTGGCGCGGCTTCCCCGTCGAGCGCGCGCTCGTCGTGCTCATCCCCACGCCGGGGCGACGTGAGATCGACCACGGGAAGGTGGTGGCGGCGGGAGGCGCTGGCGTCGCCATCTACATCGGCGCCTTGGCCGAGGAGCCGCAGCTCTATGGCGACTGGATCCTCGTGCACGAGCTCTTTCATCTCGGCTTCCCGTCCTTCTCGGGGGAGGGCAAGTGGCTCGACGAAGGGCTCGCCACCTACTTCGAGCCGATCATTCGCGCGCGAGCTGGCTGGCGCTCGCGCGAGGCGGTGTGGGGGGAGTTCGCGGCGGGCATGGGGCAGGGCCTCGTCGCGGTGGAGGCCACCGGCGTCGAGAAGACCTCCAGCTTCCGTGGCATCTACTGGGGCGGCGCGCTCCTCGCCCTCCTCGCCGACGTGGAGACCCGCCGCCAGAGCGGGGGCAAGCTCGGCCTCGAGGACGGCCTCCGCGCCGTGCTCGCGCGCGGCGGCAACGCCTCGCAGCTCTGGAAGCTCGACCGCACCATCGCCGTCATCGACGAACGCCTCGGGGGGCGCACCCTGCGCAGTCTCGCCGACGCCCACAGCTTCGGAGGCAGACCCGTCGATCTCCCGCAGCTGTGGCGCGATCTGGGCGTGCACGCCCGAGGCGACGAGCTCCGGTTCGACGAGACGGCCCGCCTAGCCCCCATCCGCCACGCCATCCTCTCGCCGCCCTGAAGGTCCCGCGTTGGCGCCGGCGCTTCTCGCCGAGCGCGAGGATGTTGGGAACGGCGAGGGCGGGGGCGCGAGTGGAGGCTGGTGCGCGTGGTCGTGGCCGTGGTCGTGGTCGTGGGCGGGGCTCGGTGTGCGGCGGGGGTCGTGGCCACCAGCACGAACCGACAGCGCCAGTCTGTCTTTTTCGGGCGGGGCTTGAGGTTCCTGAGGGCGCTCCGCGCCTTCCCTCCACGCTGCGCACGCTGCGCGCGGGCCCCTCCCACCGTGTTGCGCTTGGGGTCCCAACGCCCCAACGCCCAAGCGCGCTCCGCGAGAGCCTCTGGGCGGTCGGGTCTCGAGTTCGAGGTGGGCATTTCTGCGGCTCTCAGTTACGTTGCGGAACGGAGGTCTGGGATGCGCACATTGGGGCTCGTAGCTTGTTCTTTGGTCGCGGTGACACTCTTCGCCGTGGCGTGTGACAACGATCCGCAAACCCTCGCCGGCGGCGTGGGGCCCACCACCACCACCACCGGCGGTGGCGACGGCGGGAACGGCGGAGACATCACCTCGAGCAATGGCGGCTCGGGGGCTACAACGACCAACGGTGGCGCGGGCGGCGTCGGGGGCGGTCAAGGCGGGGGCGGCGGTGAGATCGTGATCACCGACTGCGTGGAGGATCTCGCCCCGCAAGAAGCGCCGATCGACATCGTCATCTCCGAGATCAGCATCGGCGAGTACATCGAGGTGTACAACCCCACCGGCGAAACCAAGAACCTGGGGGCGGTGGCCTACGCGGAGCACCGCTGGTGCGCGCGTCCCAACTACCCGACGCTGCAGAGCACTGCGTCGAACATCACCCTGCCGCCGGGCAGCTACCGCACGATTCCCTGGCCGACCATCAACACCGTCACCAACGAGACCGGTGAGGTCGCGCTCTACTCAGACTCCGATGGCGGTCTGTACGGGCCGGACAGCGTGCTCGATTTTGTGTGTTGGGGCACTGGTAACGCCATTTCGCGCAAGACCGAGGCGGAGACGGCCGGCGAGTGGGGAACGGGCGCCGCGTGCGCAGCGGCTCCCCTCACCAACGGCGTCATCAAGCGGCTCGCCAACAACAGCGGCAACGTCGCCGCCGATTGGAACAGCGCGGCCGTCGCAGACCCCACCAACTGCGATCAGCCTTAGCGGCGTCGGTGGTACGGGTGTCGTGGCGCAAATGAGACTCGTCTCCACCTCTGTCCTGGTTCTTGTGGTGCTAGGCCTCGTGGCTTGCGGCGCGCAGGCGAGCTACGTCCAGTTCGACGTGCCCTATAAGAAGGGGATCGTCTTCCCCGCCGAGATCCGGATCATGACGCGGCTCGGCGCGGACGCAGACGCGGTGCGCGCGTACAACGCGGCCAAGGCCGGCAACCTCGACGCGGCCATCGCCGCCTCGCGCGCGAACACCCGCAAGCATCCGAACGACTGGCGCTACCACCACAACCTCGCTGTCTACCTGGCTGCGGCGGGGCAGTGGGACGAGTCGGTGTGCACGATCCGGAAGGCAGTCGCCGTGGCCAATGCGCATCCCGTCGACCACACCGACAGTCAGCTCTCGGGCACCTACGGAGCGCTCCACCGTCATCGCACTCACGTGCGAGGCGACGAGACGGTGCCCGAGCACGAGGTCGAGCCCCTCGTCTGCCCCGACGAAGCCAAGAAGTAGCGCCGGCGGTGCGTGACGATGGCGTGGGCACGTGATCCGGCTCGCGTGGGCCAGCATCTGGCGTGCCTCGAGCTCAAAGGCCCCGTATCGACCCTTCCGAGGTCACGGGGCGCAGCTCTCGGGATCCGACTCTGGGCAGTCCCAGACCTCCACCGAGCGCACGTGGACGGGAACGCGCCGGCTCGACCGCCGCTCCCCGTCTTCGATGTTGGCCTCGAGGACGACGTCGAGACCCGAGAAGTCGACCTCGCCCACCTTCCCCGGGAGCAGGCCGTAGAGACCCAGCGCCTGTTGCCACCCGTCCTGTTCGTCCATGTTGACGACGCCACGCAAAGGGGTGCCGAGCAGCCACGCGTCGTCGGCGGTGCCACGCACGCCATATTCGATGATCACCTGTTCGGCGCACGAGCGGCAACGCGTCGAGAGCCAGATGTGGAAGCCGCCCTGCGGCCCCTGGACGACCACCACCTCCGCGCCGTCGTCGAGCGGCTCGAACTCGACGAGGCCCGTGCCGAGCTCCATCTCGAAGTCGCAGGTGCGCCCGCTCGGGCATGGCTGCGACAACGGCCCGGTCGGCCCCGGGGGCGGCTCGACCTGGGTCGAGCAGCCGGCCACGAGGAGGGCCAGCGCAGCGAGGCACTCGCGACGGGAGAGCACGAGCGCTGCCTTGCGCGGCGCGCGCGCCTCGATAGACACCCTGTCCGCTGCCGTCGTCATCGCGTTCACGCCCCGAGCGTGGTCTCGCTCGGCGTGGCGAAGTTGATGGCGCTCTCCACGATGCTCTTCACCGGCGGACGCCGGAAGAACTGCTCGCGGAGCTTCGGATCGCGCACGTAGCCCGCGATCTTGTCCACCTGATCGAGGGCCCGTCGACAGACGTCGGCCGTCATGTTGGGAGCCGAGCTCCCCTCCGGAGCCGCGCCGTGAGCGAGGATCACCGCTTCACAGCACAGCGAGCGCACCTCGATGGAGTATTCGCTCCCCTCCATCGCCTCGATCACGCCCATCGCGGTGGTGGCGAGGAGCACGCCGGACTGGGTGTCGCCCGACTCCACCCGCGCCGCAGCCTCGAGGGCGGTGGCAAACACGTGGTAGCTGACGAGCGCTTGCCCCTCGGCGAGCTGGCGCGCCTCGGCGGCATAGGTGGCCGCAGCCATCGAGTCACGCTCGTGGCGCGCGACGAGCGCCTGAACGATGAGCTGATGGATCCGGTCGTAGATGTTGCCGCTCACGGTCGCGAGCGCAGACGCGTCGCCGAGCAGCTGCTGCGCGCGGTCGAGCTCCCCGAGCTCGAGGTGCACGGTGGCGGTGACCAACAAGGTGTCGATGCGCCCGTCCTTGTCGTCGTAACGCTCGTGGGCCTCGCGGGCGCGGGTGAGGTAGGCCAGGCCGTGGGTGGTGTCGCCGAGCCGCGCATAGGCCACGCCGATGTTGGCGAGGGTCTTCGCCACCTGAAAGCGCCCCCCGATCTGCACGTCGATCGCGATCGAGGACAGACACATCGCGATGCAGTCTTCGTACCGTCCGAGCACGAACAGCGCGAAGCCGAGGGCGTTGCGCGCGCGCGCCTCGCTGCGCCGTGCTCCCACCGACTTGAAGATCGCGATCGCCTGAGCGTGCGACTCGGTGGCGGCGATGGTGCGGCCGGCTCGCCGCAAGAGCACGCCCTTCGCGCGTAGCACCTCCGCCCGCGCGCGCCGCGACACGCCGCCTCGGCTGGTGGTGACGAGCGCTCGCTCGCAGGCGTCGAGCGCTCCGTTGACATCACCGAGGTCGCGCAGCAGCTCGCAAAGGATGATGAGCGCCTCCACCTCGAGGTCGGGCATCTTCGCGTAGCGAGCCATGTCGGCGGCGCGTTGGGCGAGGGGGAGCCCGCGCGCCATCGCTCCCTCGTCGAGCTCGAACTGCGCCGCCCGCACCAGCGCGATGCCGATCCATTTGGCCTGCCGTGACTCGCGCGCGAGGCGCTTGAGCTCCTCGAGGTGCTCGCGCCGCTCGCCGGTTTGGCCGAGGTGGCGGCAGATGCGCTCGAGCGCTTGGTGGGCGTTGAGCCGCCGACTGTCCCCCACCGGCAACAGGGCCAGGGTGCGCTGGTAGTAGCGCATCGCGAGCTGTACCTGGTGCGCGTCTCGGGCGGCGTGGGCCGCCTCGAGGTAGAGCTCGGCCGCTTGGCGCGGAGCCTCTCCACGCTCGAGGTGCTGCGCCACGATGGCGGCGGAGAGGCCGCGCGCGAGCTGGGTGCTGGCGAGGTGCTCGCCGAGCCGACGATGCATGCGCGCGCGCTGAACCGCGTCGAGCGCTTGGTAGGCCACGTCGCGGGCGAGCGGGTGGCGGAAGTCGATGAGGCGCCCTTTCTTGTCACAGAGCCCGCGCGCGCAGAGGCGCGTGATGGCCTCGTCGTCGGCGAGCCGCGTGAGGCCCATCAGATCCGTCTCCGACAGCGGTCCCCCTGCCACCGCCAGCCAGTCGACCACGTCGTGCTCGGCGCTCGGCAGCTCGCCGAGGCGATCGCCCACCAGCTGCTCGATGGTCGACGGGAGCGAGTCGGCCTGATCGCCAAAGCGCTCGTCGTGACGCACGAGGTGGGGCTCGGTGCCATCGTCGGGCTCCACGATTTCGAGCGCGCCACGCTCGAGGAGCGCGTCCACCATCTCGAGCAAGAAGTAGGGGTTGCCTCCCACCCGCGGCACCAGCTCGCGACACACCAACGCCACCCCCTCGCGCACGCCGAGCCGCGCCTGCACGAGGCGGATCTGCTCGTCGGACGAGAGACCCGTGAGCTCGTTCTTCACCAAGCCTTCTACGAATGGACTGATGCGGTCGCTCGGTCGCGTGACCAGCAGCGTGAGCACCGGCAGCGGCTCACTGCGCTCCAAGATCTGCTGCAACAGCTCGAGGCTCGGCTTGTCACCCCACTGCAGCCCATCGATCACGATCACCACCGGCGACTCCTTGGCGATGGCCCCAAAGAGGTAGCGCACGCCCAACACCACCAGGTCGTGCCGCTGAGCGGCTGCGTCCTCGTCGTGGAGCTTCACGTCCTTGGCCGTGATGAGCTCGGCGAGCCGCGCGCACACGCGTTCGACCTTGGTGCGTGGAGCGTAGCGACCGAAGATCTTCTTGAGGGCGTCGACGGCGCCCTCGTAGGGCTCATCGGCAGACACCTCCGTCACCTCCCGCAACAGATCGCTCACCGTCGCGTAGGGCAGATCGATCTTCACCGGGGAGCACTCGACGCGATACACGCGCGCCTCTTCGGGCAGCTCGTTGACGAACGTGTCCACGAGCGCGGTCTTGCCGATGCCCATCTCGCCGATGACGACGCGGGCGAGGAGCTCTCCCTCGCGGATGCGTCGGGGGGCTTCCTTGTGGATCTCGCCGTCGGCGGGTGGGGGTGGCGTGCTCACTCCGGGGTGGTAGACGGCGCGATGATAGGCGGCGTGGAGGTCGGCCTTCTCGGCGTCGCGCCCCACCAGGTCGGTGGGGTTGAGCGCCATCTCCGCCATCCGCTCCTCGGTGGTGAGCGGGCGAAGGAGCACGTACACGCGCATCCGCGGCGGCACGTTGTGGCGCTCGAAGTCGGCGAGATCGATCGCGGGGCCGTCGCTCCAGCGAAACTCTCGGCGGATGAGCCGGTAGACGCCTCCCGCCACCCAGGTCTTGCCGAACGGTGTGCGCTCCCCGAGCTGATCGGCGAGGTAGTTGGCGGGATGGTGCAGCGTGTGGTGCTGCAAGTGACCGAGCGCATCTCGCTCGCCCACCGCGATGCCGCGCACGATGGCGATCGACGCGCGCATCTGCACCGGCAGATCTTCGCTGTGGCTGGCGAGGAACTCGTGGGTGTCTACCGCGATGAGGCCCGCGTCGCTCGGCGCTCGCGACGGATTGGCCATCAGCCCCACCACCGCATAGGCCGACACCTCATCGGAGAACGACCAGACCGCCTCGTGCTTGTAGGCGATGTCTTCGAGGGTGTGGCGCAGCGCCTCCATGGTGCGGCTCGCCGTCGGCTCTCCCTGCATCTCGCGCAGGGCGTCGTAGCCCTCGAGCCGAAGCTTGATCACCGCGACGTGGCGCACCTCGCGCACGATGCGCTTGCTCTGATACTGCTGGGCGGTTCCGGCCGAGATCTCGGACGCGACGGCCGAGGTGCGCGGCTTGCGCACCGCCGCCATCGTCTGCACCGACATCTCGAGGTCGTCGTGATCCTCACCGCCGCGGCCGAGGAGCTTGGCCATCGCCTCCTCGACGGAGGTGGCGTCGACGAGCTGCTGCTCCTCGAGCAACACCCTTCCGATGGCGGCTGCGAGCTCGCGCGCGGTCTGGAAGCGCTCATCGACGTCGCGGCTGAGCGCCTTCATCACCAGCGCGTCGAGGCGCGCCGGCACCGCGGCGTCGACGCTGCGCGGAGGCTTGATGGTGCCGTAGCGAACCGCCTCCGCGAGGGACTCGTCCTTGAGCGCACCGTAGGGTGAGCGCCCGGTGAGCATCTCGTAGAGCACCACCCCGAGCGAGTAGAGGTCGCTCCGCCGGTCGACCTTCTCACCCCGGGCCTGTTCGGGGGACATGTAGCTGAACTTCCCCTTCAGCACCCCCGCCTCTTCCCGGAACAAGTTGGCGCTCGCGATGCCGAAGTCGGCGATCTTCACCACCCCGCCGAACGAAATGAGCACGTTCTGCGGCGACACGTCGCGGTGCACGATGGCGAGCGGCAGGCCCCCCTCGTCCTTGCGCTCGTGGGCGTAGTGGAGCCCCTTGGCCACCTCCCCGGCGATGAAGGCGGCCACCCACGCGGGGATGCGCGTCTTCTTCTTGCGGGCGGCTCGAATGAGCTTCCCGAGATCGACCCCCTCCACGTACTCCATCGACAGGAGCAGGTCGTCGTTGTGATGGGAGAACTCGTAAACCTGAACGATATTCGGGTGATTGAGGCGCGTGGCGAGGTGCGCCTCCTCCACGAACATGTGCCGAAAACGCCTGGATTTGCTGTGCTCGGGGAGGATCCGCTTGAGCACCAGCTGCTTGAAGGTGCCCTCCGCCCCGCGCTTCTTGGCGAGAAACACCTCGGCCATACCGCCGGCGCCGATGCGCCGCTGGATGTCGAAGCCCGAGATCTCGACGGGCGACTCTGACGGGGGCTCGATCATGAACGACGCGCGGGCCAGCGCTCCGTTCTGACCTTAGCACGCGGTCGAGGTGGTGTTTTCCGCAGTTCACTTGCCCCACGGGCCCGACCTGGAGTGAATGGTCCAGGAAATCACGTTAGAAACCTGGCGCCACGTGTACTAGCGTCGACGCACACTTGGAGCACGGCATGAGCTTTCTCGAACGAAGCACGCTGCTATCCGCCCTCTTCGCAGGTCTGCTTACCCTCGCGCCGCGTGTCGCTCATGCGCAGGACGACGCTGACGAAGCGAAGGGCGAAGAAGGTGAAGAGGAGAAGCCTCCTCCCGAGCCGCCCCCGCCGATGGAGGGCAACTGGGGCGAGGGGGGCGAGGATCCCGACGGCAAGTACCGTCCCCGCGGAAAGACCGGCAAGCTCAAGGAGCTCGACGAGGGGGTCGAGGACGAAGAAGCGAAGAAAGAGGACGCGGAGGGGCCACCCGATCTGCCACCGCCCGGCTTCGTGTACCTCGACACGGCCATCGGCTTCGGCGACATCACCGTCGTCGAGTACCTCCAAGGCGGCACCGACGTGACGCCGACGGCCTCGTTCGTCATCGGCGCCGGCTACACCATCGAAGACATCTGGCAGGTGTACCTGCGCTTCCCCATCAGCACCGGCAAGTCCGATGGTCCTCTCGATCCGTTCGTGGAGGGCGCGCGCAACCCCGACACCTTCACCCAGATCGCGGTGGGCGCGTTCGAGATCGGGGTGAAGCCCCACTTCATCCTCAACCGCGATCTGCGGCTCCCGGTGGGCCTCGCCATCGCCTTCCCCACGGGGCAGGGCGACATGTTTGCGGATCCGGACAACCAGGCCGATCTCGGCAAGCGCATCGTCAACCTCGGCGCCGCGGCCAGCCGCGGCTACGAGGATCGCGGTCTGTTCGCCAGCAAGCGCCTCACGCTCACCCCGAGCGCGGGCGTGCTCTACCAGATCCCCGATCTCGGCCCCGGAAAGCTGCGCCTCGGTGCGGACACCAAGGTCGAAATCATGATCAAGACCGGTGGCGCCGATCCCAACCTCCTCGAACGCGCCGACAACCTGCCTCAAGGCGAGCTCAGGGACGTGTCGGTGAACTGGGTGCTCGGCGGCCACGCCTTCTACGACTTCTTCGACGGCCTGTTGAGCCCCGGCCTGCGCATGTGGCTCGCGGTGGGTACCGCCGACGAGACCCGCGGCAGCATCGATCCGGGAGGCGCGCAGTTCGTGTTCGAGCCGAACATCGCCACCCACGTGTCGTTCCTCGACGACGAGGCGTTCGGCATGGACGCGCGGGTGGGCTACATGCTGCCAGCTGGCGGAGAGCTCGGCGGCGGCGGCTTCGCGTCGGCGGCCATCGGCGGCCTGCGCCTCACCGCCGGCTTCTTCTTCTAACCGTCTCTCCCGGCAACTCTGCTCCGCTCGCGCGGGCGGAGCTGCTCGGTTCGGCATGCGCTACGTCATCGACGCCAGATACGTTCGCGCGCGGCCGAGCGGGATCGGTGCGTACGTGGAGGCCCTCATCGAGCGTCTGCCCCGTCTCGCCCCGGAGGAGCGGTTTCGACTGTGGACGCATCCCGAGCGCCCAACGCCGACCCAGGCCAGGAACGTCGAGTGTCACCCCGTCGGCGCCACCGCCGACGGCCTCCGCACGCTCTTGGTCCCGCGCTGGCTCGACACGCTCGCCCCCGACGACGTGGTGCACTTCCCGTTCAGCCTCCTCGGCCGCGATCTCCCATGCGCCACGGTGGTCACCATCCACGATTTGATGTGGCTCACCGCGCCGTGGCTGGTGGACGCGCGGCCGGGCATGCGGCGCCTGCGGCAGCGCTACTATCAACGAGGCATGCGGTGGGCGCTCGCCACGGCCACGCGCATCCTCACCGTGTCGAAGGCCACCGCCGACGCGGTGCTCGCGGCGCGCCCCGACGCGCTCGATCGGCTCGTGGTCACCCACAACGCGGTCTCCGCGGCGTTTTGCCCCGCTCGCGACGTGGCAGCGTCGCGGCGGCGCGTCACCGAGCTGCTCGGGACCGACGCCCCTTACTTCCTCGTCGTAGGCAAGAACGAGCCCTACAAGGCACACCACGTGGCGCTGCGGGCCTTCGCGCGCGCGGCGCGCGCCTTCGAGCGGCTCGTGCTCGTGCAGCGCGAAAACCGCGGTCGAGGGCTCAGCCGGCTGGTTCGTGAGCTCGGCCTCGAGCGGCGGGTGATCTGGGCCCCCGAGCTCGACCGCGGGGATCTCGTGGAGTTGTTGCGTCACGCCCGCGCGCTCCTGCAGCCGTCGTTGCTCGAGGGCTTCGGCATGCCCGTGCTCGAGGCGATGGCCTCGGGCTGCCCGGTGATCGCCAGCGACACCCCGGCCCTCGTGGAGGTGCTCGCCGGTGCTGGCCTGCACGCACGCGTGGGCGACGCCGCCGACTTCGCGCGCGCGATCCAGCGCGCTCGCGACGACACCCTACGCGACGAGCTGCGCGCGCGCGGCCTCGAGCGGGCGCGCGCGTTCAGCTGGGACGCGACCGCGGCCACCACCCTCGAGACGTATCGGGAGGCTCGGGCCGCCGGACCGCGGGCGCGATGACGGTCCCAGGCCGCTTGCGGTGACGGTCGTGTTCTGGGAAGACAGCGGCATGAGGAGCGCGGGTTGAGACGACTCTTGCTGGGGTCGGCGCTGGTCGGCGCGGCGTGGCTCTTTGCCCGCTACCGGGCCAAGACCCGTGGTCCCTTCGAGCCCACGCACTACGTGTGGAGTCGAGGGTTGGCGCTCTGTTGCGACGTGAACGGCGGGGTCGACTTCATCAAGAACCAGCGCGGCGGCCGGGCGGCGCTCCGGTTCGACAGCGCCGCCTACGCCGACATTCGGGACGGCGACCTGGTGTGGGTGCGCCTCATCGCGCTCCCTCAGTTCGTGCGCGAGGTGTTGCCGCACGTGCGCGCGCGCTTCGGGCTCGTGACGGGCGACGAGGACTGGGGGATCCCGTCGGGGTTCGACGAAGCGAGGCGCGTGCTCGACTCCGATCGCGTGGTGTGTTGGTTCACGCAGAACTACGACGGCACCGACGCGAGCGGGAAGGTCTCCGGCATCCCCATCGGGCTCGATTTTCACACCATCGCCAACGGTCGCAAGTGGGGCCACTGGCCGGCCCCACCGGCCGAGCAAGAGGCCGAGCTCAGGGAGCTCGTGCGTCGCATGCCGCCCACCGCCGAGCGCCGGCTGCGCGTGCACGCCGATTTCCACTTCAACCACCACAAGAAGCAGCGCTGGGGTGACAGCCGCCGCGAGGTGCAGCGGGTGCTCGAGGACAACCCCCTCGTCGACTTCCAGCGGCGCAAGGTGCGGCGGATCGAGCTGTGGGAAGCGAAGACGGCCTACGCCTTCGTGGCGAGCCCCCACGGCAACGGGCTCGACTGTCACCGCACCTGGGAGTCGCTGGTGCTCGGCAACATCCCCATCGTGAAGCGCTCCTCGCTCGATCCGCTCTACGAGGGCTTGCCCGTGGTCATCGTGGACGACTGGCGCGAGATCACCGCGTCGAGCCTCGCGCGGTGGCGCGACGAGCACGCTGCCGCGTTCGGGGAGCCTGGCGTGGAGGAGCGCCTGACCAACCGCTACTGGATCCGTCACATGCGCGACGCGTTGCGCGCGGCGATGGCGCGCGAGGCGCCGGCGTAGTGACCGGTGGAGCGCGAGGGGCGGTGGGCTGGTGCCGTGAGGTGCCGTGAGCGCGCTGCCGTGTCCGATGCGTGACGCCTGGGGTGACATGACCGATGATGCGACGCCGTCTGCTGGCTCCCGATCACCTCCGGCGTCGCGGCACATCCGTTGCTTGAACCAGGACCGAACCGTTGCGTGGCCCCATGACCGACCAGCGAGCTGCAAAGGATGCATTCGGCGCCGACGGGAGCGCAATTTCCGGCCCGTGCGTTTTGCGGGCGGGGGAGCTCGACGCGCTCTTCGCCGCGCTCCACCGGCGTGGCTACACCGTGATCGGCCCCACCCGGCGCGACGGAGCGATCGTGCTCGACGAGCTCACGAGCGCCGCGGAGCTGCCCGCCGGCTGGCGCGACGTGCAGGCACCGGGCTCCTACCGCCTCGAGCAGCGCGATGACGAGGCGCTCTTCGGCCACGTGGTGGGGCCCCACAGCTTCAAGCGTTGGCTCCACGTGCCGGAGGAGCGCCTGGTGCAGCTGCGACGGAGCGGCCGCTCCTTCGAGGCGATCGAGGCCGCGCCGGTCGCCCGCAAGCTGGCCTTGTTGGGCGCGCGCGCCTGTGAAATCGCCGCTATCCACGTTCAGGACCGCGTGCTCATGCACGGCGCTGTCCCCGATCCGCGCTATGCCGCGCGCCGCGCCTCGGTGCTCGTTATCGGCGTTGCCTGCAACGAGCCCGGCGGCACCTGTTTCTGCACGTCGATGGGCGGCGGTCCCCGTCCCACCGAGGGTTACGACCTCACGCTGACGGAGCTCTTGCCTTCGCCCCCTCGGCCCCACCGGTTCCTCATCGGAGCCGGCACCAGCGCGGGCAGGGAGATCGTGGCCGAGCTTGGCTGCGTGGCCGCGGAGCGCGAAGACGTGGAGGCCGCCGACCACGCCGAGGCGGTGGCGCGGGGTCGCATGGGCCGACAGCTCGACACCACCGACATCCAGCGCCTCCTCTATGACGCGGCCGAACACCCGCGGTGGGACGACGTCGCCGCGCGCTGCCTCGCCTGCACGAGCTGCACGCTCGTGTGCCCAACCTGCTTCTGCAGCCGCGTGTCCGACACCACCTCTCTCGATGGCGAGACGGCCGAGCGTGTCCGGCGCTGGGACTCGTGTTTCTCGCTGGACTACTCGCACGTGCACGGCGGCCCCACCCGCACCTCGGTGGCCGCGCGCTATCGTCACTGGCTGACCCACAAGCTCGCGAGCTGGATCGATCAGTTTGGCACCTCGGGTTGCGTGGGCTGCGGTCGCTGTGTCACCTGGTGCCCCGCCGCCATCGACATCACCGAGGAGATCGCGGCCATCCGGCGAGAGCCATCCCCGCCCCGTTCCAAGAGGAGTTGAGCCATGGACACTGCATCACTGGCGCGTTCGCTCGAGGGTCACCCCGTCCTCACCGACCTCGAGCCTCGACATGTCGAGTTCCTCAGTGGCTGCACGAAGAACGTGCGCTACGAAGCCGGTCAGTACTTGTTTCGGGAGGGTGAGGAGGCGAGCCACGTCTTCCTCGTTCGCAAGGGGAAGATCTCCCTCGAGATCCACGACGCCACCCGCGGCATCATCGTGGTGGAGACGCTCCACGCCGGCGACGTCATCGGCTGGTCGGCGATCTTCCCCCCGCATCGGTGGAGCATCGACGCGCGCCCGGTGAAAGACACGCTCGTGTTCGCGATCGACGGCACGTGCCTGCGAAAGAAGCTCGATGAGGACCACAGCTTCGGCTACGCGTTCACCCGCCTGATGTTGCGCGAGGTCCATCGGCGCCTCGAGCGCGCGCGCCTTCAGATTCTCGACGTGTTTCGGGTCGACGGATGACTCAGCCCCCTCTCATCGCGCGGGCTCCGGACAATCCCATGCTACCGGTGCCGTTCACCATCGAGCGCGTCGAGCGCGAGACGGCCGACTCGTTCACGCTCGAGCTGACGCCGCCGGCTGGCGTGTTCCCCTTCGCGCCGGGCCAGTTCAACATGCTGTACGTGTTCGGGGTTGGGGAGGTACCCATCTCGATCAGCGGCGACCCACGCGCGCCCGAGCGCCTCGTGCACACCATCCGCGCGGTGGGGAGCGTCACCCGGCGGCTCGCGCTGCTCGAGCCCGGCGACGTGGTTGGCGTGCGGGGGCCGTTCGGCACGTCGTGGCCGGTCGAGGCGGCCGAGGGCCGCGATCTTCTCGTCATCGCAGGGGGCATCGGCCTCGCGCCGCTGCGCCCGGTGGTGTACCACGCGCTCTCTCACCGCGACCGCTTTCGTCGCGTCGTGCTGGTGTACGGCACCCGCACCAACCACGACATCCTGTTCGACGAGCAGCTCATCACGTGGCGCGGTCGCTTCGACCTCGACGTGGAGGTGACGGTAGATCGCGGCGACGAGACCTGGCGCGGGAAGACGGGGGTGGTCACGCGGTTGATCGAGCGCGCCGACTTCGAGCCGTCCACCGCCCTCGCGATGATGTGCGGACCCGAGGTTATGATGCGCTTCGCGGCCCGTGAGCTCCAGGGTCGCGGCATGAGCACCGCAGATCTCTACGTCACCCTGGAGCGCAACATGCAGTGCGCGATCGCCCAATGTGGACACTGTCAGTTTGGGCGGGAGCTCATCTGCCGCGACGGCCCCGTGTATCGTTTCGACCGCGTGGCGCCGCTGTTCGGCATTCGGGAGGTGTGATGCAAGACAAGCCCAAGCTCGCGGTGTGGAAGTTTGCGTCCTGCGACGGCTGTCAGCTGAGTCTCCTCGACTGCGAGGACGAGCTCCTCGCGATCGCCGACGCGGTGACGATCGCCAACTTCCCGGAGGCTTCCCGGGAGATTCTCCCCGGCCCCTACGACATCTCGCTCGTGGAGGGCTCCATCACCACCGCGCACGACGCGGAGCGCATTCGAGAGGTGCGGCGCCAGTCGAAGCTGCTCATCACCATCGGGGCCTGCGCGACGGCGGGCGGCGTTCAAGCGCTGCGCAACGGGCGCGACCTCGGCGAGCTGATCGCGGCGGTCTACGCGCGGCCCGAGTTCATCGACACCCTCGCGACCTCGACGCCGATCGCGGCCCACGTGAAGGTCGACTTCGAGCTGCGTGGCTGCCCCATCGACAAGGCTCAGCTCCTCGAGGTGCTCAACGCGTTCCTCCACGCGCGCCGTCCGGTGGTGGCTTCCCACTCGGTGTGCGTGGAGTGCAAGCTGAACGGGACGGTCTGCGTGATGGTGGCCCACGGCACCCCGTGCCTCGGCCCGGTGACCCACGCCGGCTGCGGCGCGCTCTGCCCGCGCTACCACCGGGGCTGCTTCGGCTGCTTTGGGCCGAGCGACAGCCCACGACCCGAGGCGCTCGACGGCGTGCTGGCGCGGGTGGGGGCCGAGCCAGACCGTGTGGCGCGTCTCTACAGCACGTTCAACACCGCCGCGCCTCCGTTCGAAGAGGGGCGGCTCTACAGCTTGAGCCGCAAGCAGCGTGAGGCGCCGTGACAGACACGAAGATCATCGAGGTGAGCTACCTCGCCCGGGTGGAAGGAGAAGGAGCGCTCCGCATCCGGCTGAAGGACGGCGTGGCGGAGGAGGTGGCCCTCTCGATCTTCGAGCCGCCACGCTTCTTCGAGGGTTTCTTGCGCGGGCGCATGTACGCCGAGGCTCCGGATCTCACCGCGCGGATCTGCGGGATCTGCCCCGTCGCGTATCAGATGAGCTCGTGCCAGGCGATGGAGGCTGCGCTCGGGCTCGAGATCCCGGCGCCGCTCCGCACGTTGCGGCGTCTCTTGTACTGCGGCGAGTGGATCGAGAGCCACGCGCTCCACATGTTCTTGCTCCACGCGCCCGACTTCCTCGGCTTCGAGAGCTCGATCCACATGGCCGCCGAGCACGGCGAGTGGGTCAAGCGCGGCCTCTCGATCAAGAAGGCGGGCAACGCCCTCGTGACGGTGCTCGGTGGTCGCGAGATCCACCCCATCAACGTGCGGGTGGGCGGGTTCTACCGCTTGCCCACGCGGGCCGAGCTCACCGCGCTCCTCGAGCCCCTCGCGCAGGCACAGGCCGACGCGGTGGCGAGCCTCGAGTGGATGGCCGGCTTCACGTTTCCGGAGCTCGAGCGCGACTACGAGCTCGTCTGTCTGCGTGATGGGCAGGAGTATCCGTTTTGCGACGGGCGCATCGTGTCGAACAAGGGCCTCGACATCGCCGTGTCCGAGTATCCTGAGCACTTCGAGGAACGACACGTGTCTCACTCCACGGCCTTGCACTCGGTGCTGCGTGAGCGCGGGCCGTACCTGGTGGGGCCGCTGGCTCGCATCAGCCTGTGTTTCGATGAGCTCGGCGACGCCGCCCGAGCTCTCGCCGACGCCATCGGGTTTCGGCCGCCGTGCCTCAACCCTTTCAAGAGCCTGCTCGCCCGCGGTATCGAGCTCGTACAAGCGCTCGACGAGGCGCAGCGGATCATCGCGAGCTATCGCCCCTCCGACCCGAGCTTCGTTCGGGCGACGCCGCGACCCGCGGTGGGCCACGGCGCGTCCGAGGCGCCGCGGGGCCTGCTCTACCACCGCTACGAGCTCGACGCCGAGGGACGCATCGAGCGCGCGGTGATCATCCCCCCCACCTCCCAGAACCAGCCGACGATCGAAGACGACCTCCGCGCCCTCGCCCCGTCGCTCGCCGCCATGCCGCTCGAGGAGGCCACCTGGCGCGCCGAGCACGCGGTGCGCAACTACGACCCCTGCATCTCGTGCTCCACGCATTTTCTCACGCTGACGATCGAGGAAACGTGACCACGTGGGTCGTCGGTCTGGGTCAGCCCGTCGCCGGAGACGACGGGGTGGCCTACGCGGTGCTCGATGCGCTCGCCGGGCAGCGGTTGCCGAAGGGGGTGCGGCTCACGCGCTTGCGTGACGCGAGCGGCCTGTTGCCTCTCCTCGAGCGCGGGGAGCGGCTCGTGATCGTCGACGCGGTGCTCGGCGCAGGCGCACCGGGCCGTGTCCACGTGTTCGACGTGGCCCGGTTCGACGGGCGGCCCCCGAGCAGCCTCTCGAGCCACGGGCTCGGCGTCGTCGAGGTGCTCGAGCTCGCCCGCTCGCTCGTGGCCGACCGCCTCCCCGAGGTCACCCTCGTCGCGGTGAGCATTCGCCGACCCGACGCCTATGGCGAGGGGCTCTCGCCGGCCATCGCCGACGCCGTCCCCACCGCGGTGAGCGCGGTGCTCTCCTGCCTCAAGAGCACCACCTCCCACGGCTGACCCCTCGCGGCGGCGGCCGGCCCGAGCGGCGCGGCGGAGTGACGGGCCCACGTCGCTGCCTGTGGCCTATTCG
Source organism: uncultured Polyangiaceae bacterium (assembly GCA_964401935.1). Lineage (GTDB taxonomy): Bacteria > Myxococcota_A > Polyangia > Polyangiales > Polyangiaceae > JAPYTK01. Next base: position 49,634 of record CAYOAL010000009.1, read on the forward strand.
GCCACCGTGGTCGGGCACGCGGACTTTGCCAGCGCCACCACGAAGTCGGCGATCGTGCCGTCATCGTTCTTCACGAGCACGGTCTCTCCCCAGAGCTCGCCCTCGGTGCAGGCGCCGTTTCCATCGGCGTCGACCAGGGCCTGCACCACGAGGGTCCGCTCGGGATCGGCGTCGATCGTCTCGGCGATGGCGCCGAGGCTCTCGAGCGTGATCGTGTAGATCGACTCGCGCTCGGCGTCGGCGTCGGTCTCGTCGACCTCGAAGAACTCCACGGTGATCGGGCCGCTGACGCTCTCGGTGGAGCTCACCTCACCTTTCACCGCAAACTCCTCCGCGTTCGAGCACGCGAACAGCAGCGTCCCACCCGCGATCATCGAAGCCAAGCCCAAAAATGTTGCGTAATTCATGTAATCCTCCGCTCTGTGATGTTGTCTCGTCACCTCACGCGCAGGGCGTGAGCGACGCTCGGGAGGAGGGAGAGCAACGAGGGTGCCAACCGGCAAGTGCGCAGGATGGGTGCTCTCGTTGAATACGCGCGTGGTCGCACGCGACCACCTGTGGTCGGATGGCGACACGACGGGGCTACGACCCGAGCCGCGCGCGCACCAGCGCCTCGAGCCGGAACACGTGAGCGTCGACGGCGCCCATCGCGCGCAGGGTGGCCGCGAGCTCGAGCACGTACTCCGCGTTGGAGCCGCTGGGGCCGGCGCTGGCGATCACCTGATCGGCGATGGCGGGAAGCGGCGCGCAGCCGAGGTAGTTCTCGTTGGCGGGGGTGGCGATGTACACGAGCGCGGTGGCGAAGGGAGGCGCTTGGTCGCGCTCACACACCGGCTCGAGGTGGCGGCGGTAGCCCCCCTTCTCGCGGTGGTCGAGGCGGCGAACCACGTCTTCGGCGGCCTCGGGCGGCACGCGGTAGGCCACCCCCCAGCAGCGCTCGCCCGGTCGTGGCAGGAGCGTGACCACTCGGCCGGGGGCTCCGGGCACGCCGCGGTGATCCGTCGAGCCTTGCCAGAAGCGGCGCCGATAGCCGGTGATGAAACAGGCGCGCCGCTCGACGAAGGGGATGTCGGGGCGCCACACCAGCGATCCGTAGCCGAAGATCCAGAGCTCGCTCTCGAGTGTGAACATTCGTTCAGCCATGGCACCGGCCTGGAGGCGCGCAGGGTGCGCTTCCTTGTTGCGCGCCGCCATGATACGCGGACTCTCCCCCGGGAGGGCGGCCGCGCCGTCCCCGCAAACCCACCACTGACGGGTCATGACCGAGAGCACGACCACCTCCGGCATGCTCGCTCACCGCCCCGCGGGTGAGCCGGCTCCGCCTCTCCATCCCTCGCACCTGTTCGCGGGCAAACGGTTCATCGTCGTCGGCGGAACCGGCTTCCTCGGCAAGGTGTGGATCTCGATGTTCCTCCATCGGTTCCCCGAGATCGATCACCTCTACCTCATGGTGCGGCCAAAGGGCGCTCAGACCCCCGAGGAGCGGTTCTGGGCGGAGATCGCGCCCTCTCACGTGTTCGATCCGCTGCGTGAGAGGTACCCGGGAGCCGAGCTCGAGCGCTTCCTCCGTCGCAAGATCACCCCTCTCGCTGGCGACGTGGTGCTCCCGCGCCTCGGCTTCTCCGACGAGCTGCTCGCCGACTTCGGCCACCAGATCGACGCGGTGGTCAACGTGGCCGGCGTGGTCGACTTCAACCCGCCGCTCGACGAGGCCCTCGACGTCAACGCGTTCGGCGTCACCAACCTGATCGAGCTCGCCCGTGAGCTCGATGCACCGATCATGCACACCAGCACCTGCTACGTCGCGGGCTACCGAACCGGCTTCATCGCCGAGGTCGATCCCCGCGAGGTGCCGTTCCCGCGAGCGGAGGGGGCGCAGGGCGCGCGGCTGGTGGCCAAGCCGGAGGGGATCCCCGTCGATCGAAAGCTCGAGCGCTCCCATTGGGACCCCCAGAACGAGATCCGCGAGTGCATGGACGTCATCAAGCACACGCGCCATCGCTGCGAGGATCAGTTCCGGCAGTCGCTTTTTCTCGACGAGGCGAAGAAGAACCTCAAAGACCGCGGCGAACCGTGTCGCGGCCGCGCGCTCGAGCAGGAGCTGGCGGCGGTGAAGCGCAGGTTCATCCGCGATCGGCTCATCGAGGCTGGCCAAGAGCGCGCCCTCTACTGGGGTTGGGCCAACATCTACACCTACACCAAGAGCATCGGTGAGCAGGTGCTCGCGGCCTCGGGCGTCCCCAACACCATCGTGCGCCCCGCGGTGGTCGAGTCGTCCAACCTCTATCCCTTTCCGTCGTGGAACGAGGGGATCAACACCTCGGCGCCCTTCATCTACATGGCCCTCAAGGGGCAGGTGCAGTTCCCCAACGACAAAGACGTGCACCTCGACATCATCCCCGTCGACATGGTGTGCAGCGGCATGATGGCCGCGCTCGCCGAGCTCCTCGAGGGAACGCACAAGCCGGTGTACCAGTTCGGTCAGACCGACACCAACCCGTGCAGCATGTCGCGCTACCTCGAGCTCATCGGTCTCTACAAGCGCAAGAAGCTCCAGGACGGTGGCGACGAAGGCAACCGTCTGCTCAACGCGATCATCGCTCGCGTGGAGCCGCTTCACCTCTCGAAGAAGCAGTACCTCGCGCACGGCCCCCACGCGATCGCCAACGCGGGGCGCGGCGTGGCCACCCTGCTCGAGCGCGCCGGCCTCGGCCCGGCCGCGGCCCTCTTTCGTCCCGCCGCCAAGGCCCTGCGAAAGGCCGCGGCCCGCGAGGACAAGATCGGCGACGTGATGGATCTGTTCATCCCCTTCACCGCGGAGTGCGACTGGATCTTCTCCTGCGCCAACACCCGTGACGCCATCGCCCGCATGCCTCCCGAGGAGCAGAGTCGCTTCTTCTGGGAGCCAGAGAAGATCGACTGGCGCGAGTGGATGTACGAGGTGCACATCCCCGGCATCGAGAAGTGGGCGTCGCCGCTGTTCGAGGAGCGCCTCCGGCGCGACATCAAGCCGCTGCGCACCTACGACAACCTCCTCGACCTGCTCGACGAGATGGCGGACCGGCACGACCACGCGGTGGCCCTCCGGATGCTGACCGACGACGGTCTGACGCGCACCACCTTCATCGAGTGGCGCGAGGCGGCGGCGAGCTGTGCGGGGCGGCTCTTCGCCCTCGGGGTGAAGAAGGGCGATCGCGTGGTGCTCGCCGGCGACAATCGCCCGGCTTGGCCCATCGCCTACTTCGGGATCCTGCGCGCAGGTGCGGTGGTGGTGCCCGTCGATCCGAAGCTGCGCGGACCGGAGCTCGCCAACGTGATCCGCTCCTCGGGGGCCACGGTGTGCCTCTTTGGCGACGAGGTGGCGCGTGAGGGAGGCGCCGAGGCCCAGAGGGCGGTGGAGGTTACGGTGATCGATCTCGATGAGATCACGTCCGACGATCGTGCGGTGAAGCCCCCCGAGGTGGCGCTCCAAGGCACCGATCTCGCGAGCGTCATCTACACCAGCGGCACCACCGGCGATCCGAAGGGGGTGATGCTCACCCACGACAACTTCACCTCGCTCCTCGCGGGGATCACGCCCCTGTTCTCGCTCGCGCCGAGCGACGGCGTGCTCAGCGTGTTGCCGCTCCATCACACCTTCGAGTTCTCCTGCGGTCTGTTGCTCCCGATGTCGCGGGGCGCGTGCATCACCTACATCGGCGAGGTCACCTCGGAGCGTCTCGGCGAGGGCTTCGACAAGGCGCGCGTCACCGGGATGGTGGGGGTGCCGGCTCTGTGGCAGATGCTCGAGCGCCGCCTGAAGAAGCAGATCGACGAGCGCGGGCCCCTCGCGAGCAAGACCTTCGACGTGGCGATGGAGCTCAACCGCATGCTCGGCAAGGCGGCGGGGATCAACGCCGGCAAGCTCTTCTTCGCCCCCATCCACGACAAGCTCGGCGGGCGCGTGAAGTACCTCATCAGCGGTGGCAGCGCCCTCCCCAAGAGCACCGCCCAGATGTTCGAGGGCATCGGCCTCAAGCTCTCCGAGGGCTATGGGCTCACCGAGGCGGCGCCCGTGCTCACCGTGGCCAAGGCGAGCCCCAAGAGCCGCATCGGGCAGGTGGGCCGCGCGATCCCAGGTGTGGAGATCAAGATCGGCGAGCCCGACAAGGACGGCGTGGGCGAGGTGCTCGCGCGGGGGCCGAACGTGATGCAGGGCTACTTCGGCAACGCGGAGGCCACGAGCCAGGTCATCGACAGCGAGGGCTGGCTCCACACCGGCGACCTCGGCAAACTCGACAAGCGCGGGCAGCTGGTGTTGGTGGGACGCAGCAAAGACGTCATCGTCTCCACCTCGGGCGAGAACGTTTACCCCGACGACGTGGAAGACATGATCGGCGACGTGTCCCACGTGGACGAGCTGTGCATCGTGGGCGTCGAGCGCGGCGAGAGCGAGGTGGTCGCTTGCGTCGCGGTACCCACCGCGCAGCCGGACGAGGAGCGCAGCGTCGTGCACGCGCGCGCCCTCAAGGCGCTCAAGGAGCGCTTCGAGAAGCTCCCCAAGCACTGCCAACCCGCGCTCGTGCAGCTCTACGACGCCGAGCTCCCCAAGACCGCCACGCGCAAGGTGAAGCGCAGCGAGGCCAAGCTCATCGTCGAGCGACTGATGACGGCCAGCCAGCGCCCCCGCATCGACGGCGTGGAGGCGCTGGGCGCGCTCGGCGCGGTGCAGCACGCGGTGGCCGCCATCGCGGGGATCAAGCCGGCGGAGGTACAGCCGAGCATGTCGCTCACCGCGGATCTCGGCTTCGACTCGCTGATGGGCATGGAGCTCGCGATGGCCCTCGAGGCGCAGGCCGGTCATCCGCTCGATACCCAGGAGCTTCAGCGGGTGCAGACGGTGGAGGACGCGGCCCGCATCGTCGGTCGACCCAAGCGCCCGCTCGCCACGGTAGAGGAGGCGGAGGAGCCGCCGCTCGACATCCCCGCCCCGGTGGCCATCGCGGCCAAACAACTGCTCACCAAGGCGCAGATGGGCTTCTACGACAAGGTGATGAAGCCCACCGTGTACGGGCGCGCGTTCATCCCGCACAACCGCAACACGATCGTGGTCTCCAATCACGCGAGCCACCTCGACATGGGGTTCGTGAAGTATGCGCTCGGCGAGTATGGCGACGGCATCGTCGGGCTCGCCGCGCAAGACTACTTCTTCTCGGGACGCTTCAAGCGGGCCTACTTCGAGCAGCTCACCAACCTCCAGGCCTTCGACCGCAAGACCAACCTCCGGCAGGCGCTGCGAGAGGCGGCCGATACCATTCGCGGTGGCAACACCGTGCTGCTCTTCCCGGAGGGCACCCGCTCCACGGACGGCACGGTAGCGGAGTTCAAGTCGACGCTCGGGCACCTCGCCCTGTCGACCGCCACCGATATCCTCCCGGTGTGCTTGTTCGGCACCTACGAGTCGTGGCCCAAGGGACGGCGCTTTCCCACCCGGCGCGACATCCGCGCGCGGATCGGACCGCCGCTCTTGCACGCGGAGATGGCTCGCCTCACCCGCGGCATGAAGCTCGCGAAGGCGTCCCGCGAGGTGGCGCGGCTCGCCCGCGCGGCGGTGGTCGCGTTGCAGCGGGGCACGGTGCTCGATCTGGCGCAGTACGACACGCTCGAGGAGGCGCTCGGTGAACGCAAGGAGCACCCGCTGGTGACGCTCTTCCGGGAGCTCGAGCACAAGTACGTCGCTGGCAAGGTAGACAAGCCGCTCGTGTATTACTTCTCGCTCGGCAACGACAGCGAGAGCAAGTGGACCGCGCGTCTCTTGCCCGATCGCTGCCAGATCGAGCCCGGCAAGCCGGAGGGCAGCGCGGCCGACTGCGTGCTGAAGACCAGCTCGGACATCTTCACGAGGATGGTTCGCGAGGCCTACCTGCCCACGCCGATGGAGGTGATGAGCGGTCAGGTGAAGTCTAACGACGTATCGCTCTTGGCCACCTTCCAGGAGGCGTTCGACATCCGATGAGGTACGGCATCCAATGAGGTATTTGGTTACCGGGGCCACCGGGTTTCTGGGCAGGCACCTCGTTGTCGCGCTCGTCGCCGCGGAGCACGAGGTGGTGGCGCTCTGCCGCAGCGCGTCCGACCTGCCGGCGGAGGTCACGGTGCGGCGCGGAGACATCACCGACGTGGGCAGCGTGAGCGACGCGGCCGCGGGCTGTGACGGCGTCTTCCACGTGGCCGGCAAGGTGTCGCGGCGGGTCGCCGACTCGGAGGAGATGTTTCGCGTTCACGTCGACGGCACCAAGGCGGTGCTCGCCGCTTCGCGCGCGGCCGGCGTCCGGCGGGTGGTGGTCGCGAGCACCAGCGGTACGATCGCCGTCTCGGCGAGCCCCGACGCGATGGCCACCGAGAGCTCGCCGGAGCCCACCGAGATCATCACGCGCTGGCCCTATTACCGCAGCAAGCTCTACGCCGAGCGGGCCGCGCTCGAGGAGAACCGCGACGGCCTCGAGGTGCTGTGCGTCAACCCGTCGCTCATCCTCGGACCGGGCGACGCGCACGGCAGCTCCACCGAAGACGTGCGAAAGTTCCTCGAGCGCAAGCTCCCGTTCGTACCCGCCGGGGGCGTGGCGTTCGTCGACGCGCGCGACGCCGCGGAGGCGTTGATCCGCGCCATGGAGGCAGGGCGGGCGGGGGCGCGCTACCTGGTGAACGCCGCCAACATGACCTTCGAGGTGTTCTTCGGGCGACTCGAGCGGCTGAGCGGCGTGAAGGCACCGTCGATCCGACTGCCGCGAACCAACCCCACCCTCGCCGGCGTGAGCGCGGAGCTCTTCGGCCGCGCCGCGAAGGCATTGAACCTCACGTCGCCGCTCGACAAGGTGAGCGCAGAGATGGCCCAATACTACTGGTACTGCGACGCCTCGCGCGCCGAGACCGAGCTCGGCTGGGAGCACCGCGATCCTGGCGACACCCTCTTCGACACCGTTCGCGATCTGCGAGATCGCGGCATCGTTTGGCCCGCATGAAGCCCCTCGTCATCCTCAATCCGAGCTCGCAAGGCGGCAAGACCGGTGAGCAAGCCGACGAGCTCTTGCGCGTCATCGAGCGCTACCTCGGTCCGGTCGACTGCGACAAGACGAACGCTCCGCGTCACGCGGTGGAGCTCGCGGCGCGGGCCGCGGAACAGGGGCGTGAGAAGGTCATCGCGGTGGGCGGCGACGGCACGCTCCACGAGGTGGCCAACGGTCTCATGCGCGCCGACAAGCCGGCCGGGAAGCTCCCCAAGCTCGGCATCGTCGGGCAGGGGACGGGGGGCGACTTCCGCAAGACCCTGGGCCTCGAGCATCGCCTCGATCGCTACTGCGAGGCCATCGTTCGCGGCGTGACCAAGGCCGTCGATCTGGGGCGCTTTTCGTACCGCACGCGGGCGGGAGACACCGACACGGCCTACTTCATCAACATCCTCTCGATGGGGCTCGGAGGCCTCGTCGACGAGTATGTGGCGGGCAGCCAGATGAGCGGCGCGATCGCCTACTTCGGGGCGAGCGCCAAGGCGCTCCTGAAGAGCGAGGTCGGCGTGCTCGACTGTGTGCTCCATCACGGCGGAGAGCGCGAGGAGCGCGAGGTGATCACGCGCCAGCTCGCCATCTGCAACGGGCGCTTCTTTGGGGGTGGCATGGAGGTCGGCCCCATGGCGGTGCTCGACGACGGCGTGTTCGATGTGGTCTCGCTCGGCGCCGCATCGCGACTCAAGTTCGCGATCGGCTCGCTCGCCATCTACTCTGGAAAGCACGTCAACAAGCCCGACGTGGAGGTGTTCCAGTGTGAGCGCATCGACATCGAGCTGAAGAACGACGGCATCCGCGACAACTTCCCCCTCGACGTCGACGGCGAGCCCCTCGGCACGCTCCCGATCTCGGTGGAGGTCGTGCCGAAGGCCCTCGAAGTTTACGCTTCGTGAGGGGGGCGGTGCAGCACGCGGTGTGGTACGAGCTGTTGCCCTACGAGCGGCTCTTCGACGAGCGGCTCCTCGGGCTCCTCGAGCAGCGCGACATCGGGATCTACCTCGCGGTCACCCCCGACGTGCTCGGAGCGCTGCCAGAGACGGTGCGGCGGTGCCAAGACGCAGGGCTCCGGGTCGGCGTCTGGCCGATGCTCGAGCGCGAGCACGGCCGCTGGCCATCGATGCACAACGTCGAGCGCTTCGGCGCGTTCGTGAGCGCGGTGCGGGCACGCCTCGAGCGAGAGCCCGACGAGCTCGTCATCGACTTCGAGCCCCCCATCGACGCGCTGCCCGGGCTCTTCGCCCTCGACGGCGGCGTCATCAGGCGGCACCTCGTCCGCGGTCTCCCCGCCGCTGGCGTGCGCGCGTTCACCGAGCTGGTCGAGGGCCTCCACGACGCCCACATCGACACGCTCTCCGCGGTGTTTCCGCTCGTGTTGGGAGACGGGCCCACGGACGGGTGGCAGCTCTTGTTTGGCACCCCGGTGGATGCCACCCCCACCACCCGCGTGAGCGCGATGCTCTACACGTCGATCATCGAGGGCTTCTGTCGCGGACGGCTCGCGCGTCGGGACGTGGTGGCGCTCCTCGGCCACGCGTGCAAGGTGGCGGCCCGCCGCTACGGCCCCCGCGCGAGCGTCTCTCTCGGCGCCATCGACACCGGCGCGCTTGGAGACGAGCCCACCTACCGACACCTCGACGAGCTTCGCGAGGACGTCGCGGTGGCCAAGGGGGCCGGCGTCCGGCACCTGGTGTTGTTCTCTCTCTGCGGCGCGATGCGGCGCCCTCCCGTCGAGCCCTGGCTCGATGTCCTCGTCGCGACCGAGCCCGGCCCCGTCCCCGCGCTCACCCCGAGGGCCGCCGCCGCCGCCGCCGCGGTGTGGGGGGCGGCCCGCGCCATGAGCGCAGGCCACCACGCGTTC
>CAYOAL010000009.1:58544-72812 GCA_964401935.1 uncultured Polyangiaceae bacterium
GAGCCAAGAGCTGTACCTAAACCGACTTCATGCAGGCCACCACGCGTTCGGCCATCTCCGCCCGCGCTAGCCCGGGCGCGCTGCGGGGGCCCGCGCCCGTCACCGGCTGGGCGCGCCCCGTTACTGGCCGTCGGTGCCAGGTGTGGTCATGTAGCGGAAGAGCTCGGAGCCGGTCGACATCACGACCGTGGCGTTCTCGTCCACCGACTTCTCGTAGGTCTCGAGGTTGCGCACGAACGCGAAGAACTCCGGATCGGCGTTGTAAGCGGTGGCGTAGATCTTGGTGGCGGTGGCGTCGCCCTCGCCCTTGGCGGTCTCGGCCTGCTTGTTCGCCTCGGCGAGGATGGTCTCCTGCTCGAGGTCGGTCTGCGAGGTGATCTTGTCGCTCTCTTCCTGCCCCTGGGCGCGGTACGCCTTGGCCAGCCGCTTGCGCTCCGCGATCATGCGGTTGAACACCGACTGTTGCACCTGCGTGGGCAGATCGAGGTGCTTGATCCGCACGTCCACCACCTCGATGCCGAACTCGTGGGCCTTGGTTCGCGCGAGAGAGGTGACGAGATCCACCATCGTGCCGCGCCCGCTGCCCACCATCTCGCTCATGGTGTGGCGGGCGAGCTCCTGGCGCAGCTCGCCGATGACGATGTCGTCGAGCGCGGCCTTGGCCCGCAGCTCGTCCTTCATCTTCTCGTAGAACGTGAGCGGCTCGATGATCCGCCAGCGCGTCACTGGATCTGCGACCAGGCGCTTCTTGTCCTTCGAGATGTACACCTCGGCGTTGGCGTCGCTGGCGAGGATGCGCTTGTCGAGGCGGATGGCGGTCTCGGCGAAGGGGATCTTGAACTTGAGGCCAGCCGTCGTGTAGGTGCGCTTCGGCTTGCCGAACTGCGTGATGAGCACGTACTCCGCCTCGTCGACGAAGATGAGCGAGCTCACGCCGACGATGAGCGCCACGAGGGCGACGATGATGACGATGGGCTTGGTCACGGAGCGTCTCCTTGGCGCGCGCCCTGGGGGTTGGGCACCGCGGCGTTGTCGCCGATGGGGAGGAAGGGGAGGGTGCTCTTGGCCACGTCTTTGTCGATGAACACCTTCTTCGGCACCCGGGCCAGGATCCGCTCCATCGTCTCGAGGTGGAGGCGCTTTCGCGTGACGGCGCGTGCCGCCTGATACTCGGCGAGCACCGAGGTGAAGCGGGCCGCGTCACCCTCTGCCTCCGCGACGCGACGGCGCTTGTAGGCCTCGGCGGCCTTCACGATCTTCTGCTGCTCGCCGCGGGCGCGGGGGAGCTTGTCCTCGCGATACGCGCGCGCCTCGTTGATCTTCTGCTCACGCTCCTCGCGTGCGCGCACCACGTCGTGAAACGCATCCTTCACGTCGTCGGGAACGTCGACCGGGAGGAGCTTGACCACGGTGACGGAGATGCCGCTGTCGTACCGATCGAGGAGCTCCTGCAAGAGCACCTTCACCCGATCCTGGGCGTTCTCGCGACCGGCGGTCATGATGTCGAGGTCTGGATCGCTGCTCTCCGATTTGCCCTCGTCGGTGTCTTTCTTCTCCTCGCCGACGTTCTCCACGCTGGAGGCCACCCGCATCTGACCGACGATGTCGCGCAGGGCGACCTCCGCGGCGATGTGCAGCGTTTGTTCGGGCTCGGCCAAGCGAAAGAGGAACTTCTCGGGCTCGGCCACGCGGTACTGCACGATCATCTGCACCTCGACGATGTTCTCGTCGCCGGTGAGCATCTGGGCCTCGGCGGGCACGATCTTGGGACCGTTGGGGGTGGTGCGGAACCCGATCTCTTCGCGGCGCACCGTCTCCACGTTGACGATCGTGTACTTCTGGACGATGGGCACGATGAAGTGCAGGCCCGGCGACTTCAGATCGGTGTAGGCACCGAAGGTCTGCACCACCCCGCGTTCGCCAGGATTCACGGTGAACGTGCCCAGCCACGCGAGCAGCAGCAGGATGAGGCCGCCGAAGACGGGCCCGATCCAGCGCAGGCGCTTCTGCATCGCGTCTCGGTATTCGGCCACGACGACCTTCAGGTCGGGGTTTCCATCGTCGTCAAATCGACTCCGCATAGGCTGACGGGGGTTCCTCGTCGGTCGCCCACGGGGGGCGCCCACCTGGGGTTGTTCGAAGCGCGGGCGGCGCGGGGCGGCACGTGCCCTGGAGGGATTAGCTCACCCGGTACCAAAAACAAAGGCGGACCGGGAGGCCCGCCTCGGTGGCGCGTGCGCCCGCGAGCTCAAAACGTGCCGACGACGCCGATGTAGCCGGGGCCGATGAGGGGTCTCGCCGCGATGGAGAGCTTGCCGCGCGCGGCCTCTTCGTCGACCTCGTCGCCTTCATCGCCGCCGGTGTCAGCGAGGAGATAGAGGATGGTCCCGCCCGCGATCCCCACCCCTCCCACGATGAAGCCGGCGGTGGAGAGGTTGCCGTTGAGCTTGGCCACGTTCAGATCGTCCTCGGCCTCGGGCGGGCACACGCCGTTGTCGCATTCGTACACGGTGATCACCTCGTTGGTGGTGGTGATCGCGGCGATGCCGAAGCCGATCCCCACGCCCACGCCCACCGCGCCCACGCCCCAGGCGATGTACGCGGGGATGGGGCTGAGCCCGCTGCCGTCTTCCTCGTCGGGCTCCACCTCCTTGGTCTTCGCCTTCTTCTTGGCTTCGAGCGTGATCTCGACCGTCTCACGGTCGCCCTCTTTGAGCGTCACCTTCTTCTTGAAGGAGCGATAACCCTCGGCCTCGGCGGTGACGGTGTAACTTCCGGGGTTGAAGCCCACCTCACCCTCGCTCGGCGAGTAGTCCTCGTCGTCGATCTGGATGATCACCTCGTCGGAGGAGGGGTCGAGCACCACCACCGCGATGCGCGGCATGCGATCGTCGACCTTCGAGCCGAGATCGATACACTGCTTCTGGGCGGCCTTCTCGTTCCATTGCTGGATCGGGCCCTGCGCCATGCACTCGAGGAGCACCTCGTTGGCCTGCACGAGATCGTCGAGCTCGAGCAGGGCCTTGGCCAGACCGAGCTTGTAGCTCGGGGCGGGCACGAGCTTGTCTGCCTTCTTGTAGGCCTTGGCGGCCTCCTTGTGTTTGCCCTGGCGTGCGAGGAGGCTCGCCTGCTGACCGAGCTTGCTGGCCTCCATCCGATCTTTGAACGTGGGCGCGGCTTGTGCGGATGTGGCCGCGAGCAACACCGCGAGCGCTGCCAGGCACGGGAGAATGTGTCGCTTCATGAATCTAACCCCGTCTCTTGAATACCGCATTTCCAGCCACTTGGACACCACAAACCGGCCAGCCGGCCTAATTCTGCCGACACTGGAACGCTGCAAGGCGCGAGTGCGTGAAAATGTGGGGCATGCGTTCGTTTGTTCAGCGAACCTCGGCCGCTCCGGGGCGACGGTCGCGCGGCGCCCTGGGGGGCGGCGGGCGCTCATCCCGGTGGCTCGACCTTCTTGTGAGGATCACCGAGCACCGACGCGCTGGTCTTGAAGCGGATCGGGGCGAGGAAGCGGATGTCGCCGTTCTTCGGCCGGGGGAACTTCAGCTTGCGCGCGGCGCGCAAGACGCACTGCTGCACCCGCGCGTCGGGGAACGACGAGGCCGTCTCGTACGCTTCGTCGAGGACGCCTTTTTCGGTGACGTGAAAACGGATCACGAGGCGTCCCCACAGCCCGGGCGCGTAGTCGAGGGCCGCTCGAAAACATGCCTCGAACGCCGGACGCCCCCTCTCGACGCCTTCTCGCATCGCCTCCACGTCGAGCTCGCCGTCACCAGGCACGAGCAGCTCGTCGGGGGGCGGCATCGGGTCGTCGCCGGGCCCGACGCGGATGTCCACCCACGCCTGCGTAGCGCCGCTGGCGCGGGCGAACTTCAGGTTCCGCAGCTTGTCGACGACACAAGCTGCGACCTCCTCGTCCTCGAGCTCGGTGGAGAGGCGCTTGGGACGGAGCACGCTCCCAGCGCTCGAGACCACCATGTGGGCGCGGGTCCAGCCGCGAAGCTCCGGATCCTTGTACGCGCCGAGGCGGTAGCAGCGCACGACGTTCATCCAGTGGTACTTCCGCGCCGTCCGCTGGAGGGCGGCCGGCTCGTGCGGCCCTTGGGCGCGCTCGATGTTCACGATGACCCGCGGGTCGGGGTGTCCTTCCGGCCCCGGCGCTGCAGCGAGGAGCTCGCCGGTGCCTCCCTTGTTCCACATGCGGTGCTCGCGGAACTCGGCCCACCACGCGTCTTTGGTCTTCGGCTCGACGCGTTCCTCGAGTTTGTAGGGCGCTTCGAACACGATCTCCAGCGTGGGGCCCGGCGGTGTGACCGGGGGAGGGTTCGGTGGAGCCGGGCTCGGTGCCCCCGCGCTCGCCACGCTGCTCGGGGGGACGGGAACGTCGCGGTGGCTCGACGCCGCCGTGGTGGCCCCGCTCGAGGATGCGCTCGGGGCCGCGCTCTCTCTGGCGCTCACCGCCGGAGGCGTCGGGCTCGCGGCTGCCCGCGTCTCGCACGCGCACAACGAGAGCACCCCAAGAGCGATGAGCGGCGTCGAGGGGTTCCAACAACGGCGCGCCGCCGCCGCGCGCCACGCTGGCCGGGAGTCGACCGTTCGACTCAACCCGCGCCGAGCGAGCCAGCGCTCAGAGCTGCGTCTTCTGCCCACCATGGCTCCCCTCCGTGTAGCAAACAATCCTCGCGCCGGCACCGACGTCCACCATCGATCACGGGCTAGGTGATGGAGGCGTCGAGGGCGGCGAGGAAGGGCGCGTAGCTCCGATCGCGGTCGGCGTGGATGTCGGCGAGGATGGCTTGAACGCGGGCGACGTCGAGAGCGGTGAGGCGCGCGAAGTTGTGCTTGGCGTTGTCGCGCGGCGGCGGGTTGCGCGGCGCTGCCTTCACCAGCTCCAAGAGATCGGTCTTCTCGAGGTCGATGAAGGTGGAGCCGCCTTGGTGCAGCCCCTCGGGCACGAACTGCACGAAGGGATCCGGCGCGCGCCGAAACACGCCCACGAGGCGGGCGGGGCTCGTGTCGTCGCCTTCCATGTGGCGATGGAAGGTGGCGTGGACCGGCCCGCCTCGGCCCCGCCGTGCGACGCTCTCGTGCAGGCTGTTGCCGAAGCGCTCGAACACCGGAGGCGCCGCGTCGATCAAGGGATAGATGAGGTGCACCACCTGAACCCCGGCTGCGAGCACACACTCGGTGGCGAGCGGAACGTCCAGCGCGCGGTCGAGCACCACCACGAACTTCCCGAACGCGGTCTCCGGATCGTTCATGAATGGACACAGCCCGAAGGCGCCGACCACCTCGGTGGCGTAGCGATGGTGCACCCGCCGCACCACCTCCGCGAGCTCGGCGGCGACCTCGTGGGTGCGGAGCTCGCCGAGGAGCGTGATGGCGCCGCCGCTCGCTCTCCGATCGCGCTTCACTAGAGATCCCATGCGTAGCCCAAGCCACCTATCGCGGCGAGCACGGTGGCCGTCCCCGCTCCGGGAGAGCACCCGTCGAGGAGCTCGTCGGACAGCCGATGGTTCGCGAGGCCGCTCTCGAGCATCACGCGCACGCCCGGGCCGATGATGGCGTCGAAGCCGACCGCGCCCTTCAGGGCGAAGCCCACGTCGGAGGCGCCGCAGAACACCTCGACGCTCGCGCCTGGGTCGTGGGCCCGCCACAGCGACGCGGTGAGGTCGGCCTCTTGCACCGACAAGCCCGCCGCGATGGCGAGGTAGAGCCCAATCCGCTCGACCCGCACGGGGTAGAGCTTCAGATCGAGCCAGCCGCTGTGGAGGCCGCGGGTGACGTCGACGGCGCCGGTGGGGAGGACCCCGCTCGACTCCGAGCCGAGCTCGAGGTGCTCGTACGCCAGGCCGAGCGCGACGTGCTGCGAGAGCTCGAGGCCGAGGCCCACGCCGAGCAAGAGGCCGCCCACTCGGTCGGCGCGGTACAAGGGCGGCTCGTCGAGCCGGAGGCCAGCCCCGAGCCGCGCGTGCAGCTCGAGCACGTAGGGCCCGTCCACGCCCCAAGGCGGCGGGCCCGCCGGCGCCCGCGTGAGCGTAATCGGCTTCCCCGCGGCGTCGGGTGCTGGCTCGGACGTGGACGCAGGCGCGGGCTCGGACGCGGGCGTGGGCGCGGGGGCCGGCTCGGTCGCAGGTTCGGGCTCGGTTGCCGGCGCCGAGGCAGGCTCGGGGGAGCCTGCCTCGGCCGGGGTCGTGAGAGGTTCGGGCTCGTTGGCGGGCTCGGGCTCGGCACCGCTTGCGGGCGCGGGTTGGGCCCGGCCGAGCGCTGGCGCGAGCGCCACGCACACCATCCCCAGCGCGACGATGCCGGGTCGCATCACGACGTCAGCCGCGTGGTGCGCAACACCTCGGCGAGCTCGTGCGCCGAGGCGAAGCGATTCGAGGGGGCCTTCTCGAGGCAGCGGAGGATGATCGCCTCGAGCTCGGGCGTGCAGTCTGCGTCGGGGGCGGTCTCGAAGATGGGGCGGGGTGGCTCGTACACCTGTTGCATCAAGAGCTCCGCTTGCGACTCGGCGTCGAAGGGGCGCCGCCCCGCGAGGAGCTCGTACATGATCGCGCCGAGCGCGTAGATGTCGGTCCGACCGTCGACCGGGAGCCCTTGGATCTGCTCGGGGGCCATGTACTCCGGGGTTCCCACCATCACGCCGGAGCGGGTGACGGCGCCGCCAGCGGTGGAGGTGGGGCGTTTCGCGATGCCGAAGTCGAGGATGGTCACCCGCACCGACTGCTTGTGCTCGGCCACCATGATGTTGGATGGCTTCAGATCGCGGTGCACGATGTCGAGCTCGTGCGCGTCGCTGAGGCCTTCGGCGAGCTGCATGCCGATCTGCACCACCTGCCGCATGGGGAGCTTTTTCCTCTGCTTCAGAAAGTCGTGCAGCGTGTGGCCGTCGAGGTACTCCATCACGAAGTAGCCGGTGCCGTCGGGCAGCGCCCCGAAGTCGGAGATGTCGATGACGTGGCGGCTCTTGATGGCGGAGGCGGCGCGCGCCTCTTCGATGAAGCGCTGCGCGAGCGTCTTGCTCGACGCGAGCTCTGGGTGCAGCACCTTGATGGCGAACTCCTTCTCGAGCACGCGATGCCTGGCGCGGTACACGCGGCCCATGCCCCCCTCGCCGAGGAGACTGTCGATCTCGTAGCGGTCGCTGAGGGTGGTGCCGATGAGGGAGTCGGCTTCCATCTCGATGGGGCTCGCCGGCGGACGCGGCTCGAGACCGGTCCCGTGGGGCCTCGTCTGCGGTGGCTTGGTGCGCAGCGGTGGTGAGGGGCGTGGCGTGAGCGACGACGACACGCGCTCGGGTCGCGGCGTCGGCGACTGCGTCTGATCGGCGAGGGGGGGCGCCATGCGCGCGCCGCGCTGCGCCTTGAGGATGGCGAGCTCGCGATCGGTGAGCCCGCCGGCGCGCTGAATGGGCACCGCGCGATCGATCTTGGTGCGTGGATCGCAGAGCGCGATGTGGAGCAACCCGTTGCGATCGAGGCGGAAGGTGGTCTCGAAGTTGCGCTCGCCGAGGAGGCCGTCGAGCTCGAAGCGACCCACGTAGAGGTTGTCGGCGGCCATCTCGCTCTCGCCTTGGAACACGTCGAAGACGATGCGCTCCTGATCTTCGCGCGCGGTGCGAAACACGCTGCTCTCGCGGCAAGGGATGGGATGGTTGCGGCGAATCACGGGGGAGAAGCCGCCGCCGGCGATGCGGATCCCGGTGGAGCAGCCGATCACCTCCGAGAGATCGAGGCGCTGCTCGCGCTTGTGCTGGAGGGCGGCGCTGTAGCGGGCGGCGCCGAGCGCGCAGATGTGCTCTGAGTTGCCCAACACCAGCGGTGGCTTGCGAAACATCGCCTCCACCTTCTCCTGCACCACGGGCATGCGGGCGAGGCCGCCCACGAGGAACACCGCGTCCACGTCGTCGGTGCCGAGCTGGGTGTCGTCGAACACCCAGCTGCACGGCTCGAGGAGACGGTTCAGCTCGTCCTCGAGCAGGGCCGTGAGCTCGCCGCGGCTCAGCGGGGGCAGGACGAGCTCGGCGTGCTCGCCAGCGCTCGTGAGGACCACCTGCTTGACGGGGGCGGTCACCTCGCGCACCGAGAGTGTCTGTTTGTCCTCCTCGGCGCGCTGGCGCAGCCACACCAGCACGGCCGCGTCGCGCGAGAGATCTTCGCCCGTGCGATCGCGGTGAGCGAGCAGCCAGTGGGCCACCAGGCGGCGGTCGATGTCGTTGCCGCCGAGCAGCGGATCGCTGGCCGTCGCGAGCACCTCCACGCCGCCGGGGTGCGTGTTCGCCAGGGCGACGTCGAAGCCGCCGGCGCCGAGATCGAGCACCGCGATCATCTGCCGCTTGTCGGCCATCGCGCCACACATCACCGCCGCCGCCGACGTGGCGTTGATGAGCGACTTGACGCGGAGCCCCGCGAGCTTGGCAGCGGTGAGGAGCGCGCGCCGCGCCAGCTCGTCCCACCAGCTGGGCACCGTGATCACCGCGTCGAGCGAGCGGCCGACCTGCTTCTCGGCCGCGATGCGCAGGTGCTCGAGGAGAAACGAAGCGATCTCCTCGGGGCTGTAGATCTGGTTGTCGACGTGGACGTGGGCGTCGCCGCTCGGGGCTGCGACCATCGCGTACGGGAAAGCGCCGGCGAGCCACTGCGCCTCTTGCGAGTGAAACTTGCGCCCGAGCAGGCGCTTCACGCTCGTCACCGTGCCCTCGGGGTTGACGAGCACTTGGCGTGCCGCCGGCGCCCCCACGAGCACCCCCTTGCTGGAGAACGATACGACGCTCGGTGTCACCTGCGTGCCATCGGGGCCCTCGAGGACGGTGACACTTTCACCCTCGAGCACGGCCATCGAGCACTGGTGTGTGCCGAAGTCGATCCCGATGAATGTTCCCATGGTGCGCGCACGGCAGCCTAACCCCGCTCGAGAAGCGGACGCCAGCTGCGATGGTCAGCTCATCGAAACACATCGCGCCCTCGAAATCACAGACGTTGTGCGCGATCGTGCAGGTTCTTGGCCGTCCACCGGCGCGAGCCCAGCGGCCCGCTGCCCACCCGCGCCAGAACCATACGCACCGACGGTTTCTCGAGATCCGCCGCGCCGACACCAACGCCGCCCCTGCGCGGCAACCTCGCCGGGGTTGGCGAGCGCCGTCGACCTGGGTGACGGTCATAGTCTCCCGCTCAGAGCGGTGCAGATCGGGGATTGCACCACGACGATCTCGTCCACCACGCGGTCGACGTCGGGGAGTCCGTCACCGCCGTCGCGAACGCTCGAGGGTGGCGCGCAAGAGCGGCAGCACCGCCAGGTCTTTGTCGCGTCCCGCCCGGGTCTTCACCGCGATAAGCTCCTCCAACGACAGAACGCGAACCGACATCTCTCCTACTTCGAGCACGATGGTCGCCTCGAGCACCTCCTCGTAGGAGCGGTCGTCCAGGGTTCCGAGGAAGTCGACGATCCCGAGCCTGGTCATCAGCAGCTTGTGGCCGGGCGCGCGCAGGTGACTCTCGTTCGGCCGCAGTCGCCTTGGATCGGTTCGGAATGTCCCGTCCAACTCCTCGAGAGCACCCATGAGGCGCGCGATGTTGAGGTCCGTCCTCGCGTACAACACGTCGAGATCGAAGGTAACGGCGGGAGCTCCTTGCAGCACCCCTGCGGTCATGCCCACGACGATGAACGCGACGCTGTGTCGAACGAGCAGCTCGATGACCTCAAACGATCGGGTTGGGGTCGGCATCCGCATCACCGGTAAGTCGTGCCAGCGAGAGCGCAGTTCCGTAGAGCATCGCGAGCCGCTCCGCCGGCGACA
Organism: uncultured Polyangiaceae bacterium; assembly: GCA_964401935.1. Classification (GTDB taxonomy): domain Bacteria; phylum Myxococcota_A; class Polyangia; order Polyangiales; family Polyangiaceae; genus JAPYTK01. The sequence continues at coordinate 68,353 of CAYOAL010000009.1, forward strand.
GGGCCAGCATCAGATCGATCTGCGTCACATCCACCCCAGCGTCGTCGTAGGCGCGAGCGTTCATCGCCTCGAGCTCGGCATCGGCGTCGCGCTCCGGGGTCGTCATCGCACCGAGCGTAGCACCTCCGGGGGGGGCGAACAGTCCGCGCAGGTGCCCAGCGCTTGCAGAGCGCAACGCCTCGGCGAGCGGCGCCCAGCGGCGAACGGCGCGCCGGAACGAGCGCGGGAGCCGCCTTCGTCGAAGCTCACCCACGTGTTTCCTTCGACGCATCGTGACCACCACGTTTCGCCCTCGCTACACACCGTGGGTCCTCAGCTTCCCGTACGCCCTGCGTTACCGCATGGCCTACGACCACGAGCTCTGCCGCGCCGTGCTGGCGGTGATGACCCGCGCCCCGATGAGCTTTCGGCGCCGGCGCGCCAAGAAGCTCGGCATCACTGATCCCCACACTGGCCCACGATCTCCGTGAGGGTCGGCTGGTGCCGGTGCTCGACGGCTGCGTCGTCGACGTGGGCGCGGTGCATCTGGTTCACGCCGCGCGCCGCTTGTTGCCGGCGCGCGTCAGGGCCTTCGTATCCCATCGCTCACGCCCAGAAACGACGCGCCCAACCGCACATGACCCAGTCATCCCATCCCCAACGCGCCCCTTCGACGCGCACGCAGGGACAAAGCCCCTGGCCGACAGTGGTGGCGCCGCGCGACACGCCCTTCGACGCGCACGCAGGGACATGCCCTTAGCGCGCGGTTCGCAGGCGCAGCGCGCTCAATCCTCGGATGTTGATGAGGTCGCGCCACACGGGCGCGCTCGCGTCGGCGAGCTCGATGTGACCGAAGCGCTCGAGCAGCTTCGCGAAGGCGACGCGAGCCTCGAGGCGGGCGAGCGACGCACCCACGCAGTGGTGAACACCCCCGCCGAACGTGACGTGCGGGTTGGGATCGCGGCCGACGTCGAGCGCGTCGGGGTTCTCGAACACCTCTGGATCGCGGTTGGCGGCGCCGAGCATGCACAACATCACCTGGCCGGCCTCGATCCGCACACCCGACACCTCGATGTTCTCGTGAGCCACGCGGCCGTTGGTGTTCGCGGGCCCGTCGTAGCGCAACATCTCTTCGACCGCCGTCTCGAGGAGCTCAGGCTGGGCCCGCAAACGCGCGAGCTGGTCGGGATGTCGCAGGAGCGCGAGCATCCCGTTGCCGATGAGGTGAGTCGTCGTCTCGTGCCCGGCGACGAGCAGCAGCACCGTGTTGGCGATGAGCTCGTCTTCGGACAGGCGGTCGCCCCCCTCCTCGGCGCGAATGAGATCCCCGAGGAGGTCACCCTCTCCACGTGGCGTGTGCTGGGCCACGCGCTCGCGGAGGTACGCTTGCAGCTCCACGACGGCTTCGTTCGCGACGGCTTTGATGCGGCGGCCGGCGGTGGGCTCGATCACCACCGAGATCGCGTCTGACCACCGCATGAGTCGCTCGTCGTCCGCGGAGGGCAGCGAGAGGATGCGCCCGATCACCCGCACCGGCAGGAGGCGCGCAAAGGCGGCCATGAAGTCCCATTCGCTCGCCGGATCGATGGTCTCTAGGAGCTCGTCGGCGACGCCCTCGATCGCCGCGCTCATCGCCCTCACCTTCTTGGGATGGAACGCCGACTGGACGAGCTTTCGAAGGCGCGTGTGCTCCGGCGGATCGAGGCTGAACATCCACGCCTCGACACAACGCTCGAGCGGCGTGTCCGCCATGTAGGGTCGAATCATCGCGTAGCCCATCCACTTGCGCAAATCGCGGCCCAGGCGCGGATCACGTTGGAGCGCCGACACGTCGGCGTGACGGGTGATGAGCCACGTGCCGAACACGTCGCGATGCACGGGCTCCTCCGCTCGCAGGCGCGCCAGCACCGCATAGGGATCGGCACGAAAGGTGGGATCGCGCAGGTCAACAGGAGGAACGCTCATGCCCACTGGTACCACGATCCCCAACCCTCCGCTCACGCACAGAAACGACGCGTGACCCAAGGGATGACCGGCCCGTCCCCACCACCACGCCCCGTTTTGACCCATGCCACCGTTCGCCGGAGCACCCCGTCGCTGCGCGTCAGAACGGCGCGTTCGACGAAGGATGGCGCCGCATCCTACTCTCGACGCGCCGGTTCGACGCGCAGCAGGGGGGATGCTGCCGTAGGGCTCAACCTGCACCCGGTGAGCGTAGCCGGTGATCTACCTGTTCGGGACCGCGCGACCCCGTGTGCTCTGACCGTTGGCGCCGACCCACGCCTCACAGCGGCGCGCCCGGGTGCCGCGGATCCTGGTTGAAGTAGTCGCGCAACATCTCGAACAGCTCGGGATCGCGGGCGGCGAGGCGCGCCGGCTGCTCGAAGAAGACCTCGACCGCCACGGCGAACAGCTCCGCCTCGTTGGTGCCGGCGTAGTCGCGGAGGAAGGAGCCACCGCGACGGCGGCGCAGGGCGCGCAGGCGGCTGGCCACCACCTTCACCCATGGCGCGGTCGACACCCACGGGAGATCGGCCGGCACGCCGTCGGCGGCGCCGTCTTGCATGTCCATCACGTGCGCCAGCTCGTGGAGACCGACGTTGTGCCCGTCGCTCGCGTGGCGAAAGCCGAGCTCGAGATCGCGGCGCGAGAACAGGATGGGCCCGGAGAGGCTCACCTGCCCCGCCACGTGGCCGCCGGCGGCGTCGATGTCATAGCGATCGTCGAAGGCGCGCGGATAGACGACGATGTCGCGCACCCGGGGCCACTCCCAGCTCGGCAGGCCGTGGCTCAACATCGCCGCCGAGGCCGCGATCAACAGGCGCGCCTCGTCGCTGACCGCTGCGTCGCGGGCGCCGGTGATGGTCTGTTCGGCCAAGAAGATCCGCACGTCGTCCTCGAAGCGGCCGCGGCCCTCGGGATCGAGCTTCTGGTAGAAGGGCACGCGCGCCTCGAGGATGCGCTGGTGGTCCTCGGGCATGGGCGCGGCGAGGAGGGCGCGGCGCTTGCGGAAGCGGCGCGTGAAGATCGCGTAGTAGCCGACGCCGACGACGACCCCCGCGAGCGCGCCCCCGGGGGGCGCCACCAGGTGCCCGAACACGCCGCTCACCAGCGCCAGCGCGACGGCCGCCCCGCGATGCAGCGCGACGACGCGAGCGGGCCAGCGCCTCACCGAAGCATCCTCCCACACCATCGCTCACGCCCAGAAACGACGCGCCCAACCGCACATGACCCCGTCATCCCATCCCCAACGCGCCCCTTCGACGCGCACGCAGGGACAAAGCCCCTGGCCGACTGCGCGTGCCCGCCCAGCAGCGGCGCCCATTCTCCTCTTCCTCCACGGAGGCATCATCGTCGGCGTCCCCCACTGCGTAAAGGCCGAGCGCGCGCAGGCCCACCAGCGGCGCGCTCTCGTTCCCCATGCGCAGAGACGACCCGTGAAGCACGCGATGACCAGGCCATCCCAGCCCAAACGCCCCGCTTCAAACGCGTGGGCTCTGCATACGCTCACCGGCGCCACGTGAATGGGAAGTGGCGGATGGGTGGCGGCCGCCGGCGGCCGCCATGGCGGCCGCCACTTGTGACGAGGTTAAATGTGCGGAATTCCATTCGGCACAAGTGTTGCTCGGTGGCGAGGTATGGTTTTTCATCATGTTGTCGCGAGGGTGCTGCGTGCGCCCGCTCCGTTGTGTTGCCACGAGCTCGGTAGCCCGCTGTGGAGCGCGCTCCGGCGCAAGTTTCCACACGCCGTGGGTGCGGTGTTGATGCCCGATCACGTGCATCTCATCACGCCTGCGCGCGACGGCGACGAGGCGCGCAGACGTATGTCGGCGCTGATCAGTGGGCTGCGAAGGAGCCGCCACGAGCTGGCCGACGTGAGGTGGGAGCCCGTGCCAGCGCCGGCGGAGGTGCCCGACCGAAAGCACGCGCAGCGTCAGGTGCGGTACCTGGCGCTCAACCCCAACCGCGCGGGCCTCGTGCGCGACCCACTGGAGTGGCCATGGTCGACGCACCGCGACGTGATGGGGAGCGTGGTGGACCCGTGGGTGACCGAGGAACGGCTGGCCGTGGCCCTGGGCCGTCCACGCGACGGCTTCGCGGTGTGGTTTCACGGCTACGTGTCGGGAGACCCGTCGGTGGCGGTCGCTGGCACGCCGCCGCCGTGCCCGGCGCCGCGTGTGGTGGTGGCCGAGGTGCCGCTGGCCGAGGTGAGGGAGGCAGCAGCCGCGGCGACGCGTGGTCTGGCGCGTGATGTCCTGCGCCCATCCCCCACGCGCGAGCTGTTCGTGCCGCTGGCGGCTCACGCGGGGTGGGGGCCGCGCCGGCTCCTGGCGGCGGCCGCCGCGATGTCGCCCAGCGCGGTCGATCGAGCGCTGCGTCGCGGACATCCAGCGCTGGCGGCAGGCGCGCTCTGTCTAGGTGACCGGCGACTGCGCTTCGTGCCGCCATGCTGTGGTGGGCGCGTGGAAGCGGCGCGTTGG
>CAYOAL010000009.1:72912-136009 GCA_964401935.1 uncultured Polyangiaceae bacterium
GAGGGGGATGGGTGGGTCATCCAGCCCGCCGCGCGCCGATCTGCGGCGTGGGCCGCGGGATGAAGGGTCTGCCAGGCCTCCTGCGGCCTGCCCCGCGGCCATGCCCTGGTGGGCGCGTGGAAGCGGCGCGTTGGGAGGGGGATGGGTGGGTCATCCAGCCCGCCGCGCGCCGATCTGCGGCGTGGGCCGTGTCACGGATCCGCCGCGCGTGCTCGCTCCACGACGCATCACGGGCCCAGCTACCGAGGATCGCGGCTAGAACGACCACGTGAGACTCCCGCTCATGACGCTGAGCGCACACGCCGTGCGCGCTTCAGCTCGAGGGAAGCGCGGATTCGATTCGTGGTCGGAGCCTCTCGAAGAACAGTCCCGCGGTCCTCACGGCAGCGTTGCTGCCCACGAACACGATGATCGGTCCACCCGATAGAGCCCGGGTGGTGACGGCTTCGTCGACGGCACCCCCCACCGCGTCGAGCACGGCATGGTGTGCGTCATGGGTCTCGACGAAGCGTTCGGAGAAGCCGTTCAAGTGTCCGCTCGCGGTTCGCAGGCGCACCCAATCGCCCGACCCGGCCAACACTTCTCCTCGTTCGCCAACGATGATGATGGTCTCCAGGCTGCTCATCTGGCGGAGCTCATCGCACACGCCATTCAATGTGGTGGTGGCTGACACGTTCCCTCGAGGGATTCGTGGCGCCGCCTCCACGGGCTGTCAACTCGTATGTGCGGCAGACGTGGTGACCAGCTCCGCGACCCGCGTGCCCGCCGCCCGTCCGTCGGTGGTTGCGTCGACGACCCGCCGGAACATGTCGTCGTGCGATGGGCGCCTTCGCGCTCCCCATCGCTCGAGGTCATGACGCCACGGCATCGGGCGAGTGGCTGCGCGTCAGAACGGCGCGTTCGACGAAGGATGGCGCCGCATCCTACTCTCGACGCGCCGGTTCGACGCGCAGCAGGGGGCGCTGGCCCGCTCGCGTCGTCGCGCTGGCGCTGGTGAGCGGCGTGTTCGGGCACCTGGTGGCGCCCCGCAGCAAGCTTCGGGGTCCACTGGACCCAGACTTGGCGGGGCCTACCTGGAGCAGATTGGCGCGCCCTGAGTGAGCATCGGCTCGTGCTCAGAAGCCGACTCCGGCGGTGGGCTGGAGCGGGGTGTCGTCGCCTTCGACGACACGGTCTCCGCCCACATCGAAGCGCCCTGAGAGACCCGCGAACAGGAACGTGGACGGACGTGGATCGTCGAACCGGTTGTTTCCGGACTCGGCTTCGAGCTTCTCCCAAAGGAAGAGGTTGACGTCAGCGCCCACGACCGGACCGAGGGCGACGTCGTTGCTGACACGAAAGTCGATCCCAAAGGCCAAGCGGCCGAGCTGAAAGCCGTGCGTAAACGCGTCGTTGTTCTCGCCGTTGGGATTGATCCAGAGCAGGCGGTAGCCGGCGCCGTAGCTGAAGTAGGGGTCCACGCGATCGTAGGGTCTGAAGTGGAATGTCCCCTGCAGGGTCATGGCGCCACCACGAATGTCGGCCCCGCCGAATGAGTCGGCGACGACTTGCTCGTGGAACGTACCGAGGCCACTCAATGAGACGTAGGGCGAGAACCGCCATCCGAGCTCGACGCCGACCGAACCGCCCGCTTCGGCGAGGTCATTGAAGTTTCTATCGTTGGTGAGCTCGCCGAAGGGCTGCGTGTAGCCGCCTTGCACGCCGATCTCAAACGCCCGCTCCGGAGCGAGGACCACCGTCTCGGTCTGGAGGGTGTCGCCGGTCTCGGGGTCGTCGTATCGCTGGTCCTCCTGCGCCGCAGCGAAGCCGCACCACGTTACCGAAAGAACCGTGCCCGCAATGATTGTCTTCGTCTTCATCGTGTCATCCTTGTCGCCTGGAGTCCTCTGGACGCTGGACCTAGCGCGGCCCTGGCCGAGCAAGCGGTGCACCCGCCGTGCCACACGGTCGAGGCGCGCGTTCTCTGCGAAAGAGGGTCTCCATCGCCGTGCTCGGAGCTCGAATACGCCAGCGACGCGCGTTGTGCGAAAGGCCGGCGGGCAAATGCAAGACCGTCTGCGTGGTCACCGAAGCCGGGCACGGCCTGGTGGTCTCACTCACCCTCGTAAGCGGCCCGCTCAGACCAACTTCGAGGTCGAATCGAAGGGAGCGCGGCGATCGCGTTGCAGCGGCGATGTCGACACCCACGTGGCGCTGACGGGCACGGTACTTGCCCCGTGAACCTCATGGAGAGACATGTCGCGCGCTCATGGCGACAGGCCATGCCGGGCGGGGCCTCTCCCAACGTCGACGCGGAGACGAAGACACGGTGAGCGCCGGCTCGGTCGGTGGTCTCAATACGCGCCGTTTGCGGCGTGCGCTCACGGAACGGAGAGACTCATGTTCAAGACACCTACGATGATCGGACTAACGAACGAAGTGCTGGCCGAGCTCTCGTCTGAAAACGAAGCACCGTGTCTCTCGCTGTACCAGCCGACGCATCGGCGACATCCCGAAAATCAGCAGGACTCGGTCCGGTTTCGCAACCTCGTGAAGGACCTGGAGGCGTCGCTCCTCCAGGAGTACCCGGCGGCCGAGGTGCGACTGTTGCTGGCGCCCTTCGATGAGCTCGCGCACGACGCTGAGTTCTGGAACCACACTCTCGATGGCCTGGCGGTCTTGGGCGGGTCAGGCATCTTTCGGGCGCTGAGGTTTCCGCAGACGGTCGATGAGTTGGTTGTGGTCGCCGACAGCTTCCATCTCAAGCCCCTGCGGCGCTTTCTTCAGTCGGCCGATCGCTACCAGGTGCTCGGGCTGAGCCTCGACGGGGTTCGGTTGTTCGAGGGCAACCGACACGCGCTCGATGAGCTCGAGGTGGTTCGGGGGGTGCCGCGCACCATGGTGGATGCGCTGGGTGAGGAGCTCACGGAGCCTCACCAGACCGTGGCTTCCTACGGAGGGGTGGGACGGGGAAGCCACCCAATGCATCACGGCCACGGCGGGAGAGCTGCCGCGGGAGACATCGACGCGGAGCGGTTCTTCCGCGCCGTCGATCGCGCGGTGTTCACGCACTACACCAAGCCGTCCGGCCTTCCCTTGGTTTTGGCCGCGTTGCCGGAACACCACCACCTCTTCCAACGGGTGAGCCAGAATCCGCTGCTCGTGGAGGAGGGCATTCGATTCCACCCTGACTCCCTTCCCGCCGACGAGCTTCGTGCGCTCGCGTGGCACGCCCTCGAGCCTCGATATCAGGCGCGGCTGGGGTCGCTGCGTGAGGAGTATGCGCACGCCCGCTCCGAAGGGGTCGGGAGTGATGACCCGACACAAGTGGCAGAGGCCGCCCCCTCGGGTAGGATCGAGACGCTGCTCATCGATGGCGAGCGGCAGATCGCAGGCCGGCTCGATTGCGCGACAGGGCAGGTCGAGCTCGCCGAGCTGAACGATCCCCGGGTCGACGACCTGCTCGACGATCTGGGAGAACTGGTCGCGAAGATGGGCGGAACGGCGCTGGTGCTTCCCACCTCGGAGATGCCGTCGCGCACGGGGTTGGCCGCGATTTTCCGGTATTGAGCAGGCCGAACGACGAAGGAGGGCGCAATGCAGATCCAGATCAATACGGACGGCAACATCGAAGGGCACGAGGAGCTCGCCAGCCAAGTGAGCGGTGTGGTGGAGGACGCCTTGAGCCGGTTCAGCGATCGAATCACGCGGGTAGAAGTTCACCTCAGCGACGAGAACAGTGACAAGAACGGTCAGCACGACAAACGCTGCATGATGGAGGTTCGCCTCGAGGGAAGGCGGCCCACCGCCGTCACGCACCAAGCGGCGAGCATGGGCGACGCCGTGGATGGCGCGGCCGACAAGCTGAAGCGATCGCTCGAGAGCACGTTGGAGCGGCTCAATGATGTTCGGCGAACGTGATTGGCCGCGAACGGAGCCCACGCAATCGCGCGGGCTGCGTCGTGGCTGAGCGGGCCTGTGGACATGCCGCGCCCGTGGGCAGCGTGGACAACCCCACCGGCACCGCCCTGTCATTCGCCAGCCCGATGGTGGGTGGGGTCGCCCACCTTTGCCCACCGGCGCTTGGAAAACTCTCCATGCGAGCCTTCACATGACGACAGGCGACGACGGCGACCGGTGCGCGGGCGGCGAGGTGATTCGCCTCGGGCGGCTGCGGCTCGTGAACCGCGAGAGCTATGTGACCTGGCTGTCGGAGCGGGTGACCGAGTCCAAGGACGACGGCACCGCCGAGCTCGCAGCGGAGCTTGGATGTCTACCCGCTCGAAGGGAAGGTGCCCGTGCTGAGCTTCAAGCTCGATCACGCCGAGCGAGTGAAGGCGGCGATCCCCTCGAGCCTGTCGCGCGCCACGCGCCGGCATGTTGGGCAGATCATGCATCGCGTGCTCAGCTCGCCGTGTTCCCGATGCGGATCCGCGAGGCGAACCCGCTGCCGCGCGGCTGGCCTCCGAAGCTCGGCGCCAAGAAGGCCAAGGCGTGGCTCTACCCCGACGAGGACGCGCGCCTGCTCGGCTGCGTAAGGCGCCGAGTCAAGTGAGACCAGCGCCTACTTCGAAACCCCTGTGATGTTCAGCGGAGAGAGCGGGATTCGAACCCGCGGTAGGTTGCCCTACACCTGATTTCGAATCAGGCACCTTCGGCCACTCGGTCACCTCTCCACCGGCGAAATTGGCAAAGCCGCGCCTCGTGGTCAAGCGTCGCGGCGGCTTTTCACGGCCGAGCGACGCGAGCGCGAGGCCTGAGCCGTGTCCGCGCAGGCGGCGTCGGAATCAACGAAGGCCGCGGGCGGTGTCGCGGGGCAGGTCTTGGGAGGGCCTGGCGCTCCGGCGGGAGTCAACTAGCATGCCGCATGCGTTTGTCTCAGACTTGCCTGTGCCTCTTGGTCGTCGGCGGCTGCGCGCCGGCTCCGCAACCGACGAGCCAAGAGCCGCCGAGCTCATCGGCTGCGCCAGAACCGTCAGCAACCCACGGCACGCCTAGTTCCACCGCAGCTGCCTCCCTGTCATCCGTCACCGACGACTACGACGCGGAAGGCGCAGCCCGCGCCAAGGACATCCTGAACGGCTTGCTGGCCTACCACGACAAGATCTCCGATACGCCGCCGCCGCCTATCCCCCCCGGCGACCTGAGCGACATGCCCTCGATGTTCGGCTGGGAAACCGGTGAGCTGCGCGACGTGGCGTTCGTGGTCCAACCGGCCACCGCCAGCGAGCGCGACTGCGTGATGCCCGACACGATCGGCGGCATGCGGTGCCGCTACGCCACCAAGTCGAAGGAGAACGCGCCTCCTCCCAAACCCGACGACACGCTCCACTACTTCAACAACGAGCTCGGCCTCGCGGCGGTGCTCGCCGGCGGACTGTGGACGCTGGAGCTCCCGAAGAAGCGACTCGCTGAACATCCCGACACACCGGTAGGGCTCACGTGCAAGGTGCGCGTCGTAGGGCGCGCGATGGCCGGTTATCGCTTGCGCAGGCATCAGAACTACGAGTGGACGCCAGGGCCCTACGAGGTGGGTCGCTTCGAGTCCTGCGCGCTCTGGACGCCACCGCCGCCCGCCGCGGCGCCCTGACGCTCGGTGTCGGTGCCTGGTCTCGCGTTCGCCGCCGTGCTGAAGAACGGTCCCCCCCCGCCGGCGGGGGGTGCGGGTGGATAGCGCGGGATTCGCGCCTGCGGGTGGTTTGCCCTGCACCTGATTTCGAGTCAGCCCCCTTCGGCCACGCGGTTACGTCTCCCCGACGAAGTGTTCAAAGCCGCCCCGTGGTCAAGCGTGGCGGCGGTTTCTGGACGAGTGACGCGAGCGCGAGGCCTGCGCTGCTTCACGCCCCGTGGTCAGCCTGGACGGAGGCCGTCTTCACCGAGGAGCCACTCGAGAGCGACCACGGTGGGAGGACGCCGGGGCTCGAGGCTGTCGAGCCGGACGTCGGCCACCTCGAGCCAGCTGCGCAAACGCGGGCTCGGCTCCGGAGCCGTCGATGGGCGCGGCGCGGGGGCGCCGTGGGCGGGGGGCGCTTCGTGCGGCGGCGGCGCGTCCTGCGACCGAGCCGCGTCCTGCGACCGGGTCGCCTCTTGCGGCCTCGGTGGCCGCGATGCGCGCAGGGGCGCGGCCTCCTGTCGTCGCGGAGGCTCGCTCGGGAGCGGTGGGAGGGTCCCGGTCCCGAGGCGGAGGGGGCGCTTCACCGCCTCGCTCGCGCGCTCGCGTTCACGGGCGCGGTCGTCGTCGCGCGCTTCGTCGTTCCCGTCGTTCCCGTCGTCAGCGTCGTCAGCGTCGTCAGCGTCGAGAGCGGGGACGGCGCCGCCGGGGGGGGCGCCAGCGGCGACGGCCCCCTCGGGGGCCGTGTCCTCGGGTACCGCGCGATCGGGGCTGGCCACGTCGGGCGCGAGGAGAGACGGCTCCGGTGAGGTGCGTCCGTCGCCGCGCTCCTCGGGGGCGCCCTCGCGGGTGGGTTTCTCACGCTCCATGCGCGGCGCGTGGTTCGGCGCGGAGCGCTCGGGAGATGCCGGCACCGAGGTGTCGTCGAGCGCGCCGAGGTGCTCGGCGAAGGCGAGCTCGTCCTCCGTGGGCGGAGGCGGCGTCACGCGGAAGGGCATCTTCGGTGTCTTCCGACGCGGGCCGGTGCCGCGCGCCGTCGTGCGCAGCGGGAGGTCGCCCTGGGGACGGTCGCGTGGGGGGAGGTCGCCCTGGGGACGGTCGCGCAGCGGGAGGTCGCCCTGGGGATGGTCGCGCGGGGGGAGGTCGCCCCGCGGGAGGTCGTGCGGACGAGGCACGGAGGTGGCCCCTTCTTCCTCGAGAGGGAGCTCGGCCTCGGTAGCGGTGAGGCCGCCGTCGACGGTCTGGTCGGCGGGCGCCGCCTTCGGTGGCTCCCGCCGAGCGGCGAGGGCACGTTCGAACGCGACCGCGATCTCGTCGACCATGGCTGCCGCGCCGGTCCCGGTCGCCCCCGGCTCCACGCGACGCATGGCTGGGCGCGAGATGCGTTTGCGATAACTTCCGCGGGAGGAGGTGATCGTCTCGGTCGTCTTCTCCACCGAGGCCGCGATGGCCGAAGCCAGGCGAAACCGCTTGTTGCAGCGGCCACAGCGGGCGGTCGCGCGCGCGTCGTCGAGGTTGTGAGGATCGACGTTGAGCGCGTAGCTCCGACGGCAGTGGGGACAGGTGATTTCGAAATGTCTGCGGGTCATTCCGAGGCTCCCTCCACGGTGCTGGTGAGTCGCGCGCGGAGGCGGAGGTGCTCGGCCGACACGGCGAACGGCACCAGGGTCGCAGCGTCGGCGGGGAGCTCGCGAGCGGTCGCGGCGCTCGAGAACAGCGCCCCGAAGCTGCGCAGGCAGCGCACCGCGACGCTCGGATCCTGGGCAGCGAGCATGGCCGCGCGGAACGCGGCGCGGCGATGCGCGGCGATGACGCCGACTCCGTCGAGGTGTGGCCCCGCGCTGTATCGGGTGGCGGCGGCCGCGACGGCCTCCCGTTCGGTGCGACCGAGCGCGCTCGTGAGGCGGCGACACAGATCGTCGAAGATGGCTCCGCTCTGCGACGCGTTCGGCGCCGACAAGCCCGAGACGTGGCAGGCGGCGGCCAGCACGTGGTCGAGCTGTCGCGCGTCGACGGGCATGGCGCGACCCGGATCGAGCGCCACCCCGCCAAACCGGATGCGTGCGAAGACCGCTCCACACACGAACTGCTGCTCGCGTCGGAGCGCCTCCTCGACGGCGTGCGGCATGATGACGAGCGGTGTGTCGCTGAGCTCCGAGCTCGGTGAAACGGGCTCGTGGGTGACCAGGAGCTGATAGCTCGCGACACCCAGCAAGCGCGCGACGCCCGCTGCGACGGGACCCAGGGTTCGCGACGGTGTGCGGTCACTCATCGGCAAGGCGGGATTGGGGGCGACGCCGAGCAGCGACGGGGCCACCGTCTGGAGCGTGGCGAGGAGCGCGACGGCTGGCTCGCTCTGCTCGGGGAACAACAGTGCGAGGTCGTCGCGCTGCAGCGTCGTGTCGATGCTCGCCGACATGCGCATGCGGCGCCGTCGATAGAAGTAGCGCTCGTCGTCGTTGGCCGCGCCGAGGCCCACCAACATCGCCTCGGCGCAGAAGGCGCCGTCCTCGTCGCCGAGTCGGAGGAAGAGCTGCCGCAATGCTCGGTACGAAGCGACCCGCTGCGGCTCCACCGCGAGGAGCTGGCGGTGGTACGCGACCGCGCGCTCGGGGGAGTCGGCCTCGTGGATTTCGGCCAGCGCGACCAGCGTGACGGTGTCGTCGGGCTCGAGCTCGATGACGCGCCGGTAGTGGACGAGAGCCCGGTCCGACTGCCGGAGGTGGCGGTGGAGGATGTCACCGAGGCGCCGCCGGAGCGCAGTCTCCCATCCTTCGTCGAGCGCGTCGTCTCCGTTCAGGGTCTTCTCCAGCGCCCGACTCGCGAGCTCCCAGCGTCCCGTCTCTTCGCCGAGCGACAACAGACGGCGCGCCACCTCTTCGCGACCCGTGGTGTCGGTCACGCGCCCGAGCGTGGTGAGGGCAGCCTCCGGATCGTCGAGGTGGTCTTCATGGAGCGTGGCCAGCCGCAACAACAGCGCGCCCCGCTCGCTGTCGGCGAGCGCTTCGTCGCCCAGCAGCTGCTCGATGGCAGCGGCGGCGCCGGAGTAGTCGCCCAAGAGCTCCTTCACCTCCAGCCATAGCGTGGGGCTGAGCTCGCTCTTGGCGTCGAGGGCCAACAGGTGGTGGGTCGTTCGCTCGCGGGCCGCGGCGTCATCGAGGTGATCGCGCTCGATGGCGGCAAGACGCAAGAGGGCCTCGACGCGGATCCGAGCTCCGGCCTTCGCGTGCTCGGCGACGCGCCGCAAGACTTCGGCGGCGGCCGCCCAGCGACCACGCTCGTCGAAGAGCGCGGCCTGGAGCATGAGCACGGGGAGCTCGTTCGGGGCGAGCTCGCGCAGGCGATCGAGCGTCTCACGCGCGAGCTCGAGTCTCCCGTCACGCAACAGGCGCACCGTGAGGGCTCTCCCCACGCGCGTGGCGACCGCCTCGTCCGACTCGTGGCCGAAGGCCCGCAAGAGCGCCTCGGTGACGCGATGTGGGGCGCTCTCGCCGGCGAGCTCGTGGAGGTCGTTGATGGCGTCGTAGTCGCAAGGGTGCGCGCGCAACGCGCTCTCGAGCGCATGGAGTGCAGCCTCCTCGTCGCCGCACTCCACCCACCACCAGGCGAGCGCGCGGCGGCACAGCGACTGTTCCGGCCCCACCGGCGGACAAGCGGCGAGCGCGGCGAGTACCTGACCCACCCGGTCGTCCTCGGTGGCGTCGTAAACGCGCCGCAGGGCGAGGAGCGTCGAGCGCTGTGGGGCGCGGTCATCCGTCAGCGACGTCTCGTAGGCGACAACCGCGTCCTGCAACGAACCGAGCTGCTCCAGCACGGTGCCGAGCGCGGCGTGCAAGGCGCCCTTGACGCCAGGCTCGAGGTGAGGGTCATCGATGGCAGCGCGGAGCACGTCTCTGAGCGCCACCCGATCTCCTCGGCCTTCGAGCGCGAGCTCCACCTCCAGCAGCACCCAAGGATCGCTGGGGGATTGGGTGAGCAGCTCCCGACGCACCGCGAGCGCTTCCTCGGGCGCCGCCACGTCGAGCGCCGCGATCCGGCGTCGCATGCATGCGCGGCGGATGCTGCCGTCGCGCGTCGCGCTCTTTAGCGACTGGAGCAGCGAGGCAGCATCCGTGAGCTGATGCGACCAAGGGGCGAGCGCGAGCAGGGGAGCCAGCGCGCTCGGCTCGCGGGCGTGCGCGGCGAGCCAGTGTCGAAGGCCGCGTGCGCGCTCCCCGAGCCGCTCGATGGCGATCTCGCCCGCTCGGTACCGGGCATGAAGCACAACCGCGTCGGTGCCGGTCACCGCTTCATAGCGCGCCTCGAGCGCCTCCCAGCGCTCGGCGCCGGCGGCGAGGCGGGCGAAGGGGAGCCACGCCATGGGGTGTCCGGCGTCGAGGGCCTGCTCATAGAGCTCCACCGCCTCGGGGGCCCCCGTCGCCTCCGCGATGATCGCCAGCCGGAGCAATCCCGCGGGGTCCTGGCTTTGCTCGTGGTTGGCGTCGAGCAGCTCCGAGAGCTCGTCCCAGCGATGTTCTCGGGTGAGGAGGTGCTCGAGGGCCTCCCGCGCCTCGGCCGACTCCGAGTCGAGCGTGAGCGCGGAGTGCAGCGCGTCGATAGCGTCTTCCACGCGCCCGAGCCGTCGCTCCATCACCTGCGCCGCGCGAACCAGCCAGTGCGCGCGCTCGGCGTCGTCGCCATGACGCGCGCCGGAGAGCAGCACGTTGAGCAGATCCTCGTGGCGTCCCGCGCGGAGCAACGCCCGCCCTGCCTCGGCGTAGACCGGATGGGTGGGTGGTGCGCACAGGATGGCCTCCTCGTACGCGCTGACCGCTTCGTCGACGCGCCCTTGTCGCTCGCGCAGCGCCGCGAGCCGCGCAAGGATGTGGGCGCGCTCGGTGTCGGCGCTGGTCTGGTCGCAGAGGCGTGTCAGCACCAACGCGAGGGTTGCGTCGTCGTCGCCGTTGTCGAGCAGCTCGGCGAGGCGCGACAGGGGCACGGTAGGGTGTGGCTGATCGAGCTCGAAGTGTTTCTTGAGGGCCCCGAGCGCGCGCTGTCGATCGCCGAGCCGATCGGCGGCGACGAGCCCCATCTTGGCCAGGAGCCACGCGCGTCGCGCTGGCTCGGCCTCGCCTTCGAGCTGGTGCTCGTACAGGTCGACGAGCATCTTCCAGTCACCCCGCGCGGTGAGGGCGCGCTCGAGCGCGTCGATGATGGTGAGGTTGCCCGGGTGGGCAACGAGAGCTTCGCGGAGCGCGGTGATGCCCTCGTCGAGGGTGTCGGGCTCCTCGATGCAGAGCTCCCCGATGCGGCGGAGGGCGTCACCGCGCGCTCGTGGGGAGGTGGCTCGCGCGGCGACGACGCGATGGATGCGCAACAAGCGCTCGCGTCGCTCTCTCGGCGACTCGGAGGTGCGGTGGGCGAGACGTCCGGCCCCCTCGAGGGCCGGCGCAGAGGTTGGGTTCGCTTCGAGGGCCCGCTCGTAAGCTCCTGCCGCGTCGAGCGGGCGATCGAGCTTGTTCTCGTAGATCGCGGCGAGCTTGGTCCACAGCTTGGCCTTCTCGTCTTCGCGGGCGCTGTCGAGGCGCTGCGCGTACACCTCGACGAGCTCCGACCAACGCGCGCGCTCTTCGAGCACGAGCGCTCGCTGGTCGAGACAGATCGCGAGGGCCTGTCCCTCCGCGCCGGCACCGATCGCGCGGGCGAGCGCCTCGTCGGCGCGCTCGGCGTCTCCGAGGCGATAGAGGGCGATGAGGCCGGCATCGAACCAGCCTGCGACCGGCTCCACGAAGCCCTCGTCGATCTGGCGGGCGCGCAAGTTGAAGAGCTCCGACCAGGAGCCATCTGCGACCAACAACCGCTCGAGCGCGAAGCTGATCGCCGGCGACCGCGGGGCGTGCACTTGCGCTTGAACCGCGAGCGACAGCGCTTCGCGGGTGTCGCCAGCCCGGTCGTGGTGGCGGGCCGCTCGTGCGAGATACTCGGCGCGGATGTCGGTGTCGCCCACCACCCCGGCGAGTCGCTCCGCGAAGCCGGCGGCTTGCCCCGGTTCGTTGGCCTCCACGGCGAGACGCTCGAGCGCCTCGAGCCCTTCCACGAGGGGAGCGCTCTCGACCGAGAGCAAGTAGCCGAAGCGCGCCGCCTCCGTGTTGTCGAGCACCTCCTCGAGCAGGCGTGCGCGCTCGAGGGTGAGCAGCGCCCGCGTGTGCGAGAGCTCGGCGAGGTGCGCCTCGTTCTCGAGCGCGGTGACGAGCTCGAGGGCGTCACCCACGCGCATGGCCGCCTTTCGATGGCCGCGAGCGAAGCGGAGGGACGAGGGTTGTCGTTGAGAGGCGTCGCGCGCGGCCTCGAGCGCACGGTCCCGCTCGTCGAGTGGCCAGCCGAGCAGGGTGCCGATCTCGTGACATACCTCGGCCGCGTCGTGGTTGTCGTGGAGGCGGGGGAGGATGCCCCGGAGGAGGTCGACGGTGTGGCGAGCGCGGAGGATCTCCTCAGAGCTCGCGGCTTGGCCGTCGAGATCGATCTCGACGTCGGCGTCTTCGACCCTCAGTTCCACCACCGCGTCACCGTCGTGTGTGCCGAGTGAGGCGTCCGTCTCGCTTGGTTCGCCTCGTTCGTCGGTCACCGCGCTCATGGTCCTCGACGCCTCCTCATCCTTCGCTCCCCGACGGCGCCGGGAGGATCTCGTGGGGAGAGGTCCGCGGCAGCGCGCTCAGCAAACGAGCCATTGTGCCACAGCGGGGCGAGCGCTGGCGCCTTCCGAGGTGCCCTTGGGGAGAACCGAGGGCGGGAGACGTATGTCCCGCTGGACCCGAGCTCCGCTGGCATCACCCGATGCTTCGCTGGGCCATCGGGGCCGTCGCTCGGGCCCTCCGGGTTCCGTCGCTCGGGCCCTCCGGGCTCCGTCGCTCGGGCCCTCCCGGCTCCGCGCTTTGGCAGCTCACCTTTTTCGCGGTTTGTCGCCGCATGGCCCACAATTCTCCACGCAAACGCGCTATACGCCCCGTGATCGCCGACGGGGAGGTGGCGCGAGCAGGTACGCCCGCCCTGTGGGCGTAAACCACGCCACCAACCCTCGAGCAGCGAAATCGTAATAGTTTTCAGATCATGCCTTCGCTAACGCACATCCCCCCACAGCCCCCTCGTGGATCGTCCCACGGGCTCATTGCAGACATGATGTTGACCAGCCAGGAGCCCGGGCTGCGACACGCCGCCGGACCGCCTGGGGGGTACCCGCCACCGGGAGGGATGCCCCCGGGAGGGATGCCGCCCGGAGGGATGCCGCCCGGAGGGATGCCGCCCGGAGGGATGCCGCCCGGAGGGATGCCCCCCGGGGGAGGCTACCCGCCGGCTGGAGGGATGCCGCCCCAAGGGATGCCGCCCCAAGGGATGCCGCCCGGAGGGATGCCTCCCGTGCAGCAAGGCGGGATGCCAGGGGGCGCTGCGGCCGCGCCCAAGAAGAAGGGCTCGGGCGCGATCATCGGCGTGGTCGCGGCGCTCGCAGTGATCGGTGCGTTGATCGGCGTCTACTTCGTGTTCTTCTCAGGGCCCAGCTCACAACTGAGCAAGAAGGTGCCGAAGGACACCGAGATCTTCTTCGAGATCCCCAACGTCAAGGGGGCCCTCGGCTCGGTGGCGGGCATGGACATCATCGACGCGTCGAAGCTCGACTCCAAGAAGTGGGAGAATGAGATCCGCAAGGGCCTCGAAGACGCCTTCGAGATCAAGAAGGACACCGCCGAGGCGCTGATGGGCAGCATCGAGTCGGTGGCGGTGGCCCAGCGCAACGTCACCAAGAGCCAGGAGTCGGTGACGCTCGTCTCCTTCTCCAGCACCGACGGCATGGAGAAGCTCCTCAAGAGTGAGCGCTTCAGCAAGGAGGACGACGTCGGCAAAGGGGCGCTCTACGCCGTGGAGCCGATGAAGATCGACGATCCCGAGGAGATGAAAGACTGGTCGGGCCCCAAGAAGTCGTTCGCGCGCATGAGCTACGACAAGAAGTCGAAGTACCGCGCGTTCGTCTGGTTCCAAGACGCGAAGCTGCTCGCCATGGGCCACCCCGACTACATCGAGGACATCAGCTCGGTGCTCGACGGGAGCGACTCGCTCGCGAACCACGAGAACTGGGGCAAGGCGAAGTTCGAGGGTGGGTCGGCGCTGGTCTACGTGAGCCCCGAGCTCACCACGAAGGTCGACGACGACTCTCTGAAGAGCGTGATGAAGGGTTACTTCAGCGAGGTGCGACCCTTCGCCGGCTCCATGAAGTTCACCGACGCCGGCATCCTCACCACCTTCACGGGCGAAATGCGCGGCAACAAGATCGGCGAGGAAGACGAGCTCGCGAGCGCCGCCAGCTTGGATCTGCACGAGCGCCTCCCCGAGGAGACCATCGGTTACATCACCCTCTCGACGAAGAAGAAGGAAGACGGCAAGGCGGCGAAGAAGTGGCTCATCAAGAAGCTGAAGAGCATCGAGGAGGGTCTCGGCGACCAGGCCGACAAGACCTTCGACGCCATGGACGACGAGGTGGGCTTCAAGATCGAGGATCTCTTCGACGCGGTGGGTGACCAGATGGCCATCGCCGTCGCGGTCGACCGCAAGGTCGAGTACGACGAGGACAAGAAGCCCGAGGAGTACATGGAGAGCGCGGCCGTGGCCTACCTCATCGAAATTGGCGACGCCGACAAGGCGAAGAAGATCGTCAAGAAGGTGAAGGAGAAGTTCTTCGAGGACGAGGGCCCGATGGCCAGCGCGTACGACGTCGAGGACAAGGGTGCCGGCTTCATCGCCGAGCCCAAGGAAGAGGGGCCGACCCCCGAGATCCAGGTCATCGTCGAGAAGGAGTACATCCTCATCACGGCTGGCGGGCTCGCGAAGCGCTTCGTCGAAGCGGCCGACAAGAAGAAGAAGACCCTCGCCGACGACGGCGCTCACAAGGCCGCGGTCGGCTCGTTCTCTGGCTCACCGCGCATGATCATGTGGGTCGACACCGGTTGGATTGGCGGCAAGGCGCTCGAGATCGCGAAGGACAACGAGAAGCTCTCGGAGCAGCTCGATGAGTTCGAAGACGAGACGGGCTTCAACCCTGCGGCCATCGTGACCAAGGGCGACAAGCGCCTCACCTCGGCCGTCGCGTTCTCGATCGACACCTCGAGCGATCATTGGGATCTCAAGGTCCAGTCGATCAACGGCGAGCTGCTCCTCGCCGCCGGCTCCCTCGCGATCTTCATTCCTCGGATGATGTCGGGCGGCTTCGCCGTGCCCACCGAGGAGAAGTTCGCGGTGCCCGATGGCCCGAGCCCGTTGCCTTCTCCCTCGTCGGGGGACAGCGCCGCTTCCACTGGCATCGCAGAGTGCGACACCTACTTCGACAAGGTGGAGAAGTGCACCGCTCTGCCCGCCACCTCGAGGCTGCAGATCCTGGAGTCGAAGAAGACGATGCGCGACGCCGCGGCGACCTCGCCGATGGCCAAGTCGTCGCTCGCCGACTCGTGCAAGAAAATGAGCGAAGCGTTGTCGATGTGTAACTGACGTTTCTTGGAGGGTGCTCCGCACCCTCCGCCCACGCTGCGCGCGGGGCCCCCCTCCCACCGCGTTGCGCTTCTCGCCCCAACACCCAAGCGCGCTTCTCGAGCGCTCGGGTCTTTCTCGGTGCGGGTCGCGTCTTGTGGTTGAACCTGCGCCGCCGCGCGAGCTGGGTCAGAACGGACAGTTGTCGCAGACTGAGCAGCTCGGGCCGCCGTTCGAGTCGCCATCGAGACCGGGCGAGGCGTCGGTGCAGACGATGTCGGTGCCGTTGTCGCTGAAGGTGTTGCCGCGCAGGTAGCCTTGCTTGCCTTCGCCGCTCCACAGCATCCCTTGCGTGCCGCTGCCCTCGATCGTGCTCTCCTCCACGAACACGTTGTTGCCGGTGTCCGTCACCTCGACGCCGGTGGTGCCGCAGTTTCTCACGCGCGACTGCCACATCCAGTGATCGAACTCGCCTGCGCCTTCGCTGGTGATGGTTACGCAGCTGTCGGCCGTGTCCTCGCCGTCGATGATGCACCACTGGATGCCGTTGGCCATGCCGCCGTAGACCACCGTCGCCGTGGTCGCACCGACCGCGCCCGAGCCGGTGATGGTGGTCACCACCTGGTCGTCGCTGCGATCGCAGCGGAGATACTGGTTGGCGGTGAGGGTGATGGGGAAGGTGGCGTTCTCGCTGTCGTAGGCGTCATCGGTGAGCACGATCTCACCGGTTGCTCGACTCAGTGCGTAGTCGAGCGTCGCGTAGGCGCAGGCCCCGCGCCCGGCGCCGTTCTCGGGGGCGTCGACGCCGTTGTCGGCGTCGACGAAGACACGCGTGTCGGTGGTGGGGGGAGCGCAGCTGCAGACGCCGGCGTCATCACACACCCCGAACATGTTGTCGTTCACGCGACAGAACGACGCGACCTCGGCCGGGCCGGTGGTGGCGGAGCCATCCACACACACCGGGATCGTGCAGTCTTGGTCGTTGTCGTCGGAGGGGGGGTCGTCGTCGTTCTCCATCCTGGCCTGGCCGTCGCGGCAGACCACCTCCAGACAGTCGCCGTCGGTCTGCGCGTCGCCGGGGGCCGCGCCATTCGGGACCGCTTCGTGCCTGCAGGTCCTGTCGATGCAGAAGTCGAACGTGCAGACGTCGTCGTCGTCGCAGTCCGCCTCGCGAGCACAGGGGGTGCCGGTGTTGCCGCCGGCGCCCGTGGTCGCGTCGTCGTCGCCGCAAGCAAAAGGGGTGGTAAGGAAAACAAGAACGGCGGAAAGCCAAAGGCTCCTTCGCATCTACACCTCCGCGAATGGACCCAACAAGGATAGCCCTGGCCGGGCCGCGTGGCGAATGTTCGCGTGCTGTGTGGACGCGTGCACACCTGTGCCCACCCCGAGCCCTGCCCGCCACGACGACGCCCCAACATTCGATGGGTTGAGGGCGGCATGGCGGTTGCCAACCCCGCTTGGGATGACTTCTGAAAGCCCGGTCCGCTCCGTCTTGGTTCTTCGCCTGCTCGTGGTTTGGTCGCTGGCGCTCGCGACCGTGGGCTGCAACCCCGAGGAGCGCTTCGGCAGCCACCTGCGCTACGCGCCGAGCTACCGCGCTTACGTCCTCGCGCCCCCCACCGGGAGCGACGAGCCGCCCGACGAAGAGTCGGTGATGGTGCTCGTGGATCCCATCACCGAGCGCAAGATCCGCTGCCGTGAGGAGCTCGCGAAGTGGTCGGAGCCCTATCGGCGTCACGCCGCCGACGTGGCCCACGACGAGGGCTGGGAGATCGCGTCGCCGTTCCTCGTGGCGCCGGCGACGGTGGTGGCGGCAGCTGCCTTCGACGTGCTCTTGCTGAGCGTTGCGTTCGTGGAGCTGCCTTACCAGCTCGCGCGTGCCGACGAGGGCATCGTGAGCTACGAGCGCGGCCTCGACGCGTTCGAGCGCGCCGCCTGGGATGACGCGGCGACCGCGTTCGAGCTCGCGATGGTGAAAGACCGTACCCTGGCGACCCACGGCCTCGGGCGCTACTACGCGGGGATCGCGTACGCGAACCTGGGGCGCAGCGACGAAGCGCGTGAGGCGCTCGCGGCCTTCGTGGAGCGTGCGCTGGTGCGCGAGATCACGGCATACCGCGCCGCCGAGCGCTGGCTGCGCTACCTCGACGAGCCGCTCGAGCGCTGTGCCTCCCAGGAGCCGCTGCCCATCGTGTGGTGACGGCTGCTCACCACAAGAGCAGGACGATGGTGGCCACGCCCGCGGCGATGAGGACGAGCACGATGGCGAGGCCGATCCAGAGGTTCCGAGGCGTGGGGCCGCGCGCCGGCGTGAGCTCCGGCAGCGCGACGGGGGCAGGCTCCGAAGGACTCGGCGAACGGACGACACCGAAGTCGAAGCCTTCGGGGAAGGCCATGGTCGCCGCGAGCGCCGACGGCGCGACCGCTGCCGGGGCGCCGGTGTGCTCGCTCGGTGGTGCGGGCGCGCCGGCTGCGACGGCCTCGTTCGGTGGCGCAGCGACCGGAGCATCGACGGGCGGCGTCATCTCGTCCGTTCGTCCGAGCGCGTCCTGCTCGCGCGACGGGCGGGAGTAGTGCAACGTGTCGGCGTCGGGCACGGCGTCAGGGAAGCGCTCCGCGATCCGCAGCGCTTGCTCGTGCAGGCCGAGGGCGTGGGTCACGTCCGCGCGCATGGCCATCGCGCTCGGGCGCTGCGCGGGCGTCTTGGCGATCGCACGCTCGATGATGCTCACGAACGGAGATTGCGAGACCGGCGCGTCGAGAGGGAGGGCCGCGTCGGCGGCGTGGGCCATCAACACGTCGATCTGGCTGGCCGCCTTCACCACCGGCTCCCCGCTCAGCATCTCGGCGAACACGAGGCCCAGCGCGTACACGTCGCCGAGCTCTCCGACCCGTTGACCACGCGCCATCTCCGGGGACATGTAGCGCGGGGTCCCGAGTCGGTAGCCGGTGTCGGTGATGGTGGCGATTTCGGGGCCCTCTCCCTCGAGCGCCTTGGCCAGGCCGAAGTCGAGCACCTTGACGAAGGGGCGCTCGTGGCCCTCCACGAGGAAGATGTTCGCGGGCTTGATGTCACGATGGATGATGCCCATGGCGTGGGCCGCGATCATCGCGTCGAGCAGCTGAAGGACGATCGCGCCAGCGTCGCCGTACGGGAACGGGCCGGCGCGTCGAAGCTGCGCCTTGAGGGACTGGCCTCGGTAGAGCTCGAAGACCAGGAACGGCAGCCCTCCTTCGGTGTAGCCGAAGTCGAGGAGGGCGATCACGTGAGGGTGATGCAGCCTCTGGACGAGGGCCGCCTCGCGCACGAACCGCTTGCGGCCGACGCCGCTCGGATCGTGGTCGTGCATGATCTTGAGCGCGACCTCGTGGCCGCCTCGTTCGGCTTCGTACACCGTGCCCGCGCCACCGCGGCCGAGGACCCGCCGGATCCGGTAGTCCTGGACGCGGTCGCCGACACGGAGATCCTGGCTGCTGCGAGCCATCACCGAGCTCCCGAACGAACCGAGACCGTCAGGCTCGCGCTCACCAAGCCCAGGCCACCGCGACGCCGATGGCCATGAGAGCGACGGCACCAAGCACGACGTTGCGGAGCAAGGGGTCGGCGCCGGGGACGGCGATCTCCACGTTGGCGCTCGGAGCCAACGCGCTCGGCAGATCGTCGCGGTTGAAGGTTACCTCGTGGCTCCACACGCTCGTGGCGAGCGGATGCTCGGCGGCGGGCGTGGCCGGCGGCGGGTAGGAGCTCGCCGGCGGCAGCGACGGATGGGCTGGTGGCGGATAGGAGCTCGCCGGTGGCTCCGGATGCGACGCCGGCGGCGGGTAGGAGCTCGCTGGTGGCGCGGGATGCGACGCCGGCGGCGGGTAGGAGCTCGCCGGTGGCGCGGGATGCGACGCCGGCGGCGGGTGGGAGCTCGCCGGTGGCTCGGGATGCGAGGCCGGCGGCGGGTAGGAGCTCGCCGGTGGCTCGGGGCGCGAGGCCGGGGGAGCGTGGAGGCTGCTCGGACCCGCGTCGGTGAAGGGCAGCGCCGGCCCCTTCGGGCTGTGCGTGACGCCGGTCTCGGTCACGGTGCTCTCGTCGGCGATGGGAGGGGCGGGCTGCCGCCGCTCCCCCCGCTTCTTGAACGGGAGCGCCCGGCGCTCCACCTTGTCGAGCTCGATCCGCTGGGTCTCCGAGGGGCGGTCGGGAGGTAGGCTCGAGTCGAGCGTCAGCTCTTCGTCGACCGTGGTCTCTTCAGTGGCCCCACCGCCGGGCTGGCTCGGATCGGCCGGACGCGGAGCGGCCTGACGGCGCCGTACGTTCGCGTCGACGCGCGTCGCCTCGTCATCCGACCACCGGCCCCCACGGGGCGCGCGCTCGTCGTCGCCCATCTCGGCGCATCGTAGCTCGACCGGCCGCGCCTCCCCAAGCGCTGATGTGAGGACGAGACCAGGGAGGCGGCTCGTGGTACGTCGGTGCGCATGCGCCTCTTGACGTTTCAAGCGTCTCGGTTCGCGTGGAGCACCCACCGTCGCACCCTCGAGACGGTGCCGGAGCAGGAGGCACAAGACAGCGCTCTCGAGGCGGTGGTCGCCTTTTTGCACATCGAGCGCTCCGACGAGGGGGAGGCGCGAGGGGGCGTGTTTCGCAAGACGTTGAAGCACATCAAGTGGATCGCCAACAAGCGTGGGCTCTGCCGGGTCGTCCTCCACTCCTTTACCCACCTCGGAGGGGAGAACGCGGAGCCAGCGTTCGCCGAAACGTTCATCACGGAGCTCGCCGAGCGCCTCGCCGCGACCGGCTACGAGGTGAAGACGACTCCCTTCGGCTACTTCTGCGCGTGGAGCCTCGACGTGTACGGTGACAGCTTGGCCAAGGTGTACAAGGCCATCGACTGACCGCTCGCCGGGACGGCGAACGTCGCGCTCGTCGCAGCCGTGTCGTCGACGTCGAAAGTTTCGGAGGCACGTGACCGAAGTCGGTGGGTTCTGTTATTCGTACAAGAGTGCGATTCGTTCCGCCTCCCGGGTCGTCCGTCGCCATCGCGCTGGCCGAGGCGTTGGCCAACGGCACCGACGAGGCCGTGATCGTCGTCGAGGGCGACGCGGTGCACGCGGTTCGTCACGGTGCCCCGCTCGCCGAGGCGCTCGGCCTCGCGCTCCACCAGGTGTTCGAGGAGCCAACCGCCTATCTCGACGAGGACGAGCTGCTCGAGCTGACGGCGGCGTGGGAGCAGGTGGCGTCTCTGCCCGGCGCTGCGCACCACGCGGCCTTCACCATGCGTGACGTGCGCGGTCGGGTGGTGGAGCTCGAGGCCACCGCCACCAACCTCGGACACCTCGCCGAAGGCACGGTGCTCGTACGCCTGCGGCTCGCGCGCTTCAGCCACGTGCCGGCGCCGCCTTCGAGCGACGCGGCCTACGTCGATGAGGCGCTCGTGACGAAGCCGCAGTTCATGGAGCTGTTGCAACGGGCGGTCGACCGTAAGCTCGTCCGGGTGTGGCGGGCGCCCACGCACGCGCGCGCGGTGACCAAAGATCGACGCTGCGACTTCGCGCTCGTGCTCGTTAACCTCGATCGCTACGGGATGCTGCGCGGCAGCTTCGGTGAACAGGAGCTCGACAACCTCATCCGCATGGCGGCCAAGCGCCTGCGCCGAGCGCTGCGCGCGCGCGACGCGGTGGGCCACCTCGGAGGCAGCGAGCTGGCCATCTACCTCGACGGCGTCACCGACGCCGAGCAAGCGGCGCGGGTGGTCGACGCGTACACGCGCATCCTCGAGGATCGCTTCGATCTCGCGGGTCAGAACGTGACGATGGCGCCTGTGATCGGCATCGCCACCAGCGAGCGCCGCTACGAGCGCGCCGACGATGTGCTCCAGGACGCGATGGCCGCCGCCAGCGCCGCGCTGCGCCGCGTCCGCAGCGGGCGACAGGCCTACCAGACGGGGATCCGCAAAGAGGACCGGCGTCGTCTCATCCTCAGCGCCGATCTCCGCGAAGGACTCGACAAGGGCCATGTCTTCGAGCAGTACCAGCCGATCGTCGAGCTCGACACGGGGCGCCTGGTGGGCTTCGAAGCGCTCTGCCGGTGGAGCCACCCGAGCTTGGCGCTGGTGGGCCCCAACGAGTTCATCCCGGTCGCCGAGGAGACGGGGCTCATCCATCGGCTCGGAGCGCGCATCATGCAGCGCGCGTGCGCGCAGATCGGGGCGTGGAACCGTGGGGCGGGGCGCGCGGTCACCGTGTCGGTCAACGTGTCTGCGGCGGAGATCGTCAACCCGAGCTTCGCCCGCGACGTGGAGCTGGTCCTCTCGGAGACGGGGATCGCGCCGGAGTGTCTCGTGCTCGAGGTGACCGAGAGCGCGCTCCTCGAGGATCTCGACGCTGCGAAGCGCAACATGCAGGCGCTCAGGAGACGTGGCGTCCAGTTCGCGCTCGACGACTTCGGCACCGGCTACGCGTCGCTCTCGTACCTCGTCGAGCTGCCGTTCAACAAGCTGAAGCTCGACCGCTCGCTCATCGCGAAGCTCGACGAGCCGCATCGCCGCAAGGTGGTGCGGGCGGTGGTGGCCCTCGCGCACGAGCTGGGCCTCGAGGTGGTGGCGGAGGGGATCGAGACGCCGGCCCAGGTGGGCGAGCTCGCCCACACCCGCTGCGACTTGGGACAGGGGTACCTCTACGGGGCAGCCATGAACGTGGACGAAGCGGCCGAGCTGCTCGTGGCCGAGCGCCACGAATCAATACCCACTGCGTGACGGGGATGGAGCGGGAACCATGAACGTGGCGCGCCGTATGAGAATCCAAAGGTGGCGACGCGCGTGGGCCTTCGGGTCACATCCCTCGGTGAGGGCCGTCGCTCGGGTGGATCAACGGTCCATGGGAACCCAGAGCGCTGCTTGGCAGTTCGTGCATGGTGTCGAAATGATGACAAGATCGTCTGGTCTGGGCTTTGCAGTTCGGGGTGTCGTGGCACGGATGAAAGGGGAGCCCTCCCGCGGCGCGGCGCTCGTGTTGGCGGTGCTCGCGACCGCCTGCGGCGACGCGGTTCTCCCCGACGAGCAGCTCGGCGACGTGGATCAGACCATCGTCAACGGCACCGTGAACAACGGCGATCCCGCCGTGGTGGCGCTCACCGCCGGGGGCTATGCCTTCTGCACCGGCACGCTGATCCGCCCCACCGTCGTGCTCACGGCGGCCCACTGCCTCCCGCCCAACCTCAGCGACTTCGGAGTGTTCAACTACAACCAGATCGACGTCTTCTTCGGCAGCCAGGTGGGCGGGGGCGGCGAGGTCGTGTCCGCGGTGTCGGGCTGGACGCATCCTGGCTGGAACATCGACGTGTTCGAGGACGACATCGGCCTGTTGCGGTTGTCCGCGGCCGGGCCCGCCACGCCCATCCCCTTCGCCACCCAGACCATGACCACCGCCGATCAAGGCGCTCCGGTGCGGCTCGTGGGCTTCGGCATCACCAGCGACGGCGCCAACGACTCGGGCCGCAAGCGCCAGGGAACAACCACCATCGACGACGTGTACCAGTTCGTGTTCACCATGGGTCTCGAGCCGTCGGGGACGTGCAGCGGCGACTCGGGCGGCCCGACGTTCATGACCCGCGGCGGCCAGGAGGTGGTGGCGGGCATTCACTCTCGCAGCGACTGCATCTCGCAGGCCATCGACACCCGCGTCGACGACTACCAGAGCGACATCAACGCGTTCATCGGCGAGACGCCCAGCGGGCCCCAGTGCTTCGCGGACGGTCAGTGTGCCACCGGCTGCGGCGCGGCCGACCCCGACTGTCCCTGCGCCGCCGACGGGTTCTGCAGCGACCTGTGTCTCGATCAGAGCACCGATCCCGACTGCCAGCCGAGCTGCGGCCTCGATGGGGTGTGCAACCCCGAGTGTGCTGCCGAGCAAGATCCCGACTGCAGCCCCGTGGAGCCTCCTCCCACCGAGAACGACCGCTGGGTGGCCGGAGACGCCGAGAACGAAGACTACGACGGCGTGCTGCTGAGCTCGTGCGCCCACGGCCGCTCTCGCGCGCCCCACCACGGCGCGTTCGCGCTCCTCCTCGCCGGCCTCGGCTGGGTGATTCGGCGCCGACGCTGAGTTGCGGGGAGGGTGCAGCCGCGCCCTCCCCCCACGCTAGGCGCGGGGCCCTCCACCCACCGCGTTGCGCATGGGGCCCACCACCCAAGCGCGCGTCGCGCTAGCCCGGGTCTTTTTCGGCCGGCGCTCGAGTCGCTGGCTGCCGTAGCGGCGCCTCGGTGTTACCGTTCCCGTGCGCATGGAAGTTGGGCAGCAGGTCACCAGCCATCTCGAGCTCGTGCGTCCTCTCGAGCAAGGCAGCATGGGGAGCGTGTGGGTGGCGTTCAACCACTCGCTCCAGACCGAGGTGGCCGTGAAGTTCATGGCCCCGAACCTCGCCGAGGATCAGAAGTTCGTCGCGCGGTTCATTCGTGAGGCGCGAGCCGCGGCTCAGCTCAAGTCGGGCCACGTGGTGAAGATCCAGGAGATCGCACAAACCGACGACGGGGTGCCCTACATCGCGATGGAGCTGCTCGAAGGGCAGTCGCTCAAGACGCGTCTCGGCAGAGAGGAGCGCCTCCCTCTCCCCGACGTGCGCATCATCGTGACGCACGTGGCCCGCGCGCTCAAGGAAGCGCACGGCGTCGGCATCGTTCATCGCGACATCAAACCAGCCAACATCTTCTTGACCGAGATGGACGACGAGCTGCATGCAAAGCTCATCGACTTCGGGGTGGCCAAGCAAGCCAAGGACGGTCTGCAGATGACACAGACCTACGACAAGATGGGCACGCCTTTCTACATGGCGCCGGAGCAGCTCATCAGCGCGAAGCACGTCGATCTGCGCGCCGATCTCTGGTCGGTGGGCGTGGTCGCCTACCACGCGCTGGTGGGACAGGTGCCGTTCAACGCCACTGGCTTCGCCGACCTCTGCGTGAAGGTGGCGTCCTGCGACTTCACCCCGGTGACCGCGGCGCTGCCGGGTTTGCCCGCCGGCCTCGACGCGTGGTTCGCGCGTGTGCTCGTGCGTGACGTGAACCAACGTTTCGCTTCCGCGAAAGAGATGGCGGACGCGTTCGTCGAGGCCACGCGCGGCTGAGATGAACCCCTCGCCGACCGAGGACGTCGCGCGACGAAGGGCGCCCGGGCGCGCCGGCGCGCGTCGGGGAGCGCGGCGGCGCCGGTTTGCGGGGGCGGCGCGGCGCGTGGCGTTGCTCGCGGCGTTCGTGCTCCCGCTGTTGGCGGTGGACAACGGTTGCGTGGTGGACGTGCGGCTCGGCGGAGGGCTCGCTGTGGGCGGCGCGGGCGCAGGAGGGACGGCGGGCTCCGACGCCGGCAACCCCTGCGACGACCCGACCGCCGACGCGGACGAGGATGGGTTCACGATCCTCGACGGTGACTGCGACGACTGCGATCCCAACGTGAACCCCAACGCCGTCGAGGTGGACACCGCTCCGGGGAGCGAACCCGGCGACGAAGACTGCGACGGCCTGATCGACGAGATCGATCCCCCCTGTGACGAAGGCATCGCCCTCGACGACGCCGATCCATGGGCCGCCGCGAGGGCCATCGAGCTGTGCAAGGTGTCGAGCGGGGAGGGCGACTGGGGCCTGGTGTCTGCGACCTGGGTGCTGCCCGACGGGGCCCCCGTCCCCGGCGCCTTCTCCGACTTGTTCCATCTCGGCCACGGCATCGTGGACGATTTCGGACCGTTCGTGGGTGTGCGGCGCGGCGCCGAGATGTTGGCGCTCTCGAGCGGGGCTGCTCGACGCCCCGCCGATCCCCTCTACATCGGGCACATGTTCGAGAAGGGCTACACCTCTGCCCATCCGGAGGGCTTCCCAAAGGAAGAGCCATCGTGTCCGGGCGTGACCACCGGTCAACCGCACGACGGGGCCGCGCTCGAGCTGGTGATACGCACCCCCTCCAACGCCACCGGGATCTCGTTCGAGTTCAACTTCTACACCTACGAGTGGCCGCAGTTCGTGTGCAGCGAGTACAACGATTTCTTCGTGGCGCTGTTGTGGCCGGAGCCGGCGGACAGCGCCGATGGGAGCATCTCCTTCGACAGCCAAGGCAACACCGTGAGCGTGAACAGCGCCTTTCTCTCGGTGTGCGGCTGCCCCGGCAACCCGCCCAACCCCTGTTTGGCGGGCGACGCGAACAAGCCGTTCGCGTGCCCCGCCGGCGATCTCGAGCTGCTCGGCACGGGCTTTGGCTTCGACACCGAGGGCGAAGACCACGGGGCCACGAGCTGGCTCGTCACCCGCACCTCGGTGCCCGCCGGCGCCGAGATCAGGCTGCGGCTTTCGGTGTACGACTCGCAGGATGGCCTGTTCGACTCGCTGGTGTTGATCGACAACTTCAAGTGGATCGCCAACCCGCAGGGCACCGTCACCGAGCCCATCCCCCGCTGATCGAGGAGCGTGTTGCCCGCGCTTCCTCGCCGCGAGACACGTCGACGGGGTTGCACCCGAGGCGCGACATCGCCACGTTGCAGCCATCATGGAGCCAGCCAGCCTCGCCGCTATCGTGGTGGCCTTCATCGTTGCCGTCATCAGCTTGGCGCGGGCCGCTGTGGCCACCAAGGAGCTGGCGTCGCTGAGGACGAAGGTCGCGGAGCTCGAGCGCGAGCTCGACGCGGCTGAGAAGAAGCTGCGTCTGCTCGAGGCGCCCAAGGACGCGAAGCCGAAGAAGCCCGACACAGAAGCGCCGACGCAAAAGGCGGAGCCCAAGAGCGAGCCGGCGCCGAAGAAGGCGGAGGCGCCGAAGAAGGCGGAGGCGCCAAAGAAGGCGGAGGCGCCGAAGCCGGCCCCGGAGGCGCCGCCGAGCGCGCCCGCGATCGATCCACGCGTTGTCGCGCGCGCCGAGGAGATGCTCAAAGAGGCGCGCTTGCTCGCGCGTCACGTCGGCTTCGACGCGCAGATCGAGATCAAGGGCAAGAAGGGGACCCGTGTCCCGGTGGAGCTCGGCGATGAGCTCGACGAGCAAGCGTTCGCGCATCTGCGGGGGCAGACGGACGTGGTGCTCGACACGGGGCGACGCGACGACAAGGCGTTCCTCGTGCTGCGAGGGTGAGGCACCCGGCCCCTTCCGATTCTCGTCTTCCGGGGCTCGCGCCTGCGTCCGGGACGTCTCTTTGGGCTGGCATGCCGGCTGCACCGCCGGTGAGGGACAACCAGCGACAAGGACGACACCATGACCACTACGCTGCTCATCGCGGACGCTGCGCGTGCGCGCTTCTTCGCCATCGTCGAGCCGATGGATCCCGGCTACTACTCTGGACCGCGTCTCCGCGAGCAGGAGGATCTCGTCAACCCGGAGAGCCTGTTGACCGGCACCGATCTGTTCGCGAACGTGAAGAGCGGGCGCGGGCATGCGGCCGCCGGTGCCTCGCTTCACGGTCTCGACGACCACCGCGCTCGCCACGAGATGGAGCTCGAGCGCCGCTTCGCCAAGCGGGTGGCGACGTTGGCCGCGGAGCGAGCGCGGAGGCTCGAGATGACGCGGCTGATCCTCGTCGCGCCGCCTCGCGCGCTGGGGCTGTTGCGCGGAGCGCTAGGGAGCGCCTTGCCTCCGAGCGTCAGCGTGTACGAGCTCTCGAGTGAGCTCACCTGGCACTCGCTCGGCGCGATCGACGAGGTGCTCGTGCACAACGGCCTGCTCGAGCCGAGGGTGCCGTCGGCGGGGATCTACCGCGCTCCCGGACAGCCGCTGTGAGGCGGCGGGTCCGTTCGCCAGGGGCGCGCCACGCGCGCACCCACTGCGATTTAGGCACGTCGAGCTGGGGATCAGCCCGCCCCACCGCGGGCCCGAGCGTCGCCGCTGAGGCGCGAAGCCGCCGCGCTCCGGCGCGTTTGCCGGCAAGCGTTGCAGCTCGAGCGCACCTGGTGCGCTGCCCAACAAATCTCGTGGAAGAGGGGGGAGCTCGCACGCTCCTTGCACACGGTACGCGGGGGGGACGCGCTCCGTCGTGCTCGACCGAGCGCCCCTCCCGAAGGAAGGAGGCCACATGCTGCAAGAGAAGGTCCGTCTTGGCTGCGCTCGCGCCTTGGGCGCGCTGGCAGCATCGGCGCTGTTGCTCTCTGTGGTGAGCTTGCCGGTGGTGGGCGACGCCAACGCGCGCGAACCCGACGCGACCGAGGTGCGGCTCTGCGTGCAGTACCGCGGCGAAGTGCGGCGGCGCTTCCCTGGCTACGACCACATCGTGCACCTCTTCAACGGGTGTCAGGAGGTGGTGGTGTGCGACGTGTCGAGCGACGTCGACCCCAGGGCCGTGCGCGTGCGCATCGAAGGGATGGAGAACCTCTCGGTCACCCTCCGGCGGGGGTCGCCCTCCCCGCGGTTCACACCCAGGGTGGTCTGCGCGCTGGCGCGCGTCGACGCTACCGCCAGCGATGGCGCCGCGACCGACCACCGGATACCGGCGCGCTGAGGCCGAAATCCGAAGGAGGCAGCATGAACAGGCTCACCCGCAACGTTACGATCCGCGCCGCGATGGCCGACGTCTTCGCCTACCTCGACGACGTGAGGAGGCTGGCGGAGTGGATCCCTTCCCTCGTCGAGGTGCACGGCCTCCGGGGCCGCGGCCGCCGCGCCACGTGGTCGTGGACCTACAAGCTCGGCGGCGAGTGTTTCGACGGGCGCGCGTTCGTCGACAAGTACGAGCCACCAGAGCGGCTGGTGGTGAAGACCGAAGGTGGGCTCGACAGCCGCTGGGATCTGGAGCTCACGCCGCGGGGTCGCGCGACGCGCGTTTCGCTCACCGTCGACTACGCCTTGCCTCCGTCGGTGGTGGCCCGGTTCTCCGAGCCCATGGTCACCCATCAGAATGAGGCGGAGGCCGCCCTCGCGCTCGCCCGCCTGCGCGAGCTCGTGGAGCTCGACGTGCCGCAGCGACACATCCGCGCGATGTTCGCGAAGATGGCTTGACGTCGCGCGTGACCGCTCCCCGCCGAGCTCGAGGGCGCGACGCGCTGGCGAGCCGCGCTGGCGCGGTACGTGCAATGCGTACGTGCACTACGGAAGTGCGGGCCCTCTCAGCTCGGAGGACGAGGCCATGGCAAAGTACGTTCAGGAGATCATCAACCCTCAGCTGTTCTTTCTCGGTGCACGAGCCGCTGCGTCCACCGCCCGCGGGTGCATGGTGACCCTCGGCATCAGCGGGATCCCCATCCTCGACGACCACGGCGTGCCGGTGGGCTTCGTCTCGATGCGCGACGTGGCTGGCGTCGAGGACGGTCCGGTGAAGAAGGTGATGAGCACCCCAGTCAAGACCGTTCCCGGCTCCGCGACCGTCGAGGCGGCGGCCCTCCTCCTCGCCGAGACGGGTCTGCATCGCCTGGTCGCGGTCGACGAGGGGGGGCGGGCGCTCGGCGTGGTGTCGTCCATCGACGTGATCCGCGGGCTCATCGGCGCCCCCATCCGTTTCCCGGAGCGCTTTCATCATCGCGATCCGGTCACCGGTCTCGAGTGGCGCGGCGACTACGAGATCACGGCCGAGCACGTGGAGCACGAACCGAGCGAACCAGGGCTCATCGTGCTCCGTTACGGGGCGAGGGGGCTGCCCGAGGTGCCGATCTGGGTGGGCATGACCCCGAACATCCGCGCCACCCTCGATGACATGCTGCGCGAGCCGCGGCGTCTGGATCCGCTCCTCGCCGCCTGGATGGAGGCCCACCGTGCTCAGCTGCGCTTTCGCACCGCGGTGGTGAGAGATGACGACAAGCGCCGGCGAGCGCTCGAACAGATGCGCGCTGCCACCAAGATCCGAGCGTGGGTTCGCGAGCTCGTCGTCTGACGGCGGCAGCCCACGCGTCCGAGACGCGCCGCGCTGCGGCTCCGCACCTCCTCGTGGAGCGGGCGGGCTCGTCGTGCCTCGATGGCCACGAGCGAGCTGTCGTAGGCTCGCGGCGGTCAGCGCCTCACGGCGTCGAGGGCCGCGGTGATGGCGGCCACGGTGCGCTCGAGCGCGTCGGGGCGCCGCGTTACCTCGCCCATGTGTCCGACGCGAAAATACTCGCCCTTGCAGCTCGGGTGCAGGCCCCCGGCGACGATGACGCCGCGCTCGCCGATCGCGGCGACCAGGCTCGCGTCCACGCCGGCTGGGAAGCGGATCGCACTCAGCGTGTTGGCGCTGAGCGCAGGCCGGCACAAGAGCTCGAGTCCGAGCTCGGACCACGCGTGGCGCATCCGCTCCCCGCAGCGCTCGTGCAGCGCGAAGCGCGCCTCCATTCCCGTGAGCGCGCCGTCCCGCGTGTCGAGGAGCTCGCGAAGGCCCACGTCGAGGGCTGCGATCAACGTGGTGGCCGGCGTGGAGAAGTAGCTGGGGCGCCCGCCCTCGTAGGCCTCCATGATCGGGCGCCACGCGTCGAAGTCGATGCTCATGAGGGGCGGCGTGCGAAGCTCGGCGCGGCGTGCGAGAGCGCGCGCGCTCACCACCATGAGGGCGAGCCCCGCCGGGAGGCCGATCGCCTTCTGCGACGCGGTGAGATACACGTCGGCTCCCCACGCCTCCATCTCGAAGCGCTCACCTGCGGTGGCGCACACGCCGTCGAACACGGACAGGGCGCCGTGCTCCCGAGCGAGCGCAGCGAGACCTGCCGCGTCCACGCGCACGCCGGTGGAGGTGTCGACGTGGGTGGCGAAGAGGGCGCGGTGAGGCCGAGCGGCGAGGGCCTCGCGCACCGCGTCGAGCGACGGGGCGTCGCCCACTGCCGCCGTCACCTCGGTGACCCGTCCGCCTCGGCGCGTGATCATCGCGGCGATGCGATCGGAGAAGTAGCCGGTGTTCACCACCAGCACCGCGTCGCCATCGTCGACGAGGTTCTCGACCGCCATGTCCATCGCCAAGGTGCCGCTGCCTGCCACCACGAACGGCTGGGTGTCGTCGGCGGCGCACCACACCCGGCGCATGTTCCGGAGCGCGCGCCCGAAGGCCTCGATGATGTGGGGCGCGAGGTGGCTTGGAGGGGGGATCGAGTACGCGGCCTTCACCGCGTCGGAGATCTCGATGGGCCCGGGGATCATCAACAGCGCGCTCATGGCGGCGGTATGAGGGGGTTGTGCGCGGGCCGCCACCCAAAAAAAACCGGCTGGGCCTGGCTCGCGTCGCGCTGCGGCGGCCGGTCACTTGCCGTGGCGTCTGCGCCACGCGCTCGGCGACTCGCCGACGTGCTTGCGAAACAGCGCGCTGAAGTGTTGTAGGGAGGCGCAGCCCACCTCGAGGGCGATGTTGGTGAGCGGGGCGTCGGTGTCGACGAGCAGGCGCTGCGCCGCGCGCACCCGGGCCGCACCGAGCTCGGCCTGGAACGTGGTGTCGAGCTCGCTGAGCTTGCGCTGGAGGCTCCGCTCGGAGAGCGACAGCTGCTTGGCCACCTCCGCCACCGTGAGCCCGGCCAGGTGCTCACCGAGCAGGGCGCGGAGCGAGCCGAGGAGCGGAGGCGTCCCGGTGGCGGCGGTGAACGCGGCGCTCATGGCGTCCTCCAGCCCGGCTGGACCGCCCACCCAGGCGAGCGCTTCGCCGAGCGTCCCGAACACCTCCACCGGATAGGGGCGCGGCACCACGTCGTACACCCCGGCCACGATGGCGCCCGACAGCCCCGCCGGGCGCACGAGCGCCAACCTCAGCACCTGCTCTCCGAGCTGCTTGCCGAAGGTGCGCATGTACCACTCGAGGGCCTTGAACGCGCCGACCTCCGCGCCCTCGAGCCGGCTCGCGTCGACCACCGTGGCGTGAGGCACGGCAGGGGGCGACAGCTCCATCAAGAGCGTGCGCCCAAGGTTGCGGGCGGTGTCCTCGTTGGGGCGACCCCAGAGGATGATGCCCCACAAGGCAGGCGTGGCGCAGAAGTGCACGAACCCCTCGCCCGAGACGTAGCGCCCGACCGGGTCGGATTCCATGGTCGCTGGGGTGGCCGGCTCCACGAGAGAGAGCGTAAGGGGAGCTTTGGCGGACGCAAATCACCTCGTGGCGTGACCGCGGAAGCGCGGCGCCGGCGGATCGGGCAGTTTCCGCCCATGCGCATCACCTGGGGGACCCTCTTGCTCGCGGCGGTGGTGACGATGGGCTGCGGGGAGCCAGCGGGCGGCGTGCTCCCAATCGCGGCGGCCGGCGGCAACGACGTCTCCGGGGGCGGCGGTGCGAGCGAAGGTGAAGGCGAGGGCGAGGGCGAGGGCGAAGGCGAGGGCGAAGGCGAAAACGAACCGCTCTTTCCCGGCGCGGCCTGGCCCGAGGCGAGCCCGGAAGCGCAAGGGCTCGACAGCGCCAAGCTCGAGGCTGCCGCGATCAAGGCGGGGCAGCTCGACTCGTATTGCCTGGTGGTCATCCGGCACGGACACCTCGTATTCGAGCGCTATTTTCAGAGGCGAGACGCGAGCACGCCCCAGATCTCGTGGTCGATCGCCAAGAGCCACGCGAGCGCTCTCGTGGGCATCGCCATCGAGCGTGGCGACCTCGGCAGCCTCGACGACTCGGTGGCACAATACGTGCCGGAATGGCAGGGTACTGCAAACGAGGCGATCACCCTCCGCCACGTGCTCACCATGACCACCGGCCTCTCGTGGAGCGCCTTCGACGACTACTTCGTGCTCGCGATGCTCTCGCAGAACAACACGAGCCACGCCATCGGGCTGGAGCTCGCCGAGGCTCCTGGGGAGAGCTTTCGGTATCACAACGGCGGGGTGCAGCTTCTCGAGCCGGTGTTTCGCAACGCCACCGGCATGACCATCGAAGCCTACGCCGAGCAGCACCTCTGGAGCCGCATCGGCGTGACCGCCACGTGGCGCCACGATCCCGCGGGCAACCCCACGCCCTACGCCTCGGTGCTCACGTCCTGTCGCGACCACGCGCGCCTCGGCTACCTCTACCTCCACGGTGGACGGTGGCACGACCAAACGGTGGTGCCCGCGACCCACGTCACCGAGACGCTCACCCCGTCCCAAGAGCACAACCGCGCCTACGGGCTCTTGTGGTGGCTCAACGGGCACACGCCGGCCCTGAGCGTGATGGGCGATGAGCTCGACGGCGGCATCTCGCAGGTAGCGCCCGACGACATGTTCGCGATGCGAGGCTTTGGCAACCAGTTCGTCGACGTCATCCCGAGCCTCGACATGATCGTGGTGCGCTTCGGCGCGGATCCGATGAATCAGTTCAGCGTGGGTGGCCTGATCGACGACGCACGCTTCGACAAGCACGAAGAGATCCTCGCCCCCGTGATCGAGGCCGTCCTCGACTGACGTGCGCCGACGACGGCGTCTCACCCACCGGGTGCTTGTCGACCAAGGTGGTCTTGGCGAAGCGATGTCGCCATGGCGGCGCTTGGTCTAGCTCGTATGCGAGCGCGGGGAGACGCGCTTCGCTGCCTTCGTGCCTGCGCGCGTCGCGCTGGTGGCCTGGGTTAGTGCTCGTGGCGCTCGGCGAGGCGCTCTCGCGTGGCGTCGTCGAGCTCGCCACTGGGTTCGAGACCCTCCGCGCGCTGGAAGCTCTCGATGGCGCGACGGGTGCGGGGGCCGAGCTCACCGTCGATGGGCCCCGGGCTGTGACCCAGGTTGCGGAGGCGAGCCTGAACGCCGGTGAGGTCCTCGCCGGGGTCGAGGCCGCCGAGCTCGATGCGCATCACGCTGTCGAAGGGGTGGCCATCCTCTTGTTCGTGCAACGTGAGGGTGACGAAGCGCGTCGACGGGCGCACCGAGAGCACGAGCTGGCCCTGCCCATCGGTCGTGCCCTCCGCGGTGACACCGTCAGCCACGACCGTGTAGCGGAGGTTGGCCTGGGGGGTGCCATCCTCCTCGAGCGAGAGGCGGAGCTCATGCCTTGGAACGGTCGCGCTGAAGCGATGGCTCCCCCCCGGACGCACCGCAAACGAGGCACGCTCCCGTGGCGCAGGGACGGTGACGAGATCCCCAGGAAGCAGCACCCCCTCGCGGCGGCGCTCCCGCAGCGCGGCGTTCGAGGGATGCTCCCAGAGCGCGCGCGGGTCGACGCCGTACCGCCACGCGATGGAGTGCAGGTCTTCACCCGAGCGCACGACGTGCTCTCCTTCGCCGACGGGTCCGGAGGGCGCGCTGCGGGGCGGCGCCGCCGGGGCGCCGCGGCCGTCGGGAGGATCGTCGACGTTGGTCATGGAAGCTCGACGCCGCTCCCGCTAGCGGGCACCTGTTGGGGGTAGGCGGGGTTGCGAATGAAGCGCGTCATGAGCGACACGTTCTCGCGGTTGGGATCGTGGCGATAGCCGTTGATGTCGGCGATCCCGTGGCCTCCGTGCCGGTGCAGATCGAACTCCTCATCGCCGACGGCGTCGTGGTTGGGCTCGACCTTGTTGTGCATTCCCTCGTGGAACGCGATACCGGCGAGCTCGCGCCCCACCGCCCGCACCGCGCTCTCCCAGCTCGTGTTCCCGAGGTTGTTCACCTCGGGGTTGTGGGAGAACACCCGCTGCACGTAGATCTCGGTGAGGGCCCAGCGAGGATCGTAGTTGATGAGCGTGAGACCGATGTTGTGCGCGTTCGAGTCGCTCTCGTACGACGAGAGCACGTTGCTGTAGAAGGCGCGCATGTCGCCGCTCGTGCGACCACGCATGCTGCGCGCGAAGGGTGCGATGAGGCCGCTCGCGAAATCGCGTGAGAAGTACACCACCAGATCTCGTGCGCCGACCTCCGCGCGCGCCTCCGCCACGGACGTGACCCACACGATGTTGATCGATCCGTTCACCTGCGCGAACAGGTCGCGGAGACCGGTGATGGTCGCCTCCTCGAGGAGCTCGGCCTCCGTCTGCGGGGGGGTGGACGTGCTCATGCGACCGCGGCTCGGGAAGTCGTGGAGCTTCACCGCGATGACCTTCATCCATGGACGGCGAATCGGATTGGGCGCCGCGGGAGGCCCGCTCGCTGGCGCCCGCACCGCGCGATAGCTGGTGATGGTCATCCTTCCTCCACGTCGTTGAGATCGGGGAACGTGACGCGGCCGGGGCCGCTGAGGTCGACCACCGCCTTGCCACGATCGTCGAGGTAGCCCATGTGCTCGCCGCCGCCGTCGAGCGTGATGATGAAGCGTTCGTAGGGGATGGGGCTCCCATCTTGATCGACCACCTCGAGCCGCATCGGCTCCCGTTCGCTGGTCTCGATGCTGTCGCTGGCCTGCCCGGGCGAGTTGAGCAGCACGCGGGCCCCCTCGACGCTCGCCTCCGAGCGAAGGCCCAGCGCGGCCCCCGACGCCTTCAACACGACGGTGTCGGCCACACCTTGGAGCCGTTCGTCGGCGGTGAGCCGAATCTCGCCGTCGGCGGCGCAGATCTGCGCGTTGGAGCCACCGAGCGTGACCGAGCTCGCGGAGAGCTGAATGCCGTGCTCGCCGATCCGCACGAAGCTCCGCCCTACCCGGAGCGTGATGTCGCGGTCTGCCTCGAGGCTGATCGACTCCATGGCGGACACCGTCGCAGATCCCTCCACGTTGAGCGTGGCGCCCTTCGGCGCCTCGGTCTGACCGACCTGGAGGGTGACGTTTCCCTTGGCGAGGGTGACCATGTTGCCATGCACGATGGTGTGGGTGCTACCGACGACGCGGCGCTCTCCCTCGGCCACGTGCACCGAGCGACTGCGCACACGTTCTTCGAGCAGCTCGTCGACCTGCACATGACGCGCGCCCCTCACGTGCTCGGTGTCGCTCGACAAGAGCTCGACGTGGCGGTCGCCATGAACGGCGATGTGCTGCTCGCCACCGACACGGAGGTGTTGATCGTCGGCCACCTCGGTGTGGTCCTGGTGATTCACGTCGAGACGACGGTCGCGCTGCACCAGATTGTGTTGGTCACGCTCGGCGCGGAGGAACACGAGCTCACGCCCCGCGGCGTCGTCGAACATGAGCGCGTTGTGGCCCGTGCTCCGCGGCGTGCTGCGAGTGACGATGCCGCTCTGCGTCTTGTAACCAGGCAGCCGGAACGGGGGTGGGAGCACGCCGTTGTACACGCAGCCGACGACGAGCGGCTTGTCCGGATCGCCTCCCTCGAACATCACCACCGCCTCCAT
The DNA here is from genome assembly GCA_964401935.1 of uncultured Polyangiaceae bacterium. Lineage (GTDB taxonomy): Bacteria > Myxococcota_A > Polyangia > Polyangiales > Polyangiaceae > JAPYTK01. The sequence continues at coordinate 108,020 of CAYOAL010000009.1, forward strand.
GCCGACGCGCGGGATGAACTGGAAGCCCCAGCCGGCGCCGGCCCACGGGTGCATGGTGCGGATCCAGCACGTGGGCTCGTGGCGCTCGTCGCGCCGATCCCAGTGGAACTTCACCTTGATCTCTCCGCGCTCGTTGACGTGGATCTCCTCCCCCTCGGGCCCGACCACTTGGGCCGTCAGACACACCTGCACGCTGCGCCGCGGCGGACGCGCGGGCACGTAGACCACATCGCGCGGCACGCACGTGAAGCGGTTGTGATACGGCTCGGCCTTCTCCGTGGCGTGGAAGGTGGCGACCCCTTCGTGATGCACGTCGACCACCGCGTAGGCCGCGTTCGCCTCGTGGAGTGGGTGGCCTTCGAGATGAAAGCTGCGGCCCGGCTCGAGGCGGCAGGCGTGACTGCGGCCTTCGAGGAGGCGGCGGCGGCGCTGATGCTGAGCGAGGATGAGCTTGGGCTCCTCGGCTTTGCGGCTCCAGTCGGGGTAGAGGTCATCTCCGTCGTGCTCGTAGATCTCGAGATCGTCGAGCTCCGCGCCGAGAGCGTCGTCGACGCCGAGGTCGTCGAGCACGGAGAGCGCGCCACCGAGAGACGCGCTGGCCACGCCACCACGCCGCTCCGAGCCGGGCGACGGGCGGTCGCCGCTCCTGCTCTCCAGAGCGGCGAGCGGGCGCAGGAAGTCGTACTCCCGAAACACGGCAGCTGTCGGAGTGACGGCGTCGGTGAGCCTCGCCTCGACCACATAGTCCTCGTGCCGACCGGTGAGCGCCCCCGCTGCGTCTTGGTAGTGCAGCGTGGGCAGATGCCCGCGCAGCGCGTCGACGACGTCGACGATGGGCGGGTAGGACGCGTGGTCGGAGAACACCAGGGTCTCGTCGTGCTCACCCGCCGCGAGGGGCAACAACTCTCCGAGCTCCGCGAGCGGCAGCGGGGGGAGCGCCTGCGCGGCGGCGGCGAGGGCGATGTCGAGGAGCTCGTCGTGCTCGTGGCCGTGGTCGAAGCGAAACCAGAGCCCATTCTCGGCGCACAGTCGACACAAGAGGTCGAAATCGGTCTCCTCGAACTGCGTGCAGTAGGGGCGCGAGGGCAGCGGCTTGTCGAGCGCCCAGCGGGTGTGGACGCGCAGCCGCGCGGCGACGGCGTCGATCACCTCGTCGACCCGCTTGTCTTGGAAGATGTGCGAGCCCCTCCGCTTGCGGAGGAGCCACGCGCGCGGCACCAACGTGAGCGAATAGCGTTGGGCATCGCGGAGGCCGCCGGCGTCGGCGCCGTCGCGGGCGATGCGGGCGATCACGCCGCGGATCACGCGACGCTGTTCGCCCACGCGCAGGGCGAGCCGCGCCCGTTGGCCCAGCGCGACCGCGCGGAGGAGGGGCTCCGGCAGGCACGACGCCACGAGCACCTCGAACCGATGGAGACGTGAGATCCCCTCACGCCCGGAGAATCGCAAGAGCGACAGCGCCCGCGCAGGGAGCCGCCCGACCGTGATGGCGTAGCTGACGTCGAGGGCCATCGCTCAGAGGGTGGGACGTTGGTCTCGCGCCGCGCTCGCCCAGCTCACGGACGGCAGGCTAACGCCTCCATCCCTGCGAGCCAACGGCTCGTTCACGACGAGGCCGAGCGCGCCGCCTACCGGAGGCTCGGCTGCCCCTTCCCACCTTTCGAGTCGCCGACGATCTTCGGGGCGCCTTCGAGCTTCGGAGGCTCGAGCACGCCGGTCTCCGGGGCGACGTTGATGTCGAGGGGAGCGGCGTGACCCGCGGACGCGCTCGCGTTGGGGTGCGGCTCCACAACCGGACCGCTGGTGGTCGCGGCGCCAGGTGCACCCGATCCAACACGCTCCTCGCAGCCCAACAGGGCGCAGGGAAGCGCCAACAAGACCCAGGGGAACACACGGATGCCGGGAGGTGCTTGCGCCATGATATCGCCTGAGTTTGCCGCAGTCGCGGCCCGCTCTTCAACTCCGCAACGCCTCCCCCGAGCCAGAGCACGAAAGGGACGACGTGAGGCGGTTAGCGACCGACGGGGTGGCGCACGGCGTCCGACGACAAGGTGCTTCCGACGTCGCGGCGCGGTAGGCGCGCGTCCTCCATCCACCGCGGAGCGGCGACCCTTCTTGCAGTTTAAGTGGAAAATTCCGTTGTGAATAACTAGTGCCTCGGCGAGGCTGGACGTTACGCCTGAGGTTCGAGCTCATGAACAAACGACCAAGATCCGCGTGGTGGGTGGTGGGCGCGCTGGCCGTGATGGCCTGCGGCTCCGACGATCAAGTCACGTCGAGCAGCCAGGGCGGTGCCGGGGCCGCTGCCGCAGGACCGACCACCGGCGGCGCAGGACCGACCACCGGTGGAGGCAGCGCGAGCGGCGGCTCGGGGGCGACGGGCGGTGGCGCCACGGGCGGGTCGAGCTCCGGGGGCGGGACCACGACCGCGAGCGGGGGCGCAGGTGGCGTCGACTTCACCTATGATCCGACCGGCGGGGCCGGGGGTGGCACGAGCTGCGCCGCGACCGAGGTCAAGGGCGACAAGCCCCCCGTCGACATTATCGTCGCCATCGACAACTCCGGGAGCATGGGCGACGAGGCTGCTCAGGTTCGCGCCAACATCAACGGGAGCTTCGCCGATGTGCTCGCCGCCGGGGGGCTCGACTACCGCGTGGTGATGATCTCCAGCGTGGGCACCACCGGCCAGGCGGTGTGCGTGGCGCCGCCGCTCGGAGGACCCGGCTGCGGCGACAACCCGCCGATCTTCCGGCGCATCCCGCGCACGATCAGCAGCAGCGACGCGCTCCAGCGCATCCTGTGCACGTATGACGGCACGGCGGGCAGCTGCGCGGCGGGCAGCTTCACCTGCAGCGCCACGGATCAGGGCCTCGCCATGCGGTGGGACGACTTCCTCCGCTTCGACGCGCTCAAGGTGTTCATCGTGATCACCGACGACAACTCCACGTCCTTGCCGGGGGCCATTGGGCTCGCGGAGGCGCAGTGCTTCGACGAGGCGCTCCTCGCGAAGCCGCCAGCGGGCATGTTCGGCACCGCCCAGGATCGCAAGTACACCTTCTACGGCATCTTCGGAGTCAACAACGGCTTCGACTCCACCTGCCCGGTGAGCTCGAGCGTCACCTGTTCCGACATCGGCGGCGGCGCCGGCGTGAACAGCGGCGTCACCTACCAAGCGCTCATCAACTGCGTGCTCGGTAAGACCACGGGCCACACCCACAGCTCCTGCCAGCTCGACTACTCGCCCCTGTTCCAGGCGATCGCGAGCGACGTGGTTAGCCAGCTCTCGTGTGAGTACACGGTGCCGCAGAACGACCCCAACGGGCAGGCGATCGATCCCGAGCAGGTGTCGGTGAAGTTCATCGACTCCTCGTCCGTGGAGACCGATCTCCCGCGGGTCAACGACGCCGCCGCGTGCACCGGGGCCGAGTGGTACTACGAGGACAACCTCGCCCCCACCACCATCCTCTTGTGCCCCGACGCTTGTACGCTCGTTCAGAGCGACAACCTCGGTGAAGTGAAGATCAACGTCGGGTGCCTCCAAGGATGACCATGGGAAACCCCCAAGCCATGGGTGTCGTCGCGGTGGTCCTCCTCCTCGGTGCGGTCCCGGCCTGTGAAGACGACGGCGCGCTCGGCACGCCGGGGGCCGGCGGCGTGGGCGGCGGAACCGCCGGCACGATGTCCACCGGCGGCTCGGGCGCCGGCTTCTCCATCTCCAGCAGCGGCCCCGGCGGCAACGGCGGCGCCGTGAACTGTGGGGAGTCGACGGTGGAGGCGACGCTGCGCCCTGCCAACATCCTCTTCGTGGTGGACCGCAGCGGCAGCATGCTGTGCAACGCCCCTCCCATCCAGTCGAGCTCGGCGTGCGAGCTCAACCCGGTGAAGCTCGATCCGAACGAGCCGAGCAAGTGGGACATCACCGCGCAGGCGCTGAAGGACGCGTTCGCAGCCATGCCCTCCACCACGAGCGTCGGCGTGGCCTACTTCAACAACGACGACGGCTGTGGCGTCGATCAGGTGCCCTCGGTGCCGGTCGCGACGCTCGACGCGACGCAGCTAGGGCTCCTCGTCGACAGCATCGACGGTGTGGTGCCCAAGGGCCCGACCCCCATCGTGGGTGGCGTGACCTTGGGCTACGCGCATCTGCACTACGACATCGCGCTCGAGGGCAACGACTTCCTCGTCCTCTTCACCGACGGCAAGGAGACCTGCGCGTCGCACCTCGAGGACAAGCTCGTCGACGAGACGGTGCCCATGGCGCGCAGCGTGAACATCCGCACCTTCGTCATCGGCGCGCCGGGGAGCGATCCGGCGCGGGCGCTCCTCTCGCGCATCGCGTGGGCCGGCGGCACCGCCGGCGATCCGCAGTGCGTCCATGATGCGGCGCCAGCCGACGTGGGGAACTGCCACATCGATCTCACCGATCCGAACATCGACTTCGCCACCGAGCTCGCGAACGCGCTCGCGGCCATCAGTGGTCAGGCCCTGGGTTGCGAGTTCGACGTGCCCTCGGAGGTGGGGGCCGACGTGGACTACAACCAGGTGAACGTGCAGTTCACCGGCGGCGACGGCAGCGAGACCGACTTCGCCCAAGACAACGGCGCTTGCGACATGGCCGACGGCTGGCAGTACAACGCCGACAGGACGAAGATCATCCTCTGCGGTGCCGCCTGTGAGCTCGCGAAGAGCGATCCCGACGGCAAGGTGAAGATCACCCTCGGCTGCGACACGGTGGTGAAATGAGACCTACGCGATGGATCTCGGGCGCCGCGCTCCTCGTCACCGCGGCTTGTGGGAGCAGCGGCACGAACAACAACCCAGGCGTCGGAGGCAGCGGCGCCAGCGGCGGCAGCGGCGGCAGCACGAGCACCCAGACGCAGTCGGGCGGCGCCGGGGGCGAGGGCCTCACCGGTCCGTGCGACCCCGGTGACGAGGTGGATTGCTACACGGGGCCTGCGGGCACCTTGGACGTGGGCCTGTGTCGCGGTGGCACCGCCACCTGCACCGAGGAAGGCACCTGGGGCGCGTGCGCGGGCGAGGTGCTCCCGGAGCCCGAGTCGTGCCTCACGCCCGATGACGAGGATTGCGACGGCCAGACCAACGAGGGCGGCGAGGGCTGCGTCTGCACCCCCAACCAGTCGCAGTATTGCTACAGCGGCGATCCGCTCACCGAGAACGTGGGCGTCTGCGTGGGTGGCATCCGCGAGTGCAACGCGCAAGGCACCGCGTGGGGCGCCTGCACCGGCGAGGTCACGCCGCAGGCGGAGGACTGCAACACGCAAGGCATCGACGAGGACTGCGACGGCCTCACGCCGGTGTGCCCGGCCACCTGGTCGCTGGTGTTCGGCGACAACAAGCCGCAGGTGGTGAAGGCGGTGGTCACCGATGCGTCCGGCAACGTGTACTTCGCCGGCGAGCTCGAAGGCACCATCACCATCGGCGGCGCCAACCACACCTCCGCCGGCGCCACCGACGCCATCGTGGGCAAGCTCGATCCCGACGGCAATCGCATCTGGACGCGCATCGCCGGCAACGCCGAGCTCCAAGGCGCGCTCGCCCTCGCCGTGGACAGCGCCGGCGACGTGTGGGTGACCGGCTATCACCGAGGCACCATCAACTGGGGAGGGAGCAACCTCTCCACCGCCTTGGGCTCCAACGTCTACCTCGCCAAGCTGCGCGGGACCGACGGCGCCCATCTCTTCTCGGCGACCTACGGTTCGAGCGCGGCCACGTCCGACGAGGTGGGCTCGGCGCTCGCCGTCGACGCCTCCGACAACGTGTGGATGGCGGGCCACATCAGCAGCAGCACCAACTTCGGGGGCAGCGCGCTCGCCCCGTCGCCCACGGGCGTGCCCGACGCGTTCGTGGCGAAGTTCACCTCCGCTGGAGCCCACCTGTTCAGCGCCCGCTATGGCGACACCAACTTCCAATACGCCACCGGCATCACCGTGGGCCCCAACGGCGAGGTGTTCGCGACGGGGCACTTCCGCGGCACCATCCACTTGGGGGGGAGCGCTCTCACCTCGGCCGGGCTCGGCGACGTGTGGGTGACCGAGCTCACCTCGGCCGGCGCCCACGTGTGGTCGGCGAGCTTCGGCGACACCGGGGAACAGCTCGCGCGCGCCATCACGGTGGGGTTAGGCGGCGGACCCGTCGTGGCCGGCGAGTTCGAGGGCGACGTGGACTTCGGCGGCGGTGCGCTCGCGAGCGCCGGGCAGCTCGACGTGTTCCTGGTGGAGCTCGCGCCCACCGACGGCGCACACGTGGCGAGCCGGCGCTTCGGCGGCGCAGGGAGCGAGTCGGCGCTCGCCGTCGCGTGGGACGCAGGCGGCTACCTCATCCTCGGCGGCTACACGACGGGGAGCGTCGACTTCGGCACGACGCTCATCACGAGCCTTGGTGGTCGGGACGGCTTCGTGGCCAAGCTCGACGACATGGCCTTCGGGGCCACGTGGGTGCGGAGCTTCGGCGACGCATCGTTCCATCAAGAGGCGGCGGGCGTGGCGGTGGATCCGAACGGCAACGTGGTGGCCGGCGGTCAGTTCACCGGCCAAGCCGATCTGGGCTCGGGCACGGTCACGAGCGCCGGCAGCACGGACGGGTTCATCGCGAAGTATCCGCCCTGACGCGCTCTGCGGCGCTCGTGCTAGAACCGGGGGGCGCCCCTCATCCTGGTTGCGGTGGCCTCTCCGGTCGTGCTCACGCGGCGTGTGACGACAACAAGGGCGCCGACTCCCCGTCGGGCGATGGCAGCGCCAAGACGGACGAAGCCAAGAAGAGCGACGTCGCGCTGGGGGAGTTTCTCTCGTGATGGTCGTCCCGCTCAGCGGGCGCCCGCTCAGCGGGCGGCGACGTGGTCGGCGGCGGGGGCGCAGGTGTCGGGTGGCGCCGGCGGCGCGGCCGGCCGGCTCGGGAGCTCCGCCTCGGCGCTCGGGCGGAGGCGCGGGTGGCGACGACCCCCGACGACGCCGCGCTCGAGGAGCGACGCGTGGGCACGAGCTCCTCGCGCCTGCGCTTCGGGGTTGAAGAAGCGCACGTGCATGTGTGTGGCGTGACCGAACGCGTGTCGGATGAGCGGCTCGGGATGGGCGGAGCCCACTTGAAACACGGTCTTCAGCCACTCGGGGTCTTCGCCGCTGGCGCGCGCATGATCCAACAGGAGTCGCTGCACGCTCCGATCGATGAAGAGGTACTCCACCGGGGTCTCGGTGATCAGGGCGCGCAGGAGCGTCCACGTGCGCGGCGCGTCGAGGGTGTGGCGGTTGGCGCGTTGGTACCAGCCGATGAGTGCGCTCGGCTGATAGTAGAAGCTGAGATCGACGTCCCGCCCCGACTGGTGGCTCTTGTGGGGCCAGAGCGGGCCCCCGTCCTGGCGGCTCAAGTGGCCGATGAAGAGTTTGTGCGTCGGCGGACAGCGCTGCTCGACGAGGGTGATCGCGCGCACCAAGAAGGAGACCGTCTCCTGCGTGGCCCAGGCGCGCTCTGGGTCGACGAGGGTCCAGTGCTCGCCCTCGGGCATCCGCACCCCTTCGACGAGCGCGCCCCCGAAGGGCTCTCCCACCGACAACGACGCACGCGCCTCACGCTGCGCCGACGCCGGTGGCGTTGCCGTGCTGCTCGCGCCACATCCGAGGAGCGCCCACAATGTGAGCAGCGAGAGGATGTTGGCGGCTGTCGGCGACAGACGCATGGCCGCTCAGGCTAGCAGGTTGCGCGCCAGGGCCAAGGCTACGGAACTTGGTCGCCCACCGCGACTTGGTGCCCGCCGTCTGAACACGGCTGTTCAGCCTCGCGACGCGACCTTTGTACACCTGGCGGACGGCACTGACGGACGGACCCATTCGGGCGGTTCAGAACGTGCCGCACACGACCTGCCGTCCGTCGTTCGTGCACGCGCAGCCCGAGAGCGACTCGGGTACGCACGTGTCGCAGGTGCGGTTCTCTGGATCGCAGCTCGTTGGGAGCGCGGCACAGGTGAACTCCACCTCGAAGTCTTCGACGCAGATCTCGGTGCCCTCGGAACAGAACGTGTGACCACACCGAAACGTGCCCGTGGGCAGCTCGGGCGGCTCACAGGTGTTGTCGTAAAGCGCGGTGCCCACACCGGCACGATCGGCTTCACAGGGGCTCTCGTAGACGACGCCGTCGCAGCCGCAAATCGGCGGGCCATCGGGGGCCGCGCATTCGGTCGGGATGGCGCTGCACACGTCGTCGAAGTCGTCTCCGCAGGCGTAGCCCATGGGGCTGCAAAACTCGGAGGGGCCACAGTCGTCGTTCGTCTCGCAGATCTCGCCGAGTCGGGAGGTGACCTCTCCGTCGTTCGTCTTGGGTGCCTCGTCACTCGTTGTGGGTGAGTCGTCACAGGCACCAGCGGCCAGCACGACAACGCTCAAGAACAAGATGGTTCGCATGACCAGCGTCCATCGCAAGGATCGGACCGCGCCGCCTGGGGCGGAGCAGAGCGAGATCACGCGAGTCGTCGCGATCCTGCGTGTGTCAGCTCGTGCCAGCTGTGGGTTCGCCTCCTCACCCGAGGGTACGTGGCGACTCACCCCACCACCGCGCGCGACGCCTCGACACGCCTCCCTGGGGTCGGTGCGAGGGTGAGTCAGCTCTGTCGCGTCTCGACGAGGTGTCGCACGATGTCGACGGCGGAGACGAGGCCGGCGAGGTTACCGTTGCGATCGACGACGAGCACGCGGTGCACGTTGCCGCGCGTCATCACCGATGCCGCGTCTCCAACCGTGGCGTCGTCTTGCACCGCGACCAGCCGCTCCGACATGTGGTCGCCGACGGTCGCCTTCATCGCCGCGGCGGCGTCGGTGCGAAGCGCCGCCATCACGTCCGTCCATGACAACACCCCGACGAGATCGCCCTCCTCGGTGGTAACCGGCAGGCCGCTGATGTGCTTCTCGATCATGAGCGACAACGCGAACGACATGGGGATGGTGTCGGCGACCATCTCGAGCACGGTGGTCATCACCTCCGAAACCGGCGCGGCCAGCGGGTCCAACATGTCTCAGGTCTACCGCAAAGCGCGCCGCAACCGACACGGAATACGCAGGTCGAGGGGTCATGCGCGCAATCGACGACACCAGGGCCGGCCAGCCAGAGGAGCCAAGGCGTTGGCACAACCCCTCGTCCTTGTCTTCGCGTGACGACTGCGTGGTGTCCACGCGCTGAGAGCTGGTACGCTCCGCCGGATGACGTCGACGAAGACGCGCGCGCTCTCGCGCGTGGTGCTGGCCGCGCTGCTCGTCGCTGGGTGCCAGCAGCTGCTGGGCATCGAGGAAGGCTCCGAGCCGGGGGGCGGCACGGGGGGAACCGGCGCCACCATGGGGTCCGGCGCGGCGGGCGCGGGCGGACAGACGGTGCAAGAGTGCCCGGAGGACCAGCGCTGCCTCGAGATCCCGAACGGCTGGTTGGGCCCGATTCAGATGGTCCCATCCGACGCGCCGCTGAGCTGCGGTGGGCGGGTGCAGTCGACGGTGTTGGGCGGCGTCAACCCCACCCGACCCATCCCCCCCGCCTCGTGCAACAGCTGCTCGTGCAGCGCGCTGAGCGGCAACTGCACGGCGACCGTGACCACCTTCGAGGACGCAGCCTGTGGCACCGCCAACAAGAGCGGCTCGGGGAGCGACTGTGTGACGCTGACGGTCCAGTCGATGAATCTCGAGACTCACGCCGCGATGTCGTCGAAGCTTGGCACCCCAGGCACTTGCGACGTGGAAGGGGGAGGCGGCACCGTGCCTCCGGTGGAGTTCGAGAGCCGTTTTCAGCAGTGTGCGCTGGAGGTGGGGCCGGCCTGCGTCGGCGGCACCTGCCTCGACACGCCCGCGCCGACGTGGCTCGGCCCGTGCATTTACATTGCCGGCGACGTACCTTGCGCTGAGCCCTTCCCCGACAAGGTCACGATGGAGGCGACGACCTCCGACGATCGGAGCTGCACCGCCTGCTCGTGCGCGGCGCCGCCGTCGTGCCTCGACGCCAGCCTGATGCTCTTCGGCGGGGCGGGCTGCACGCAAGGACCGCAGACGCTCGTGGAGCAGCCCGGGGTCTGCGAGCCGGTGTCCCTCCAGGAGGCTGCCTCGTTCTTCTATCGCCCCGCGTGCACGCCCAGCGGCGGACAGCCGGTCGGAGAAGCGCTCGTCGAGACGACCACCGTGTGCTGCGCGGGGTGACCCCGCTCCCGCACGGGAACGCGCGGCGGGCGCGCCGCCGCGGCGCGTGCTCATCCGCGTTCCAGGGCGAGCCGACCCGGCGTATGCTCCACGGATGACGACGCGCCTCACTCGCAAGCAGCTGCTCCAAGTCGCCCTCGTGACCTCGACGGGACAGCTCTTGTCGACCCTCGGTTGTGGCGACGACACCTCCGAAGCCAGCGCTGGGGCGGGGGCGAGCGGCCCGAGCTCGAGCAGCAACGGCGGCGGTGGCTCCACCGGGATCGGCGGCGACGGCGGAGGGACGAGCCAGGGGGGCGGACCGGGGGCCGGTGGCAGCGGCACCGGCGGCAGCGCCCAGGGGGGGGCGGGAGGCGGCGGGGACGCCTGCTCCGCGTTGATCACGGCGCAGATTTCGCTCAACCACCCCGCGCCGCACGCGTTGGAGATCCCTCTCGCAGACATCCTCGCCGGTGTGGAGACCACCTACCAGACCGGCGGCTCGTCGACGCACTGCCACCAGGTGACGCTCACCGCGAGCGACTTCGCGACGCTGCGAAACGGTGGCTCCGTGAGCAAGGTGAGCTGCAACGGCGGCGATCACATGTACGTGCTCAGCTGCGCGCCGGGGGCCCCGGCCCCGACGAATCCGATGTGCGGCGCCGGCGACAACACCGGCAGCTGCTGACGCAGGCGCTCCACCGCCGAGCTCCCACGGGGTGAGGGACGCGGGGCCGTCGCTCCGAGGCGCGGGCCGACGCCGCGTTCAAGAAAATCGTGGGGGGACGTGCATCCGATCGAGGGCCGCCGGCGAAGTGCGTCTCATGACCTCGGTGAGAGGCTCGGGCGCTGCGAAGACGGCGGCGCGCCGAGGGGACGCGCTCAGCCGCGGCAGCGCCTCTCACCCCATCGACAACATCCAGCCTCGAGGTATCTCCGATGCACTTCCGCTCGCAATTTCTTTACTGTGCCGCAGCGCTTCTCGTCGCCGGTGGCCTCGCCATCGGCTGCAGCGACGATGACAACCCCCAGAACACGACCGGCCAGGGCGGTTCGGGCGCCACCGGCCCCGGCTCGGGCGGCGGCGGCGAGGGGGGCTCCACGGCGGTCGGCACCATCTACGACGTCGCGAGCTCGCTCTCCGACTACTCCACGCTCGTGGCCGCGGTCGACAAGGCCGGCCTCGCCGGAGCCCTGCAAGACGAGAGCGCCTCGCTCACCGTTTTCGCTCCCGACAACGACGCCTTCGCCGCGCTCCTCGATGCCATCGGCGCCTCGAGCCTCGACGATCTGAGCGCCGAGCAGCTGCGGCCCATTCTCCTCTATCACGTGCTCGGCACGGAGGTGGACGGGGCGGCGGCGAGCAGCGCCGCGATGAACGGGGACAAAGTCACCGGCCTCGGCGGCAGCATTCAGCTGAGCCTCGCCGGCGCTGCGATCCAGCTCGACGGCGCGGCCATCGTGGAGGTCGCGGACGTGGGCGCGTCGAACGGCATCATCCACGGCATCGACGGCGTGATCCTCCCCAGCATCACCGACGTGGTGGTGAGCGACGCGGCGTTCTCGAGTCTCGCCACCGCGCTCACGGTGGCCGACACGGACACGAGCGACCCCGACCTCGTGGCGACGCTCGACGACGACGACGGCACGTTCACCGTCTTCGCCCCCCCCAACGACGCGTTCACCGCGCTGGTCACCGCGCTCAGCGGCTCCCCGAGCACGGGGATCACCGGGCTCGGCGACTTCCAGAGCCACCAGCTCATCCCCGTGCTCAAGTACCACGTGGTGGCCGGAGCGGCGGTGGTCTCGGGCGAGGTGAGCACCGGGCCCATCGTGACCCTCGGCGGCACCGTGAGCGCGGACACCTCCTCCGGCGTCACCATCGACGGGGCCACCGTGACCATCGCCAACCTCCTTACGAGCAACGGCGTGATCCACGTGGTCGACGCGGTGCTCGTGCCCTCGATCGCCGACGTGGTGACCACCGCCCCCGAGTTCTCCTCGCTCGCGGGAGCCGTGGCCGCCGCCGATGGGGCCGCAGGTACCAGCCCGAAGGTGGGCGCCGCCCTCGACGCGGCGGCTGCGAGCGGTGCGTACACCCTCTTCGCGCCCGACAACGCCGCCTTCGCCGCCCTCGGCGCTGCGCCGTCGGGTCAAGCGCTGACGAACGTGCTCCTTTACCACGTGTTCAACGAGTCGACCGCGATCTACGCCCTCGACGCGCTCGGCTTGAACGCGCCCACCGCCTTCGACACCCTGCTCGGCTCGGCTGCCGGCGAGCAGGTCACGGTGTCCGCCGTCGGTGACCCGCCGGATGGAGTGGAGCTCGACGACGCAGGGAGCGCCACGAACGCCGCAGTGACCGCGGTGAACTACTTCACCGCGAACGGAGTGATCCATCGGATCAACAAGGTACTGCTCCCCAACTGACCCTTCGTCCTGGATGCCCTCGGCGCCTCGCGTGAGGCGAGGTGCCTTCCCGTCCCCCGGCTGCGAGCGCCCCGTTGCTCGCAGACCGGGGTTTTGTCGTTGAGTCAGATCTCGGTCGCTGCGTCAGACACGAGCGCAGCCTGCTATCGTCGACCGGTGAGCTCGAACGAGCGCGACGACGCGCGCGATGTGGGCGAGGTGGAGGGCACGCCGCGACCCGGCGTGTGTGTCGGCACTGCGAAGCGCCACGGCCTGCTCTCCGCGTTGGGCGTCCGCTGGCAGCGCGACCGCAACCTGTCGTGGGCCGTCGCTGCCAACGCCTCGAGCAGGTTCCCGCGCCACAACCCGGTGGAGGTGATCGGCCCCCCCGACGTGTATCCGCTGCTGCGCGACGCAGACGCCACCTGGGCTCCACTCCGCCCCGACGGGGGCGTGGAGTGGCTCGACGTGGAGTTTGCCCCGAGCGACGGGGTGGCCCACCGCGTGCTGGTGTTCGAGACCTGCGGTCCGGGGGCGGTGTTCGCGGTGACGGAGCTCGTGGACACCGAGGACTACCGTCGCAAGGGCCGCAGATGGCGACCGCTGTGGCAAGGGCTCCCCGACCGAGGACCGCATCGCGAGGCGCAGCTCCTCGTCGTCGAGCTCGAGCCTGCACGCAAGGTCGCGCGACTGCGGTTGTGGCTCGACACGCGCATCGATCGCTCGTGGAACATGATCGACGCGGTAGCCCTGCGCCTCGAACAGCCAGCGCATCGCTCGTCGGTGCGGTGGGGGCGCGTGGCGCCGGTGCTCCGCGCCGTACTGGCCGATGGCGCCCGCTGGCTCGATGGGTGGTTCGAGTGACGGACGGCGCACGACGGAGAGGCGCGTCCACGACCCATGGTTCGTGGTAGCTTGCCGGGGTGAGACGCGACGACACGCAGGCCGCGGTGGGGTAATCAGGTGCCCATGGACCGCCGCCTCCCGCTAGCGCCGCTGGCCGAGCGAGCGCGGCGCCTCCCGCTCCTGCCCGATGTGCGGGAGATCGATCGCCTCGAGCGCCCCATCTATGCGGTGTGGGAGCTCACGCTCGCCTGCGATCTGGCCTGTCGCCACTGCGCCTCACGCGCAGGACGCGCGCGGCCCGACGAGCTCACGCTCCCCGAAGCTCTCGAGCTGGTGGCGCAGCTCGCGGCGCTGGGCGTGAAGGAGGTGACGCTCATCGGCGGCGAGGCGTATCTGTTCGAGGGCTTCACCTCGGTGATCGCGGAGGTGCGTCGGTTGGGCATGCAGTGCACGATGGTCACGGGCGGTCGCGGCATGACCGAGGCGCGCGCGGAGGCCGCCGCCCGCGCCGGGTTGCAAGGCATCTCGGTGAGCATCGACGGCGACGAGGCCGCCCACGACGAGCAGCGGGCGATGAGCGGCTCCTACGCCGCCGCGCTCCGGGCGCTGCGCACGTGCCGCGCGGCGGGGATCCAGGTGGCCGCCAACACGCAGCTCAACCGCGTGAGCCAAGGACACCTCGAGCACGTGTTCGAGCTGCTCGTCCAACATGGCTGTCATGGGTGGCAGGTACAGCTCACGGTGCCCGCGGGGCGCGCCGCCGACGATCCGGCGCTGCTGCTGCAGCCGTACGACCTTCTACAGGTGTTCCCCGCGCTCGTCGCCGTGAAGCGCCGTTGCGACGAGGCGCGCATCAAGCTGCTCCTCGGCAACAACGTGGGTTACTTCGGGCCCTACGACCACATTCTCCGCGACATCTCCCCGTGTGGTCACGGGGGCGGCTGCCAAGCCGGAGTGCTCACCCTCGGCATCGAGGCCAACGGCGACATCAAGGGCTGCCCGTCGCTGCCGTCGGAGCGCTGGGTGGGGGGCAACGTTCGCGACCATCGGCTGGTCGACATCTGGGAGCGGAGCACGCCGCTGCGGTATCAGCGTGAGCGCACGGTGGAAGACCTCTGGGGTTTCTGCCGCAGCTGCTATTATGCTCGCGAGTGTCGGGGCGGCTGCACATGGATGGCATCGACGTTGTTCGGCAAGCCGGGCAACAACCCCTATTGCCACCACCGGGCCATCGAGCTCTCCAACCGCAACAAGCGCGAGCGCGTGCGGAGGGTGGAAGCAGCGGGCGGGCAGCCGTTCGATCACGCCCGTTGGGAAGTCGTGGAGGAGCACCTCGCGACGGCCGAGGAGCTCGCAACCGACAAGGAGCGCTCGGAGTCTGACGCTGCGCGCCCGTGAGGAGGTTCGAATGTTGTATCCGTGTGTGCAGTGCGAGCGCGCGATCCGAGCAGACGAGACCGCGTGCCCCTTCTGTGGTGCCGCCGCCGTGCCTCCGGAGGCGACGACAGCGGAGCAAAAGCGAGGCCTCTCGCGACGGGAGATGGCGGCCCTGGCCGTGGGTGCGGTGACCCTCGTGGGGTGTAAGAAGAAGGCGCCGCCGTCGCCTCCCTATGGTGCGGTGTGGGTGGAGCCCGCTCGGGACGAGCTCTCCGAGGTGTGAGCGAACCTGCGCCTCGAGGTTGACGCCCGGGGCAAAATTCTGTCATTGGTTCCGGGTGTACCGCATCGTCGAGGCACAGTTCAGCATCTCACCGGTCAACGAAGGCGCCGCCGCGCAGCGTCTGACCGACTCGTTCGAGATCCACGCCGACACCATCCACGAGGCCTTCGAGGAGCTCGGCTTCGAGCTCGTTCGGAGCGACGGCGGCAAGATCGCGGCGCTGCGGGCGGAGAGCGAGGGCCATCCCCACGACGACATCGACAACGTGTTTCGCGTGGTGGCCCCCTTCGTGGAAGACGGCTCGACGGTGGTGTTCGAGGACGGCGACGGCGACCGCTGGCAGTACACCTTCCGCTCGCGACGCTGCACACGCCAGAACCTCACCGACTGAAGGGCCGACCGACGGACCGACGTTGCGTCGAGGGGCCCCACGAGGCGCGGTGCGGCGAGGCTCGGCAGAGCCGGCCGCGTGGGCGGGCGGTCCGAGGGCCGTCGGGTCGAGGTCGCTCTCGGCGTGAGGCGTGGTCGTTCGGGTGCGGGGGCGTGATGGTGCGCGGTCGAGCGAGGCGCGCGGCTAGCGCGCCGGCAGCCTCGCGCGCATCCAGTCCGCGCTCGCCTCGACGACGCGTTCGATGGCGCCTGGCTCGGACCCACCATGATCGACGCCAGCGAGCTCGAGCGCCTGTCCGCGCGCGAACGCTGCGAGCTCTGCCGCCTCCTCGGCGCTGCAGATCACGTCGTGCTCGCCGTGGAGGGCGAGCACGGGCGCCGCGCAGCGCGACCACGCGGCGCCGAGCTCGACAGCCTCGAGCGCCTGGAAGAACGACACGACCCGTCCAAAGGCCCGGTCGTCGCGATAGTGTGTGAAGCCCGCGGCGGCGACGTGGGGACGCTCGGCGTACACCTCCCGCGGCGTCCGGCGGCGACGCAACACCTCGTGCTGCAGCTCCTCGAGCAGCGTGCGCTCGCGAGCGATCACGTCTTCAGCCTCACCGTCGCGCGCTCGCTGTCGAACGAAGCCTCCGAGGAGACAGTCGTGCCAGCGCGCCGCGGAGGTGCCGAAGACCACCACCCCTCGCACCGCGTCCGTCACCACGAGCGGCGCCTGCATGCCGCCGAGGCTGTTGCCAAAGAGGAACACGTCGCTCACCTCCGGCCGCCGTGACAGGTGGGCGAGGCCTGCCCGAAGCCCGACCAGCTCGTCCTCGAAGCCCAGCTCGGTGCAGGGCGGGCCCTCGCTGTCACCCACGCCGCTCCGTTCGACGCGCAGCATCGCGAAGCCCGCCTGCGTGAATCCGGCCACGAGACGCCGGACCGGATGTGCCGGCGCGAGCGGATGCTCACAGCTGCCCCAGTCCAAGGCCTGCAGATACAAGATCGCGGGGTGCGGCCCAGGGGCCGCGGGCTGGGTGTAGATGGCCCGCAGCCGCGCTCGGTGAGCACCCAACACGTGGGTGAGCTCGACGGTGCCGCCTTCGAGCGACTCGGGAGGGAGCGGCGCGGCCCGAGCGACGACGGAGATCGGCACGCCAGCGCGCTCGAGGTGAAGTTGCACCAGGGTGCCACTCGAGAGTTGCGACACCGCCGCCACCAGCGCTTCGACGCTGCCCATGGGGACGCTGTCGACGCCGACCAAGCGGTCGCCGCGGAGCACACCGGCCCGAGCTCCGGCGCCGCGGGGCGCCACCTTCTCGACCACCACCCGATCCTCGCGCTCGGAGCGTCTCACGCTCAGGCCGAGGTGGGCCCGTCGTGGCAGCGCGTCGGCCGAGTGGTTTGCGGTCACCGCCGCATGGTACCGCGTGACCCTCCCGACGCCATGGCGCGACCCGCGCCCGGGGCCACCCGGTGTATCGTCGGTCGATGACGCGGGTCGGCACCGTGCACCTCTATGTCCACGCCGAGGGGGACCGCGCGGTTTGGGCGGCGCCCCTGCTCGAGGGCGGGCGCGAGGTGATCTGGTTGGAGGACGAGGGGGAGCTGTCGGCAGCGCTCCCCACGATGGAGGCCCTCGGCTGCGGCGGCCTCCCTGCGCTCGACTATACCGCCGCCGCGCGCCTGCGCCTGGTGCAGCTCTTCGGCGCCGGCATCGATCACGTGGCGGGCGTCGACCTCCCTCCCCGAGTGCACCTCACCAGCTCACGCGGTATCCACGGCGGTGAGATTCGCGACCACGCGCTGGCCATGATGCTCACCTTCGCGCGGGAGCTGCCTCGCGTGCTCGAGCTGCAAGCTCGCGCGGAGTGGACACCGTTTGCGGCAGGCACGCTCGCCGGCGCCACCCTCGCGATCCTCGGCCTCGGAACCATCGGCAGGAGCGTCGCCGCCGCTGGGCGCGCGCTGGGCATGCACGTGGTGGGCACCCGCGCGAGCGGCGCGCCGGTGCCCGAGGCCGCACGCGTGTGGCCCCCCGAGGGAACCCGCGAGGCGCTCGCGAGCTGCGACTACGCGGTGGTGTGTCTGCCCCTCACCGCGCGCACACGAGGGCTACTCAACGCCACCATGCTCGAAGCCCTGCGCCCCAACGCGGTGCTCGTGCACATCTCGCGCGGGGGCATCGTGGACGAAGCCGCGCTCGCGGACATGCTCCGAGCCGGCCGGCTTCGCGGCGCCGCCCTCGACGTGTTCGAGCGCGAGCCGCTCCCCAAGAACAGCGCGCTCTGGGCCACACCGCGCCTCGTCGTGAGCGCCCACATCGCGGGGCTGAGCCACGACTACCTCGCGCGCGCGACGGCTTCCTTGGCCGAGAACCTCCGTCGCCTCGAAGCCGGCGAGCCGCTCGCCACCGAAGTGGACCTCGCGCGCGGCTACTGAAAGGCGCGGGAGCTACGCGCTCACGTACGCGCCGCGAGCGCTCGATGCGCCATGTACGCGTACGGTCACGCGCAGTATGCGCCGGGGGCCGGTCGTCGGAGCGAGAGACACGTGAGCGCGCCGTCCCCGCGATGCAGCTCGGAGACGTCGAGGGTCACCGGCTCGAGCCCACGCCGCTCGATGCGCTCCGCGGTCACCGGCGCTTGGGCCGACACCAAGACGCGCCGTCCGAGCGCCAGCACGTTGGCCCCGTAAGGCTCCGTCACGGGGATGAGCTCCACCGGCAAGCGCGCGAGCTGTTCGGCCTCGACCCCAGCTCCGAGGAGGAGCACCCCCGGCTCGAGCAGCGTCAGCGCGCTCTTGAGATGGAGACCGGAGCGCAGGGGCACCGTCTCCACCGACAACCCGAAGCGCCCCGCGTGCGCAGCGAGCGCCGCGACCCCTGCCGCGTTGGTGCGCGCGCTCTCGCCAACCAACAAGCGCGAGCCCACCCGCAGCACGTCGCCGCCGTCGAGGGTGGCCGGCGCCTCCATCGCGACCACGTCGAGCCCCGCTGCCTCGAGCACGGCCCGCACCGACGGTGTCTCGCCACGACGCGACGGTGCCCCCGGGCGCGTAACGAGCGCGCCCCCGTCCCACACCACCGCGGTGTCTTCGATGAAGCAGCCGTCTGGCGCGTCGAGCCCCGGGGCCAGGTGCTCCACGCCCACCCCCGCCGCCCCGAGCGCCTCCACGTAGGCGCGGTGCTGCGTCCGGGCGAGCGCCACGTCGATGGGCCCCGGATCCGAGCGCAAGCAGGCGGCGTAGGCGTCCCCCGGGGCACGCACCCACGCGTGGGCGGGGGCGGAGAAGACGTCGTCGGAGCTCACTTCCCTACTCTAGCCCGAAAGCAGCGAACCCGAGGGAGTAGGCGCGCGCGCGGGCCAGCGCGCGCCTCCTGGACACATCGATTTTCCGTGCAGCACGCAGCCTTCGCCACGCGCTCGCCGGTCATCGCCTTCTACCCCCCCGCTGGGTGGCCGTCCTCGGTGCCTCGCACTTCGTCGCCATACGCGCGCCGCATGCGAGTAGCATCGGCGCATGGCGCGTCTCACCCCGCTCGACGCCGGGTTCCTCCTCGCCGAGTCTCGCGAGACGCCGATGCACGTCGGGGGCCTCTACCTGTTCACCCTCCCCGAGGGCGCCGACGAGCAGGGCTTTCTTCGAGATGCCCTGCGGATCTTCAAGAGCACCACCACCTACCGGCGGCCGTTCGGCCACAAGCTGAAGATGTCGCCGCTCGGCGCGGCGGCACCCACCTTCTGGGTGCCCGACGCCGAGCTCGACGTGGACTACCACGTGCGCCACAGCGCGCTCCCCAAGCCTGGCCGCTACCGCGAGCTCTTCGTGCTCGCCGCGCGCTTGCACCAGTCGCTGCTCGATCGCCACCGGCCGCTCTGGGAGGTGCACGTCATCGAGGGCCTCGAGAACCGACAGTTCGCGGTGTACTCGAAGGTGCACCACGCGGCGATCGACGGGGTGGGCGGGGTGCGGCTCGCGCAGTCGATGCTCTCCAAGGAGCCCGACGCGCGCGTGAGCTACTCGCCGTTTTCGCTCGAGGCGTACGAGCACGCCAAGCGCGAGCAAGGACGCTCCCAGAAGGCGGAGGCCGAGGACCACGAGCTGAAGGCGGTCGCCGAGGTGCTGCGCGCGACCCTCGGCGTGAGCAAGAATGTGGTGCAGGGGCTGCGCCGCTACGCGCGCGCCTGGCTCGAGCCGTCGAGCGACGGTTTGATGACGGCCTGGTCGCGCACACCCCATACGAGCTTCAGCGCGAGGATCACCGGCGCCCGCCGCTACGTCGCGCAGACCTACGCGTTCGAGCGGGTGAAGGCCGTGCGGCAACAGCTCGGGGGCACCATCAACGACGTCGTGCTCGCGATGTGCGCGGGCGCTCTGCGGCGGTATCTGCTGGCGCGGAACGAGCTGCCCGACGCCCCCCTGACGGCGCTCACGCCGGTGTCGCTCCGCACCGACGACGACGAGTCGTCGAACGCGGTGGGGGCCCTCACCGCAAACCTCGCCACCCACGTCGCCGATCCCGAGGAGCGCTATCGGGTGATCCGCTCGTCGATGACGGAGGGCAAGGCGCTGCTCGAAGGCATGAACAGCAAGGAGATCCTGCTCTTCAGCCAGCTCACGGCGGCCCCTGCGGTGATCCTCGGCGCGCTCGGCTTGAGCGACCGCTTCCCCCCATTCAGCACCGTGATCTCCAACATCCCCGGCCCCCGTCAACGCATGTACTGGAACGGGGCCCGTCTCGACGGCATGTATCCGATGAGCGCCATCTACCACGGCTTCGCGCTCAACTTCACACTCCTCAGCAACGCCGAGCAGCTCGATTTCGGCGTGGTAGCGTGCCGCAGCTCGGTGCCCAGCTGCCAACGCATCATCGACGATCTCGAGCTCGCCCTGCGCGAGCTCGAGGCGGTGGCCGGGGTCTGAACCGGCCATCGTTCTAGCCTCACCAGAATCCTGTAGTGACAGCTCACGCACCGCAACGAGCGCGAAGAAAAGCAGGAACCAACGAACCCTTCGCGTTGTCGCGTCCGGGATGCCACCCGCGACCGACCCCCACGCCGAACGCGCCCCCAGCGCTCGGTCACCGGCCGACGACAGCGGCCCCATCTCCGGAGTGACGCCCGTGCGAGCCGCAGCTACGGACGCGCTCCTCCCCGATCTGTTGCACGCCACCCCGATGCGGCGGCTCGATCTCGAGACCACCGAGACGGCGGTGGCCCTCGCCTTCGCCGGTGGCACCTCCGGCGGCCTGTTCGCCGACGCGCTCGAGCGCGCGACCGTGGCCCCATCGACGTGGAACCCCGCTCACCACGCGAACGACCTCTTCCTCAAGCAGTTCGTGGCGACGTGCCTCCAGATCCGCATCGGTGGCTCGAGCAAGAGCATGCTGACCAGCCACCTGGTGAGGCTCCTCGCGTCGCCCCCCGCCGCGGAAGACACCGTGCACTTCCGCCGCGACGTGCTCGCCGAGCTGATGGAGTCGCCCGCGCTGCGCGCCTCGCTCGAGCAACTCTACCTCACACTGTGCCGCTTTCGCGCCCTGCTCGAGGGCACCGACACCGCGGGGAAATGGGACGTCAACCGCCGTCAGCTCGATCTGCTCGCGATCTTCCAGCAGCTCGTCGAGCGGATGGCCACCGACTTCGGCGCGGCCCGCTCCGGGCTCGCACGCCTCGCAGCCTTCGGTGAGCGCGTGCGTGAGAGCGAAGGCTTCGTCGCGCTGACCGATCTGCTGCGCTACGACGCGCGGCTCTCCACCATGAGCTTCAAGGTGGGCATTGGCGCCGACGGACGGGTGCGCAAGCTCGAGATCCTCTCGCTCGAGGAGAACGAGGCGAACCCCTTCGTCAGCTCCCCATGGCGACGGTGGCTCTCCAAGCTCGAGCTGTTCGTGCGTGGCTATCGCTTCGGCGACGGCGAGGTGATGGCCCGCTTGCTCGACGCCGTGTTCGAGGGCGTGAAGGGCGAGCTCGTGGCCCTCGTTCAGCTGCTCGGCGATCTCGAGTTCTACCTCGGTGCGCTCGGCTTTCAGGCGCAGGCGGAAGCGGCGGGGCTCGCGGTGTGTCTGCCCGAGCTGGTCGCGCCCGACGACTCACGCGCGCTCTTGGGGCTCTTCAACCCGCTCCTCCTCGGCCACGGCCATAACCCCGTTCCGTGCGACATCACCACCGACCGCCACGACACCACGCTGCTCGTGACCGGTCCCAACTCGGGGGGCAAGACGCGCCTGTTGCAGTCGTTCGGGTTGGCCCAGCTCCTCGCCCAGTCGGGTATGTGCGTGCCCGCGCGGTTCGCTCGAATGAGCCTCGCCCCCGCCCTCGTGGTGTCGCTCATCCAAGAGACTCAGGTCGATCAATCCGAAGGGCGGCTCGGCATGGAGCTCCTGCGGATTCGTGCGCTCTTCGAGCACCTCCCCCCAGCCGCGGTGGTCATCCTCGACGAGCTGTGCTCGGGAACCAACCCCTCCGAGGGCGAGGAGATCTTCGAGCTGGTGGTGCGCATGCTCGCGCGCCTCAAGCCGCAGGCGTTCATCACCACCCATTTTCTCCAGTTTGCCGCCCGCCTCGAGCGCGAGCGGCGCATCGACGGCCTCCGCTTCTTGCAAGTGACCCTCGGCCCCGAGCAACAGCCCACCTACCAGTTCACCCAGGGGGTGGCGGAGACCTCGCTCGCGTCGCAGGCGGCGGCCCGGCTCGGGGTCACAGGCGACCAGCTGCTGGCGCTCGTGGAGCGGAACATCGAGGCGAGCAAGCGACGGAAGGGTGCGTGAGTGGCCACCTTCCTCACCACATCCAAGATGAACCCCGCCCTCGCCGCGCGCGTCGAGGCGAGCGTGCGCGGTGTGCGCGGGCCGGGCGCCCGTCGGTCGCCACGAGTGGTGGCGGTGGCTCGTCTCGCCGCCGTGGCCGCGCTCCTCGTCGTGGCCGGGGTGGTGACCGCCGGCTGGCAGCGGCGGAGTGACGCCCTCGAGCGCTCGCGCTCGGAGCTCTTGACCGCCATCGAGCGCGAGCGCGGCTCGCTCGACATTCAGCACCATCAGCTCGTGAGCCGCGTCGACGCGCTGCTCGTGGAAGCCACCACCGCGAGCCACGACGTGGTGGCCGCGGAGCTGCGAGCCGCGGGAGCGCTCGATCGGCTGCTCGCGCGGCCCACCGTCTACGTGCGCGGGGAGAGCGCAGCCTTCGGCGACGAGGCAGAGCGACGACAAGCCATCCGCGAGTCGGTGAAGGACACCTTCGTCTTGTGTCTCTTCGAGCCGCCCAACGCGCGCAGCGAGAAGGCGCTGCTCGCGAAGGTGCAGGTCGCGTACGCCGGCGGCATCGAGAAACGGACGAGCCACGTCCACCGGCTCGACACCGCGGCGCGGGTGCTCCCTCTCCTGTCGCGCGAGTGGATGAAGCTCGTGGAGGAGGCCGACTCACAGCTCGATCTCGGCGCCCTGCGCACCACGTTCGACCGCGCCCCGCTCGACCGCGGCAAGGCGGCGGCCCGCGCCGATCTGCTCCTCTACGCGTTCGACGACCCCCCCGAGCCGGGCGCCCGCACCGAGCTCGACGGCGCGAGCCGTCACGAGGTGCGCGTCGGCATCGTCGACATCCCCTCTGGTAAACCGCTCCTCCGCATGAAGACCGTCGTGGATCCGGCGTGGATCTCCGAGGACAACCGAGCTCAGCTCGCCCGAGGCCTCGACGGCTGCCTCCTCGCGCTCGACGTACGCGCCCACCTGACGGCGCCCTGAGGCGGGAGCGTCGCTGGCGACGTCGCGCACGGAGACCTCCGGGTTTGTGAGGCGGCCCCCTCGGGGACGCGCGGGCAGCGCTGGACGAATCCACGACGCCTCACACGAGCCCTCACACGCACCCTCACCACCATGGAAGCCAGGAGACGACCATGGACCTACAAGACATCTCTATGCGGGTGGCAGGGGGGGCGCTCATCGGCGCCTCGTCCGGCGCCCTCTTGCTCGTTGAGGGACGCATCGCTGGGCAAAGCGGCATCCTCGCCGGGCTCCTCGACGACGACAGCCACTGGCGCTGGGCGTGGCTCGCGGGCCTCCTCCTCGGCGGCCTCGCGCTCCTCGAGGTGCTCCCGGAGACGCTCGCGCCCCGCCCCGCGCTGCCGAGCTGGCTCTGGGTGCTCGCCGGATTGTTGGTGGGCCTCGGCTCGCGGATCGGCAGCGGCTGCACCTCGGGCCACGGCGTGTGTGGCGTGGGTCGCGGGTCGTCGCGCTCGCTCGTGGCGACTGCGATGTTCGTGACGACGGCCGCGCTCACGGTGTGGGCGACCAAGCTCTTGGGGGGTGGGTCGTGACGACGCCCAGCGAAGGGGGCCGCGCCGCTCCGGGCGTGGGCGCGGGGAGGCTGCGTGGGCTCGGCGTCGGCCTCACCGTCGGGTTCGGCGCGCTGTTCGCCGTGGGCCTCGGGCTCTCGGGGCTGTTGCGTCCCGAGGTGATCGTGGGCGCCGTAGACTTCGGGGGCGCGTTCGACCCCTCGCTCTACCTCGCCTTCGGGGCGGCGTTCGTGGGCTTTCTGCCCTTCGAGCGGCTGGCGCGCCGTGGGCCCCTGCTCGCCACACGCTGCGATCTGCCAGCGGCGCGCCCAATCGACGCGCGCCTGCTCGTCGGCGCCGCCATCTTCGGTGTCGGCTGGGGCCTCGCCGGCACGTGCCCCGGGCCGGCGGTGGTGTGGTTGGTGAGCGGGACCGGTGAGGCGGTGCTGTTCATGGCGGCCATGTTGGCGGGGATGGCGCTGTTCTCCGCGGTTCGAGCCAACATCACGAGCCAGGCCGTGGCGCGCGCTCACCCCTTCTGGCAGCGCCACCGCTGATCGCGGTCAGCGTTGAAACGCCGCACGACGGGACTCGGGTTGCGTTAACGTCGACGGCGATCACGGCGCGGAGTGGGTTTGGGCTGATGCTTGAGACGAAGACGGATGTGTTGATCGTGGGCGGCGGACCGGTGGGCCTCACCATGGCGTGCGAGCTAGCGCGACACGGGGTGAGCGCTCGCGTCATCGACGACAAGGCGGCCCCCGAGGTGTGGTCGAAGGCGGCGGCCGTGTCGGCCCGCACGATGGAGATCTGGCGCGACATGGGGCTCGTCGAGCGCGCTCTCGAGCGTGGACGCCCGATGTACGGCGCGAACATGTACAAGGGCGCCGAACGCATCGCACACCTCGACATCCACGTACCGGGCACGCCCTACCCCTACTTGTTCGGCATGGCTCAGCGTCACACCGAGCTCATGCTCGCGGAGCGCCTCGTCGAGCTCGGCGGCGAGCTCGAGCGGCCGGTGAAGCTCGAGACGTTCGACACCGCCGACGGCGAGGTGGTGGCCACGCTCGTCCACGACGACGGCGGCCGTGAGCGGGTAACGACGCCCTGGCTCATCGGCTGCGACGGCGCGCGCAGCACGGTGCGCAGAGTGCTCGGGCTGCCGTTCGAGGGCTCCACCTTCGAGCAGACCCTCGTGCAGGCCGATGTGCGGCTAGAGCTCCCGTTCGAGGTGGACAGCCGCGAGGCGGTATTGTTTATCTCCGAGGATGGCCCGGTGGGCATGCTGCCGCTCCTCGACGACGGTCGCTACCGGCTGGTCGCGCTCAACGTAGACGATCCCCCGAAGGAGCCGCCTCTCGAGCTGTTCGAGGCGCTCGTGCGACGACGCTGCCCGGAGGGGGTGAGGATCCACGATCCGGCGTGGACCGTGTCGTTTCGATTTCATGGCCGCATCGTGCCCAACTATCGCGTCGGTCGCGTGTTCCTCGCTGGTGACGCGGCTCACATCCACAGCCCAGCGGGCGGTCAAGGGATGAACCTCGGCATCCAGGACGCGTACAACCTCGCGTGGAAGCTGGCGCTGGTGCATCAGGGCGCCGCCGCGCCCAGCCTGCTCGACTCGTACGAGCTGGAGCGACGCCCGGTGGGCCTCACCACGGTGGAGACCACCGACGCGATGACGCGGCGCGGGATGCGAATGCTGTCGCTGCGCTCACCGCTCGCTCAGGCCCTGCGCGATCAGGCGATCGCCTTCGTCATGCAGAGCGGCCTCGTGGGAGACCGCGCGTTCCAGGGCCTCGGTCAGCTCAACATCAGCTACGCCGCGAGCCCCATCGTCGGCGAGCACCACCTTTCGATCTGGAACGCGGAGGTGAGCACGACGCGACGCGACGAACGGCCTCACCTCGCCGACTGGTACCGCTTCGGCAAAGGCCCTGGCCCTGGAGAGCGGGTAAGCGAGGTGGATCTCTCCGCGGAGCGCACGCTCTTCGACTTGCTCCGGGGCACCCGGCACGTGCTCCTCCTGTTCGACGGCGCGGCCGCGACCCCGGAGGGATACCAGAACCTCAGCGCGATCGCGGCGCGCGTGTCCAAGCGACATGGCGCGCACGTCGACGTCCACGTGGTCACCCCCCGCGCCACACGTCCCCCCGAGCTCAGCTGGCCCGGCTCGGTGCTGCTCGACGAAGACAGCGTGCTGCACGAACACTTCGGCTGCGGCTCGGAGGGCCTGTACCTCATCCGCCCCGACGGCTACGTCGGCTTCCGAAGCCAACCGGCCGACGAGAGCCAGCTGTTGCGCTACCTCGAGACGATCTTCGTGGCCTGACCCGCCCTCGCCTTGGCGACGGCTCGGCCCCCTGGGGCGCGCAACCTCTCACGCGCGGCGCCACGCGCACGCTCACGGTTCTATCGACATGCGGGGGATGCGCACCCAGCTGAGCAGATCGATGAGCTCACCGAAGGCGAGCTCGCTCCGCTCGCGTAGCGCCTCTGCGTGTGCCCTCCGGTCGAGGCAGCCGGGCGCTCGCCCGAGGTCCGCGACGAGCGCGGCGAGCGCCGGGTCGAGCGCATCCATGCCGTCGCCATAGTGATTCGCCACGAACAGATCGAGGGCGAGGATGGGGGGAAAGTGCTCGGCGATGGCAGCCGAGAGCGACGCGTCGGTGGAGCTCACCGCGAGCTCGGGGTCGACGCAGCCCGCGCGAAACACGGCCCACGCAGCGCAGGAGGGGTCGCAGGTCGACGAGGCGCCGCAGTCCGAGAGACACGCGTCCTCCCCCGGCTCGTCGCGCTCGCAGCCTCCGAACACCAAGAGCTCGGCGGACAGCTCGGCGAGCTCGAGGCGGTGCTCGATCGCCGCGAGGGCCGCGCTGCAGAGCTCCTCGGCGTGAGCATGGGTGAGAGGACGAGGCACCTCCACCGGCGCGCCGGTGAGCGCGGTGGCGATGGAAGCGCACGACTCTGCCACCTGCAGCCGACGCCGACCGCGGGCTGCCTCGAGGTGCTCCACGGCCTCGGTGGCGACCTCGTGCGCCGCCTCGTGCACCTCCGGACAGGCGGGAACGCGTCCGACCGAGTCGCTGCACCCGGCGAGCGCGAGCGCCAAGAGCCCGATGATGCAGGGGCGACGCGTCACAGGCTCCAGGTTACCCAACGGCGCCCACCCAAGGAAGCCGCAGGCGGATCGGCCGCTCGCGCGCTTCCGGCGTTGACGGTACGCTCGCCGGGGGGTAGCGATGGGCAACGGTGCAAGGTGCCCGACGGATGACCACGCTTCGTGACAAGCGCGCGGCATACGCCCTCCAGCTCATCGAGACGAAGCAATTCGGCAAGGCGGTGAGCCTCTACAACCGGATGGTGGCCGACGACCCGGCCGACGTGGACGTGCTCCGCCGCCTCGCCGAGCTGCACCTTCACCTCGATCAGGCGGGCAAGGCGCTCTCCGCCCTCGAGCGCATCGCGGAGCATTTCTACCGCCTCGGACGGACGCTCGAGGCCGCGGCGGCCTACGAGCACATCTGGAACATCATCGCCCGACGCGCGCCCGCCTTGCGCTCACGCTTCCCTCACCTCAGCGCCCGCCTCTGCGAGCTCCACGGCGCCGACGCCAACGCCGACCGCGCCCTCGGTGCGCTCGAGCGGTTGCTTGGCACCCACCACGAGCTGGCGATCGCGCGCCTCGCCGCCCAGCGATACCTCGACACCCACACCCGCACCGGGGCCCTCGCTGCGCTCACCCACCTGCGGCGCTGCTTCCGCAACGACTTCGTCGACAGCGGCGCCGCCTCTCTCGCGGTGAGGGCCTTCGATCAGCTGGGTCAGCCGGAGAAGGGGACGCTGCTCCTCAAGGAGTCGGCGCGGATCGCGTGGCGGGTGGGCGACGATGGCGTGTTCAACGCGCTGGTGGACGCGCTCACCGTGCGTTCGTTCGACGAGACGGTCGTGGAGTTCGAGACGCGCCGCGACATGATCCGCGGCGAGGTGACGGTGGTGGAGAAGCCAGGCGACACCATCACCAACGTGGACATCCCCGACTTCGACGCGGACAACGCGACCGAGCTCTCCGCGGAGCTGCTCGTCGAGGACGGTGCCGACGACGGGGCGACACCGATCCCCTTGCAGCGCCGGATCAGCGAGTCGCCAGCCGCGTCGTGGCGCGACGAGACCACGCCCAACGGCGGGTCCGGGGGTCGGGACGCCTCCTGAGCCCTGAAGGTCCGACCGACATTGCCTCGCGGGGCTCCTCGAGGCGCGGTCCGGCGA
>CAYOAL010000010.1:0-134287 GCA_964401935.1 uncultured Polyangiaceae bacterium
GCTCACCGAGCGCGCCGGCTTCGATCCGCACGACATCATCTTCGACCCCAACATCCTCGCCATCGCCACCGGCATCGAAGAACACAACGATTTTGGCAAGAATTTCATCGACGCCATCCCCCTCATCAAAAAAGCCTGCCCAGGAGCCCTCATCAGCGGGGGGGTGAGCAACCTCTCCTTCTCCTTCCGCGGCAACGACGTGGTGCGCGAGGCCATGCACGCAGCCTTCCTCTACCACGCGGTGCAGGCGGGCATGGACATGGGCATCGTCAACGCGGGTCAGCTCGCGGTGTACGAAGAGATCGAGCCCAAGCTGCTCGAGCTCGTGGAGGACGTCATCTTCAACCGGCGCCCCGACGCCACCGAGCGGCTCGTGGAGTACGCGGAGACGGTGCGGGGCCACGGCAAGAAGCGCGAGCTCGATCTCGGCTGGCGCGAGGCGAGCGTGGAGGAGCGCATCCGCCACGCGCTCGTCAAAGGCATCGTCGACTTCATCGAGGCCGACGTGGAAGAGGCGCGAAAGAAATATCCGCGGCCCCTCAACGTGATCGAGGGGCCGATGATGGACGCCATGCGCGTCGTGGGCGACCTCTTCGGCGCGGGCAAGATGTTCCTCCCCCAGGTGGTGAAGAGCGCGCGCGTGATGAAGCGCGGGGTGGCGTGCCTCACCCCCTACATGGAGGCCGAGAAGCGCGAGCGCGGCGACGAAGCCAAGTCGGCGGGGCGCATCGTGATGGCCACCGTGAAGGGCGACGTGCACGACATCGGCAAGAACATCGTGGGCGTCGTGCTCGGCTGCAACAACTACGAGGTGATCGATCTCGGCGTGATGGTGCCCTCTCAGCGCATCCTGCAGACGGCGATCGATCAGAAGGCCGACATCATCGGCCTCAGCGGCCTCATCACCCCCAGCCTCGACGAGATGGTGAACGTGGCCGCCGAGATGGAGCGCCAAGGCATGTCGCTGCCGCTGCTCATCGGTGGCGCCACCACCAGCCGCCAGCACACCGCGGTGCGCGTGGCCGCGAAGTACAGCGGCAGCACCGTGCACGTGAACGACGCCTCGCGCGCGGTGGGCGTGGTGAGCTCGCTCCTCGATCCGCTGGCGAAGCGCACCCTCGACGCCGACAACCGGCGGGAACAAGAGCGCCTGCGCGAGATCTACAGCCACAAGCCCCAGCACCCGCCGGTTACCTTCGACGCGGCCAAAGAGCGCAAGCCTCCGGTGCGGTTCACCGAGGCCGATATCGCCACTCCGAGCTTTCTAGGGCGGCGCGTGCTCACCGACCACTCGCTCGACGAGATCCGCAAGTACATCGACTGGACGTTCTTCTTCACGGCGTGGGAGCTCCGCGGCAAGTTCCCCCACATCCTCGACAGCCCCGAGTATGGCCCGGCGGCGCGCGAGCTCTACGACAACGCCAACCAGCTCCTCGACGAGATCATCAACAAGGGGCTCCTGAAGGCGAACGCGGTGTATGGCTTCTGGCCGGCAGCGAGCGACGGCGAGGACATCATCGTGTTCGACGAGAGCCGCCGCGAGGAGCGCTTCCGCTTCAATATGCTGCGCCAGCAGCCCCGCGAAGGCCGCGATGGCTACTGCCGCTCGCTCGCCGACTTCATCGCTCCCGTCGGCTCCGGCCTCCACGACCACATCGGCGCGTTCGCGGTCACCGCCGGCATCGGCTGCAGTGAGCTCGCGGGGCGCTACGAGCGCACCCACGACGACTACAACTCCATCATGGTCAAGGCCCTCGCCGACCGCCTCGCGGAGGCCTTCGCCGAGCTGTTGCACGCTCGAGCACGCCGCGACTGGGGCTACGGACTCGACGAGCGCCTGGGCAACGACGATCTGATCGCGGAGCGCTACCGCGGCATCCGCCCCGCCTTCGGCTACCCCGCCTGCCCCGATCACACCGAGAAGGGCAAGCTGTTCTCCCTGCTCGAGCCGAGCGAGGTGGGCATCGAGCTCACCGAGAGCTACGCGATGATGCCGGCCGCGAGCGTGAGCGGCGTGTACTTCGGCCATCCCGAGGCGCGCTACTTCAGCATCGGGCGCATCGCCCGCGACCAGGCGCAGGAGTACGCGGCGCGCAAGGGGCTCCCCCTCGCCGAGGTGGAGCGCTGGCTCCGCCCCAACCTCGCCTACGACGCCGACGCCGCCGCCGCCTGAACCTCCAAGCCCCGACGGCCCTGAGCCTGGCGAGAAAAAGGGGCGCGGGGACCGGCTCGACGTACAATGGCCCGATGCCTGGCGCCCCGGTCGAGGTGATGGAGCTCAGCCTCCTGAAGGCGAGGACGCTACAGTGGCGACCGGCGCGCAGCGCCCCGGTGCTCACCATCATCTGCAAGGCCACCTACAAGCTCGCCCCCGGGGTGGCCCAGCTCGTCGATCTGCAAGACGACGTCAACGAGCGCGATCTCCACGCCGAGAACAACCCGCAGAAGGGTCTGCACTCCGCCTCCGATCTCGCGCCGTTCAAGCCGCGCGCCGACGTCACCGTGGTGGGTCGGGCCTACTCGTTGCCGCGTGAGCTCGCGCGCGTGGTGGTGGCCCGCGTGAAGGTGGGCACCGTCGACAAGCGGGTGGAGGTGCACGCGGATCGCGTCATGCTGCCGAACGGCAGCATCAAGGACGACAAGTTCTTCAGCAAGATGGGCATCGGCTACGAGCGCGCCTACGGCGGTCCGAAGACCGTCAACCCGGTGGGCGTCGGGCTCGAGGGGCGGCCCGACTCTCGGGGGCGGGTGAAGCTGCCGAACCTCCAGGCCCCGGGCACGGTGCTCACCGGGCCTGGGGCACGTCTCGTCCCCTGTGCGTTCGGCCCCATCCCCCCGGGCTGGCCGAGCCGCAGCCAGTTTCTCGGCGGTCAGAGCATCGACTGGTTGTGGAGCGACGACCCACTCGCCCGCGATCTTCCAGCCGACTTCCAGTGGGCCTTCTTCAACGTGGGCCCTGCCGATCAGCAGCTCGACGAGATCCGTCCCGACGAGACGATCCACCTCGAGCACCTGCACCCCGACGAGCCGCAGCTCGACGTGAAGCTCCCGGGTTTCTACCCGTGCGTCTACATGCAGCGCGCCGACGAAGCGCACCGCGTCGCGATGAAAGGCGACACGCTCTGGATCGACACCAACCGGTTCGTCCTCACCGTCACGTGGCGGGCCCAGGTGCCCCTCGAGGGCGACGCCCGCGCTCCCATCCGCGTGTTGGTGGCGATGGGCACGCCCACCCACAAGCCGAGCTGGGATCAGGTGTGGGTGGAGGCGGAGGCGCTCAAGGCGCGCGAGAAGTGGGCCAATCACGTGGCCGTCGAAGCGGCGACCTCCACGCACGCGCCGTCCAAGGTCACCGAGCCGATCGACGCGCCCTACTCCCCACGGGGCCAGCTCACGAGCCCTGTCCCCCTCGCTCCGCCGCGGAGCGATCGCGGCACCCAGTGGCTCCCGAACCGTGAGCGCGCAGCCTCGACGCCGGGGTTCAGCGTGCCCGCGCCCGTCAGCAGCCAGCCGGCCTCGGGCGTCGTGGTGGAGGTACCCCTCGAGCCTGCCGACGCCCAGCGCCTCCGCGAGCTCGCCGCCTCCACCGGCAACGAGCCTGCCGACGTGCTCCGCAACGCCCTCCGCGAGATCCACCGCATCCGCTTCGGTTCCTGAGCTCCACCGGGAACCTCGGAGATCGCGCCTCCGCGCCTCCCGGTTCGGCGTGAGTCCCAGCGAGCCGCGCTGGGGTAGAGTGGTCGCATGAAGGCGCGTCCGCTCCGTCCGTTGCTCGTGCTCCTCGCCACCCTCGCCTGCGCGCCGGCGCCCCCTCAGGGCGTGGAGGTGGACATCGCCGGCGAGGACGCGCTCATCGTGTGGGACGGCGCGACGAAGACCGAACACTTCATCCGCCGAGGGAGCTTTCGCACGAAGGACGCGTTGAGCAAGGAGGGCTTCGGCTTCCTCGTCCCCACGCCTACCCAGCCCACCCTCGCCGAGGCCGACGACGGCGTGTTCGACGCGCTCACCGCCGCCATTCGGCCGCGCGAGGTCACCCAACAGCGCTACG
Organism: uncultured Polyangiaceae bacterium; assembly: GCA_964401935.1. Lineage (GTDB taxonomy): Bacteria > Myxococcota_A > Polyangia > Polyangiales > Polyangiaceae > JAPYTK01. Next base: position 4,052 of record CAYOAL010000010.1, read on the forward strand.
AGGTGATGTGGAGCCTGCTCGCGGCGGGGTTCTCGCTCACCCGAGGCGCCGACAAGTCGGCCGGCGTGGAGGCGTCGATCGCCGCGGCTCCGGCGGCGGTCGCGGTGCTCGGGCGACAACAGGTAGCCGGTCTCGACGCCGCCATCCTCAAGGCCACCGACACCGACGCGCTCGCGAAGTGGCTGAGCGATCACGGCTACGCCTATCGCGACGCCCTCCGCGAGTGGCTGCGGCGCTACGTCGAGAACGGCTGGGTGATCACCGCGTTCAAGCTCGCCCCGAGCGAGAGCGGCGACTCTGCCCCGAACGGCCTCGACACCGCCGCGCTGCGCATGAGCTTCGCCACCGACCGGCCGTTCTATCCTTATCGCGAGCCCCTCGATCAGCAGCGCGACACCGGGCGCGGCCGCACCCTCCGCCTCTTCGTCGTCGGCGACCGCCGCCTCGCCGGGCTCCTCGGCACCGCCGACTGGCACGCCGAGCTCCTGCACGCCGCCCCCTTCGAGGGCACGCTCCCCGCCGGCACCGCCGCCGGCACCGACGAGCCCTGGCTCCACACCTTCCTCGATCAGCGGTCGCCGCGCCCCGGCACCGACGAGCTCTGGTTCGCTCCGAGCGACGACGCCGCCGAAAAACGCCTCCCTCCCATCGTCCACTACCGCACGACCACCATCCCCGTCCTCCTCGAGCTGTGGCTCGCCATCGGCCTCGCACTCTGGTGGCACCGCCGCCGCCTAAAGGCGCCCACATGAGCCCTTGAGCTCAACCAACTAGCTGAGGCATTGAAAAAAAAAAAAAAACGAATAGGGTGAACTTTCCCACGCAGATTCAGCGCGTGGGAGGTGCTCTAAGCATTGGAAGTACGCCTGGGCGCAGCGCCCCGGAGAACTATCCACGAAAGGTTACCCATGCGAAGAATCAGACAAGCTGCCTCGATTGGAATTCTTCTTGCGATGGCTCTCGGAACACGTGCCGAATCGGCCGACGCGGGCACCGCTCGCGCCGGGCTAGGCGTGCTCTTCAGCGACCCCGACAACTGCCTGTCCTTTGCGAACGCCCAAGTCTCCAACGATTGCAACGACGGCGCTGCAGCTGTTCCGGGCTGGTACATCCCTCTCACCATGGATACCACGGGGTCGAAGAACCCCACGGTCTACGCATTCCAACAACTGTTCGCACCCACCGATGTGTCGAGGTGCCGCGGAACGAGGTTCAACAGCCACGGTGTTCTCCAATGGGCGGGCAGCTGGCAAACCTTCTATAACGGAAACAACAGCCTCGCCATGGGCTCGACGACGATGGCGGCAGGCGACACCTATGTCGTCGCGTGTTATATCGGCGGCCTCAACAAGGTATACGGCGTAAGCTACGCGTTGTAGGCTGAGCGTGACGCATACCAACGCTATCGGAGGGGTAGCAATCGTAACGGTTGGGGCAATCGCGCTCACGCTGGGAATCTGGACCATCCAACGCCCAGCGCCGACCCACGAAACCGTGGCAGCAGCCGCTGCCCCGACAATGGTGGAGGGTGTGTTGCGACCGCAGCGGCGACCTCCCGAACCGGACGTATCGCGCTCCATCGAGGCCAGTGAGGAGGGACCGAAGCCCGCGGGAACTCATGTTGATCTCGAGGGCGAGCCGAGTGAAGCGGAGCTGCCGTCTCCGGCGGAAGCTTGGGAAAGCGACGCTCGAGCAAGCCCGTGGACTCGTGGAGCAAGCCAAGAGCTTCAGGATACGCTCGACTTTGCTCTGCCCAAGGGGTCCTCGACCGTCACGTTGGAGTGCCGCGCAACGGTGTGTCGCGCGGAGTTGAGCCTGGCGGACGCAAGTGGGCTGAGCAGCTTCCAGGAGCAACTCGTCATGGGCGAGCACGCCTGGGAGGGACGCATGGGCTGTCGCGGAGGGGACCATCGCGAGGGAGGCACGTTCAGCGTGGAGTGTTTCTTCGAGGACCCCAACGCGACCGTCGCGACCGAGCCTCCATGAAAGGATGCCAACCACGTGGGCGCGGCTCCATGCGACCCTGGAAGGTCGTGACTTGACGACCTGCAGGCGCAAGGGGGATGGGATTCGGCGGACTCGCGTCGGCACAGGCTTACGCATACGCAAGTATCGCCGCCTTCGCTCACGTTTCGCCGGCCCACCCGTGGCTGGCGCTCGACGTCGACCCGCGCTAGAGAACGCATCTCACCCGTGGCCCTCGCCCCCGAAATCCTAGCCCAGCTTCGCTGCCCGGTGAGCGGCCGTCCGCTCGTCGAGGAGGACGGTGCGCTCGTCGCTGACGACGGCGGCGAGCGCTACAGGATCAACGCTGCCGGCGTTCCGCTGTTCGCGACCACCGGGCTCACAGCAGATGCCGCGACGCAGCAGGCCCACTACGACACCATCGCCGGCGCCTACATCGAGAACCTCAGCTACCCGCACACGCAGGTCTACACCGCTTACCTCGATAGCGCCCTCGACGAGGCGCTTGCGGGCCAGAAACTCGGCGTGATGGCCGAGATCTGCTGCGGCCGTGGCGAGGCGATCCATCAGCTGGCCGGCCGCTACGATCGAGCGATCGGCGTCGACATCTCCGAGGCCATGCTGAACGCAGCCGTGGCCCAGGCCCGCAACCTCGACGCCGCCTTCGTCCAGGGCAACGCGACGAACCTGCCGCTCGCCGACGCGAGCGTCGACAGCGTCGTCATGCTGGGCGGCATCCACCACGTCATGGACCGCCGTGGGCTCTTCTCGGAGGTCCGCCGCATCCTGCGGCCCGGCGGGCGCTTCACCTGGCGTGAGCCGGTCGACGACCTCTTCCTGTGGCGCTGGATCCGCGCGGTCATCTACCGCGTCTCGCCGCTGCTCGACGCTGCCACGGAGGCGCCACTCCGGCGCGCGTCGACGGAGGCCGACATGGCCGCGGCTGGGCTCCGGCTCGAGCGGTGGAATACCTACGGCTTCTTCGGCTTCTGCTTGTTCATGAACAGCGACGTGCTCGTGTTCAACCGGCTGTTCCGGTACCTGCCTGGAATCCGCGAGATCACCCGCGCGGCGATCGCGTGCGACGACTTCGTCACCCGCCGGCCGGCGCTGGCCCACGCCGGCCTGCAGGCGGTCGGCGTCGCATGGAAACCGGGGAGCCCAGCCGATGACCCTCGAGGCCCTTGGGCAAGCGACCGCATCCTGATGCGGGGATAGGCACAGGCACCGGCGAGCTCATCCGAGCCGGAGCTGTGGAGTGAGCGCTCGAGGAAGGGGGGAGGCTCGATCTCGTGTTGTCGCGGCGCGCAGAGGCGCGCGCTTGAGCCCACTGCGATCCGAGCACGCCCCGCACCGGCTCGCACCCTCACTCGGGGACGGTGTCAACTGCGGCGCCGTGCCGCCGATGTGATCCCACGGTGCTTTCGAGCCGACAAAGATGTGCATGCCGATCTGCACCCCCGGATCGCCGTCGACGCTCCCGAGCGTCACGCCGTGGACCCGCCCGCCCATCGTGCCGCAGAGGGTCGTGCCGCAGTTGCGGCAGGAGCAGAGGCCCGCTCCGTCACGCGTGGCGAACGAGACCACCAGCATGAGCACTTGACGTCATATGGGATGTGAACCATATAACGTCATGGCGTGCCGCGGGTCATCGAAGGCGATTCCGAGTGGGATGCCGACAAGGCTGTCGCAAACATCGAGCAGCACGGCGTGTCGTTCTTCGAGGCAGCGACGGTCTTCGCGGATCCACTTGCGCTTTATCTGGACGATGGCTCCGGTACCGGACGGCTGGTCGTGATCGGCACGTCACTGCGCGAGCGGATCCTGTGCGTGGTCCATGTGGAACGCGGCACACGGGATCGCGTTATCAGCGCGCGCAAGGCCACTAGGGGAGAACGCGAAGTCTACGAAGGCGGTGATCGAGCATGAGCCACGCGAGAAAACGGAAGAAGGAGGAAACGACTCAGGTTCGGATTCTGGGTCGAGGACTACGCGCGCGGAAGGGAGTTCGCATGACCCTGCGGGGTCTCCGCGAGGGCGCTGGTTTGAAACAGACCGAAGTTGCCGAGTCGTCGCGCATGGATCAGGGTGACATCTCGCGACTGGAGGCACGTGACAGTTTCGACGACTGTCAAGTTGGCACGCTCCGCCGTTACGTTGCCTCCCTCGGTGGCGAACTCGAACTCGTTGCAACCTTCGGCGACAAGAGGTTCACGCTCGCCGTGCCGACGACGGAAGAAGACTGACGCGGCCCAACACGGCGCTGCAGGCCCACCACGCCCCCCACTGCGATCCGAGCACGCCGCTCCCAGGCTCGCACCCTCACTCGGGGACGGTGTCAAACTGCGGTGCCGTCCCGCCGATGTGATCCCACGGTGCTTTCGAGCCGACAAAGATGTGCATGCCGATCTGCACCCCCGGATCGCCGTCGACGCTCCCGAGCGTCACCCCGTGGACGCACCCGCCCATCGTGCCGCAAAGGGTCGTGCCGCAGATGCGGCAAAAGCAGAGGCCCGCTCCTTCACTTGAGGTGAACGACGCCACCTCCTCCTCGCCCTTCACCCACGTGAACGAGCCCGGGCTCACCTCCGCGTAGGCCGAGCCCGCCCCGCTGAACGCCTTGCGACAACGTGAGCAGTGACAGCTCCTCGCCGCCGAGAGCGGCGCCGTCACCCGATAGCGGACGCGCCCGCAGAAGCAGCCCCCGGCGATCATCGCGCCCGCTCCGCGAAACGGCGAACATGCTCGCCGCGCTGGCTCGCGAAGCGCAGCCGTGGCCCCGGGGTCAACCTCGTGTCATGCATCGCGCCGAGGCGTTACCACCACCCGCCCCCGCTCGCCAGCCGCCGAGCGTCGAAGCGATGGAACCTCGCGCCACGCCGCCTCGAACCTTGGACCCGACGGGTTTGGTGGCCGCCAACGCGCGCTCGTTGCCACGCCGGGTCGTCGTGGATAGCGTCTGCCCTCGATGCTGCACGCGCTGCGCGGGGTGTTCTGGGTGTGCGTGTACGCCTTCGTGGTGCTCGCTCCGCTCCTCGTGGCGCGCCTCGGCACACCGCGCCCCGGACAAGGCTTCGTCACCGATCTGTCGGTGGCCCTCGGCTTCGTCGCCCTGAGCGTGATGGTGCTCCAGTTCGGGCTCGTCGCGCGGTTGCAGCGCGTGTCGGCGCCGTTCGGCATGGACGCGCTCATCCAGTATCACCGCCAAATCAGCTACGTCGCCCTGGCCTTTGCGCTCGTCCACCCCGCGCTCGTATTTCTCAACGACCCGCGGAAGCTCCGGTTGCTCCACGTTCCCACCGCGCCGAACCGCGCGCGCTTCGCCGTCGGCTGCGTCGTGGCGCTCGCCCTCCTCATCGTCACCTCGGTTTGGCGAGAGCGACTGCGGCTTCGCTACGAAGCGTGGCAGCTGCTGCATGGACTGCTGGCCACGCTGGTGGTCGGTCTCGGCCTGGGCCACATGGCCGGCGTGGGCTACTACGCGGCCACCACGGGCCAGCGTGTGCTGTGGGGCATCCTGGCTGCTTTCGTAGTCGGCGACCTCTTGTGGATGCGCCTGTTCCGCCCGCTCTTGGTGCGCCGGCGGCCCTTTCGTGTGGAGGCGGTCGTTCCCGAGCGCGGCGACGCCACCACGGTGGTGCTGGCCCCGGTGGGTCACGACGGCCTGCGTTTCCTCCCCGGGCAGTTCGGCTGGCTCCAGATCGAGCAGTCGCCGTTCTCGATCAGCCAACATCCGTTCTCCTTCTCGGGCAGCGCCGAGGACGGCGAGCGGCTCTGCATCACCATCAAGCAGCGGGGCGACTTCACGCGCCAAGTCCCCCACACCGAGCTCGGCGCGCGCGCCTACATCGACGGTCCCTACGGCTCGTTCACGCCCGACGAGCACGAAGGCTACGGCTTCCTCTTCATCGGCGGCGGCGTCGGCATCACGCCGCTCATGTCGATGCTCCGCACCCTGCGCGACCGACACGACCGCCGGCCGTGCGTGCTCATCTATGGCAGCAAGAGCTGGGAGAGCATCACCTTCCGCGAAGAGCTCGAGCAGCTCAAAGAGGAGCTCACGCTCGAGGTGGTACACGTGCTCGAGCACCCCCCCGACGACTGGCAGGGCGAGCGTGGCTACCTCAACGCCGAGATCCTTGGCCGCCACCTCCCGCCGCGCTTCGAGCGCTTCCAGTGTTTCATCTGCGGCCCCACCGTGATGATGGACACCACCGAGGAGCTCCTCGCGCGAGCGGGCATCCCCACCGAGCACATCCACAGCGAGCGCTTCGAGATGGTCTGATGCGACACACCTGGACAACACGCTTCGTGGTGCTCTCTGCAGTGCTCCTCACCGCCGCCTGCGCCTGGTTCGCCCTGGCGCAGAACTGACCCGGGCCGCCCCCGGGGCTTGCCCCCCACATTTTCGGTGTAAGAGCGGGGCCGAGCGTCCGTCTGCTTGCACGTGTGGAACGAGCTCCACCCCAACCGGCGACCGACGCCGCTGCCGAGCGAGGACGGATGCTCCGCATCGCTCCGCGTCGGTTCGCTCCATGCGACAACTTGTCGCATTGAAATTTGTCGTACTTGTGCATTGGCACCGCTCGAGGCCAGCATTAAGGGAGTCCTATGGTAAGCCGACGAGAGATCCTGGGCGCGGGTGCAGCGCTCGCCAGCGGCGCCGCGATGCTCCGCGCCTCACGCGCAGAGGCCTCGCAGGCCGACACCCGTGGCAGCGGCTGGGAGAAGTCGTACAGCGGCACCGGCGGCCCGCAGCCGCCCGGTGAGCCGAACAAAGACTATGTGCCCACCGTTACCCCCGGTGGCGCCACCTTGCCGTTCAAGGTGGTGGACGGCGTGAAGATTTTCCACCTCACCGCCGAGGAGGTGAAGCACGAGTTCGCCCCCGGCTTGAAGGCCAACTGCTGGGGCTACAACGGGCGGGTGCATGGGCCCACCCTCGAGGCCGTCGAGGGCGACCGGGTGAGGGTCTACGTCACCAACAAACTGCCCGCTCCCACCACCGTGCACTGGCACGGCATCTTCCTCCCGAGCGGGATGGACGGCGTGGGCGGGCTCAATCAGCGCAGCATCCAGAAGGGCGAGACCTTCAAGTACGAGTGGACGTTTCGGCAGCACGGCACGTTCATGTACCACTCGCACCACGACGAGATGACCCAGATGGCGATGGGTCTCATGGGCATGATCGTCGTGCACCCGCGCAAGCCCACCGCCGGCTACCGCGTGGATCGCGACTTCGTGATCATGCTCAGCGAGTGGCTCATCAAGCCGGGGACCGGCCGCCCCGATCCCAACGCGATGGCCGACTTCAACGTCCTCACCATGAACGCGAAGGCGTACCCGGGGACCACGCCCCTCGTGTGCAAGACCGGGGATCGGGTGCGCATCCGCTTCGGCAACCTGAGCGCGATGGACCACCACCCGGTGCACCTCCACGGCCACTACTTCAAGCTCGTGGCCACCGACGGCGGCTCGTTGCCGGTGGTGGCGCAGCAGCCGGAGACCACCGTGCTCGTGCCGGTCGGCTCCACGCGCGACGTCGAGCTCATCGCCGACGCACCCGGCGACTGGGCGATGCACTGCCACATGACCCACCACGTGATGAACCAAATGGGTCACGGCATCCCCAACATGGTCGGCATCAAGAAGCCGGGCGAGCTCGACGCGCGCACCGGCCAGCTCATCGACGGCCACATGACCATGGGCCACGACGGCATGGGCGAGCACCCCAAACACGTCGAGGGCGGCCTCGCCGTCCCGAAGAACAGCATCCCCATGAAGGGGGCGCGCGGTCCTCACGACTACATCACCATGGGCGGGATGTTCACCATCCTCAAGGTGCGGGACAACCTCAAGAGCTACAAGGATCCTGGCTGGTACACGAACCCTCCGGGCACCCAGGCCACGGTCGCCACCACCGAGGAGATCGCCCGCGATGGGATCAAGCTCTAACCGCCAGCGCCGCGCGCCTGCGCGCCGCGCCTCACACCACCTCCAGCGGGTGCTCGCGCTCGTGTCGTCGCTCGGCCTCGTCGCGTGCACACAGGCCGCGCTCGCCGTCGACGCCGAGCATCCGGCGCGGCCCGACGCGGAGACCCGGCCCCTCCCTGGTGAGCCCGAGGCTTACGGCGCCGACTACGATCCGGCGCGCCACCTCGCGCCCGCCGATCCCGGCGCCCACCATCACCATCACGGCCACCCGATGCCGGCTCCCACTCCCGATCCCGACAATGGCCCGAACGGCGACGCGCACGAACCGAGCCAGGGCGGCCCCGACGAACACGACCGCCACGACGGCGGTCAGGGCGACGGCGCTCACGACGACGGCGCTCACGACGACGGCGCTCAGGACGACGAGGGAGCTCACGACGGCCACGGCGGCGCTCACCTTCAAGAGGGCGCGCACCTCCACGGGGGTGTGTCATGAGGCTCCGCTCGCTCGCCGCGCTCACCCTCGTCGCGGGGACGGTCACCGGCTGTATCTCCCGCTCGGCCGGCTACGACGACGTGCGCACCCTCGTGCAGGATCGCCTGCAGGCCGACGTTCGCTGGCACGCGATGGACGACGAGCGGCCCGACATCGGCAAGCTCCTCGACAAACCGCTCACCGAACGCACCGCGGCCGCGGTGGCGCTCCTCAACCACCCCTCGCTTCAAGAGGCCTTCGAGGAGCTCGGCATCGCGGCCGGCGATCTTCAGACCGCGCTCGCGCTCCCCAACCCCCGCGTGCAAACCGGCGTTCACTTCCTCTCCGGCCGCGATCCGCAGTTCGACATCGAGGTGATGTTCACGCTGTCCAAGCTCTTCTTTATGTCGATGCGGCGGGGCGCGGCAGAGAGTGAGCTCGAGGCGCGAACGCTCGAGGTGGGGGGCAGAGCCCTCGATCTCGTGTTGTCGGTGCGGCGCGCCTTCATCGAGCTCCAGACCGCCGAGCAGGTGCTCGCGCTGCATCGCACCGAGCTCGCCGCCGCCCGGGCGGCTTGGGAGACCGCGAAACAGCAGCAGGAGGTGGGCAACATCACCGATCTCGACGCCGTCACCGAGGAGGCGCACTACGAAGAGGCGCGCGTCGAGATCGCGGCCGCGGAGCTGCGTGTCTCGCTGGCTCGCGAGCGCCTCGGCGAGCGCATGGGCCTGTGGGGTGCGAAGACGAAGTGGTCGATCGTGCCAGGGGTCGCGTCCCTCCCGGAGGCAGAGCTCGACATCGCCGATCTCGAGCGTCGCGCCCTCCAAGAGAGCGTCGATCTCCGCATCGCCGAACATCGCCACGCCGCGGCCGGGCATCGCTCCGATCTGGCCACCGCCGAGAGCTGGCTCCCAAACCTCGGGGCGGGCATCGAGGTGCAGCGCGAAGAGGAGGGTTGGGAGATCGGGCCCGAGTTCGCGCTCGAGGTGCCCCTCTTCAACCAAGGCCAGGGCCCGCGGGCCTCGGCCGAGGCGATGATGCGCCGCGAGAAGAGTCGGCACGCGACGGTGGCCCTGAAGATCCGCGCCGCCGCCCGCATGGCCGCCGCGCGCCTCCGTGCCGCCCGCGGTCGCGCGCGCCTGTACAAAGACGTGCTCCTCCCGCTCAAAGACACGGCGTTCGCCGAGATGCAGCTCCAGCACAACGCCATGTCCCACTCGGTGTTCGAGCTCCTCCACTCCAAGCGCCGTCAGCTCGAGGCTCAACGCGCCCACATCGAGGCCCTCGGCGCCTACTGGATCGCCCGCGCCGAAGCCGAGCAGCTCCTCGCCGGCCGCCTCCTCCACCAAGACTGACCACCCACCTCCGCACCGAGCGGAGCGGGCTCGAGCGGCTGCGCGCAGGTGGTGGCCGCCTCAGGCGGCCTCAAGCCCCGTCGTCGGTCTTCTCGAAGTCGAGCGACGCGGAGTTGATGCAGTAGCGCTTCCCGGTGGGGCCGGGGCCGTCGTCGAAGACGTGGCCGAGGTGCGCGTCACAGCGCTTGCAGGTCACCTCCACGCGGCGCATCCCGTAGCTCGAGTCTTCCTCGTAGCCGATCACCCCCTCGTCGGCCGGCTGGTAGAAGCTCGGCCAGCCGCTCCCCGAGTCGAACTTCGTGTCGGAGACGAACAACACCTCGCCACAACACACACACTTGTAGCGACCGTGTTCCTTGTGATCCCAGTAGCGCCCGGTGAACGCCCGCTCCGTGCCCTTCTGACGCGTCACCCGATACTGTTCGTCGGTGAGCGCTTCTCGATACTCGTCGTCGGTCTTCACGCGGTGATCCATAGCGCAACTCGAGCCCGCAGGCGCGCGGCACGAGGCGCACGCCCCCGACCGTCGCGCGAGCGGACCTCGCCTCCGCGGGGTCGACCGCTCAACCCGAGACCGACGCCGTGACCGAGAGCACGTCGCTCTCGAGGCGAGCGCCGATCGCGTCGAGCGGCAGATCGTTGTCGTCGTAGCCGAAAGGATCTTCGATCTCGACGCCGATCTCGTCGATTCCGAAGAGCGCGAGGGCGACCACCGCCGAGCCCACCACCGCGTACACGGCCGCCACCTGGGCGAGCGCGAAGGGGACGGTGAAGCAGAACAGCGTGAGGAAGAGCTTGATGTGGTGGGCGTAGGCGAAGGGGACGGGGGTCTCGTGGATGCGCTCCGCGTCGCTCCAGAGATCGATCAGCTGCGTGATGTTGGCGTCGAGCTTGCACAGACGCTGCTCACTCAAGTGGCCGTCGTCGGCCGCGGCGACGAGGAGCCGGCTGAGCCGAGTCGCCACCGCGAGCGGCGGCACCGAGGCCCGCTCCACCGCCGCCGCCTCGTCCTCCCCGAGCAACGCCACGAGCTCGGGGTGCTCCCGTTCGTGGCGCAGCCGCCGCCGCACGGTGACGAAGTAGGCCACGATGAAGCGCCCGACCTGCTCCACGCGGGCGGCATCCTTGCCCATGAAGGCAGCCGTCTGGCGCCCCAGATCACGGCACTGGCTCACGATGTCGCCGATGGTCCGGCGGCCTTCCCAGTAGCGGTCGTACGACGCGTTGGTGCGAAACACCAGGAGCAGACCCAGCGCTACGCCGATGATCGAGTGCACCACCACCGGGATCGAAAGATCGATCCCTCGGCTCTCTTTGAAGTAGACCGTCGTGGCCGCGAGCAGCGCGCATACGAACGAACGCGCGGCCACCCGCCGGATCACAGTGCCGCGGATGCGTAGGACGAGCGCGAGCCAGTCGCGTGTTGCGTAGTCGATCATCGGCTCACCCGCGCTGCTCGCGCCCGTGTCGCGGAGGTCCCCACGCCCCATCGTCGTTCTGTTCCGCGTCCACCACCGACACCACCGACGGCCTGGTATTCCACATCCGGCGCGGCGTCAGCAGTGGACGTGGGGAGAAGTGCACACGCCCCACGCGACCGAGGCGGCTGGTCCCTCGGCGCCTCGTCTGGTGCGCCCGGGTTGGCTCGCTGCGCCCTTGATGAGCGTTCAGTTTGGCGAAAAGACGAGCGGATAGCTCACCGTGACGGAGCCCCCCCTCGGCTTCGGAAACACGAGCTTCTGCATCTCCGTGGCCACGCAGCGCTCGACCTCCTTGTCGATGAGATCCCCGGATCCGGTGGCGCTGGTGACCTTGCCGTCGATGCCGATGACGAACTTCACCGTCACCTTGCCCTCGAGCTCGGGGAGCTTGGCCCCGCGTCGGCGCAGGCCCTCCTCGTAGCATGCACGAAAGCTCGCGAAGCTCTCGCGCACCCGCTTCTGGATGAGCGCAGGCTCGAGGCGACCGCCCTCCTGGACGGCCGGCGGCGGGCTGTCGCCCGGGGAGAACCGGATCGGGTAGCTGACCGCGATGACGCCTGCGGGCGCCGGAAACGTGAGCTTGCCGACCTCGGCGAGGACGCAGGCGGTCACCTCCTGGTCGGGAAAACCACCGTCTGGCACATCTCCCTGCTCCCGGGCGTCGCTCACCTTGCCGTCGGTGCCGATCACGAAGCGCAGCGTCATACGCCCGGTGAGCTCGGGGTTTCGCGCCAAGCCCGCTTCGTAGCACGCGCGGTAGGCGCCGAAGTGCGCGCGCACGACCCGCTGGATCGCCTCCGGCGGCACGCGACCTCTCACCTTGTCGACAGGCGGGATCGCGGGCAAAGGCTCCGGCGCTTCGGCGGTGGCGGTAGCGGTAGCGGTGGCGGTGGGTGTCGGGGGCTCGGCGGCGGGATGGTCCGGCGCCGGGCCGCACGCGAACGCGACGAGCACGAGGGCAGGTATCGCTGACTTCATGGCTGCGAGAGGGTAGGCCCGGCGACCCACCAACACCAGCTGACGCCGTTCGTGCTGCGCGTGGCAGCAGGGTCGTCGGTGCACGATCCTGGGCGCAGCCCTATCTGCAGCGCCGGCGCCGGTGGAAGCGCGGTCCCGACGGCCAAGGGCTGCACCTCGCGTGCGGCGGCGGCGCGGGACGTGGGGAGAAGTGAGCTCCGCCGAACGCCGAGGTGGATGGGCCTTCGCGGCTCGGCTAAACACGCTCTCGGGTGACACGACGTCGGCACGTCACCTCACGAGCACAGCGGATGTTGAGCGCAATCGATCGGTCGCGTTGGCGTGAGCGCGCTCGGCCTCTCGCCATGGCCTGTTTGTGTGCGGCAGGGCTCTCGCTGTTCCGTGGCTTCACCGAAGAGCACTATCCCCTCGAGCACTGGTACTTCTGGCGCCTTGCCACCTACTGGGTGGCGAGCGCGCTCTTTGGCGTGAGCGCGGTGTCCGCCGGTCACGTCACGGTGCGGTGGGTGCTCGGGCGCGAGCTGCCACCGTTCGAGCAGCTCGCGTTGGCCTTCGCGGTGGGGGTGCTCGAGTTCGAGCTCGCGATGTTCCTCGGCGGCGCGCTCTCGCTCTTCTCCGCCTGGTTCTTCTTCGTGCCGCCGGCCCTCATGCTGCTCGTCGGCCTGCCCAAGCTCATCGCGTTCTTCGCTGCCCACAAGGGCCGTTGGTTCGACACCGCGCTCGGGCCGCGCCACGTGGCGCTCCTCCTGTTCGGCGTCGTCAACCTCGGGTTCATCTACTTCACGCTCCTGTCGCCCGACAACGTCGCCTACGACGCCCGCTGGATGCACCTCGGGATCGCCGAAGACTACGCGGCCGCTGGCGGCCTGCGTCGGTTCCCGGAGGGGTGGATCTTCGCGGGGGCACCCCACCTCGGGAGCATGCTCTACACCTGGGCGTTCCTCGTCCCGCGTGGTGACCTCTACGACCACATGGTGCTCTGCCAGCACCTGGAGATGGTGGTGTTCCTCGGCACCACCTTCCTCGGCATCGGCGCCTTGGTGCGGCGCCTGGTGCCTCACGCCGACGTGCGCGTGGTGTGGGTGGCGCGGTTTCTGTTTCCTGGCGTGCTCCTCTACGACTCGAGCTTGTCGGGCGGCGCCGATCACCTCTCCGCGATGTATGGGCCCGCCATCTTCCTCGCGCTCCTCCGGACCTGGCCCCGGCTCGACACCCGGAGCTCGGCCCTGCTCGGCGCGCTCATCGCTGGCGCCACCATGACCAAGTACACCCTGGCCATCATGCTCCTGCCGTCGCTGACGGTGGCCCTCACGCTGCGCGTGGTGCTCCTCGCCGTGGCCGCGTTTCGGGAGCGCGCGCGCACGGGCCGCCTCGAGCTCGGCTGGCTCCGCGGCCCGGCCGCGCTGGTGGGCGTGGGGCTCTTGGTGGGCGCTCCCCACTGGCTGAAGAACCTCGTGCACTACGGCGATCCGGCCTACCCGCTCCTCCACCGCTTCACCTCGCCGCGACCGTGGTCACAAGACGCGGCCGAGCTCTACCAACACGGATTCTCCACCGGCCTGTGGGCCGCCACCCACGATCTCTCGGGTTTGCTCGACTCCCTCGAGGCGTCGGTGAAGTTCTCGTTCGAGCCCAACGACTGGCCGCGGTTTCACGGTGAAAAGCCAGTGTTCGGCTCGCTCTACACGCTGCTCCTGCCTGGGGTGGTGTTTCTCCAGCGTCGCCGCCGCGCGCTCGGGGTGGTGCTCTCGGTGCAGGTGGGCCTCGTGGCCTGGTACTGGGTGAACCACCAAGACCGCTACCTGCAAGCGCTCGCGCCGCTCATGGCGGCGGTGGTGGCGGCGGTGCTCCTCGAGATCTGGCGCACCCGCTCCGCGCTCGCGCGGCTCTCCGCCGGCGCCTTGGTGCTCTATCAGGTGGTGTGGGGAGGCGACGTCTACTTCTTCAACACACACTCGATGACCGGCTCGCCGCAGAAAGACGTGCTCGATCTGCTCGCTGCCGGCCACGCCGAGAAATACGACGAGCGCTACGCGATCAACCGCTCCACGTTCCGCAAGATCGGCGACCAGCTCCCCGACCGCGCACGTGTGGTGGTGCACGATCACCTCATGACCGTGGGTTTCTCGGCGGAGATCATCCACGACGCCCGCCCGTGGCAGTTTGGCCTCGACTACGGGGTGCATACGCCGGCCGGCGTGTACGACCAGCTCGTCGCGCTCGGCGCCACCCACCTCGCGTGGGATCGGTCCGACTCGCCGCGCAGCGACTCCGTGGCTGGAGAGGCGATGTTCCACCTCTTCGCCAACCGCTACGGGGAAGACATCACGCCGGTGAGCGGCTGGGCCTTCGCGAAGATGCCCATCCGTCGCCCCGAAGGCGCCGACGCGGTGGTGCCGGTGTTGGTGATCGCGTGTGGCAAGCGCGGCTACGCGAGCGGCCTCTACGAGATGCCCGATCTCGCGACCTCACGTTACGGTCCTCGCGCCCTCTCCCTCCCCCCGCCGCGGACGCCGGCCCAGTCCGTCGACGCGGCTTGGATGTACCTGCCCAAGGCGGAGGTGGTGGTGATCGACAAAGCGTGCGCGCGGAAGGCCGATCCCGGGCTCTCCGGCGGCTTCGTGCGGGTCACCAAGGTGAAGGCGAAACGAGAGCTTCCCGAGTATCACTTCTGGTTGCGTAAACCCGCGCGTACGGCCGACGAAGACGACGGCGCCGACGAAGACGACCGCGCCCGCGAAGGCGACGACGGCGAAGAAGCCGAGCGCCCCGATCCCGGCGGCGACGAGCCCAGCCCCAAAGCCAAGGGTGGAAAAAAGCCAGACCCCGCCTCGAGAGCGCAACCCTCCCCGCTCGAAGACGACGAGGACGAGGACGAGGACACGCCCGACGACGACGGGGAGCGGTGAGCGGTCCGCGCCGACGCACGCACCGCGAGCGCGACGCTCGAGCGGGTCACGGGAAGATCGACACACGCTCGAAGTGGAGCGTGGTGGTGCTCTCGGCGCGGAAGCGCACGAAGCGGCCCGTCGCGCGCTCCACCGGCAAGAGCAGCACGCCGAAGGGCTTGGTCTGCTTGGCTACTTGCCGCCAGCTCTTCCGATCGTCGCTCACCTCCACCACCAGCGGCACCGCTCGATTTTGGCAGCAATCCGAGCGGTTGACGATCTCCACCGCCGAGATCTCCTTCGGCGCGCCGAGGTCGTACTGCACCCACGGCTGCTTCTCTTGGTTGGTGTGAAAGAAGATGCTCACCTTCTTGCCGCGGCAGGTGCCGTCGGTGAGGGTGCAACGCGACAACTTCGAGCTCGTCGTAAAGGGCGCGCCTCGGGCGAGATCGTCGGCGAGATCGGGACGGCTGAGCGCTTGCCAGCCAAACCACGCGCCCGTGCCCAGGAGCGCCGCGAGCACCCCGAGGCGGAAGAACCGCTGCACTTGGAGCCGCGCCACACGCGTGCCCTCCACGTCGTGCTGCTCGAACAGTCGGCCCACGAAGCGAGCGAGCCGGGCGCGCGCGGCCGCCGCGTCCTCGAGCGCTGCGGTGGCGATGAACGACTCGAGGCGCACGAGGTGAGCGACGGCCTCGAGCTCCTCCTCGCTCTCCGCCACCGCGCGCAGCGCTCCCCGATCGGCGCGCCCCCACGCCTCCGGAGGGTCGCTCGCGGGGGGGCCAGCCTGGCTCGACACGAGGAGCCAGTAGATGGCCTGCCGATACAGATCGATCGCGACCGCGTCACCCGAGCCGCGCCGTAGGGGCTCGTCGGGAGCCGCCGCGCGCTCGGCGAGCTCCTTGGCCGCCGAAGCCCGCGCGCGCAACACGGCGCCCGCGGTGGTCGGCTGTGCGGCGGTCGCCTCGCGCAGCGCCTCGCTCCTCGTCAGCCACTCCACCGCCTTCTTCGGCCACGACCCGCCAGCAACCACCGCGGGTGCGCTGCCTCGCGACGTCCCGTGCTCGCTCGCTTGGACGCGGCTCGTCCCCGCGTCCTCTCCGCCGCTCGCCTCGTCGCTCGCTTCGGCCTCGCGGGTCGGCGCGACCTCGTCGTCCTCGCCGCTCGCTTCGGCCTCACGGATCGGCGCGTCCTCGTCGTCAACGCCGCCCGCGTCGAGATCCCCCTCGTCGGGGTCGCCGTTGGGATCGCCGCCGGCTTCATCCGTGTCCGCCCTGTCGGAGCCCTCGCCGGCGCGCCGCGCGTCAGCCGTCGCGGCCGACGCTTCGGTCACAGCTTCCGGCTCGGAGGTGGGGCGCTTCTTGGCCATGGGACGAGGGCGACTCCGACCTATCACGGGGCCCTGGCCGTCGCCACTTCGTCTCTCGCACGGCCTGCCACCCGCAAACCCCACGACGGCTCCGGCTTCACAGCGCAGCGAGCGCGAGGGCGAGGGCACGCCCGAAGGCGTCGCGCACCGCTGGCTCGTCCCAGCGTCTCGCCTCCGACACGCTCTTGGCGTTGTGCGTCTCGACGATGATGGAGGGCATCGCCGGCTTTCGGAGCACGAAGATCCGCTGATGCGGAGCGTGCCGATCCACGAACACCCCAGGCATCGGGTCGCCTTCGTACAGGCCCGCGTATTCGTCGCCGTCGTAGGCAGGGAGCCCCAGGCGCGCGAGCGACGTCGCCATCGCACGCGCCAGGCCGAGCCGCCGCTCGATCAGCTCCGGAGGACCTTCGTCCGACCACAGCACCGAATAGCCGGTGCCGTCGGGCCGCCGCACGTCGGAGTGCAGGCTCACGAACACGTCGGCCGGCCACGCGTCGGCCTCGCTCACCCGCTCGGCGTATCCGACGAGGGCGCCCGGCTCGCGGCACACCTTCACCTCGTAGTGTCCGGTCGAGGTGAGCACGCCGGCCACGTCGAGCGCCAAGGCCAGGGTGAAGTCTTGCTCGAGCTGTCCGAGCGCGCCGCGGTTGCCCACGTTGTCCTCGGCGCCGTGGCCCGCGTCGAGATAAACGCGCCGCACGCGCGGTGTCTTGTCGAACACCAGCGCAGGTTGGCTAAGCTGCGCCTCGGGCGCCGGCCACGCCGCCGGCGCCGCTCTCCACGCCAACACCCCGATGACCACCGCCACGGCACCCCCGAGAGCCAGACCTGTCCGCAGCTTGACCACCGCCCCTAAGGTTTGGGCGCTGGCCCTGCTTTCTGCAAGTAATGCGCTGATTTCGTGTCAAGACGCGAGCGCCACCCGGGAGCCCCCCGCTCGGAGCGCAGCCCCTTCGGCAGCCCCCTCGACCAAGCTCCCCCGCTCCCGCGACGTCGCCCCCCCCACCCCTGCCTCCGGTCCCGCCCCCAGCTCCGGTCCCGCCCCCAGCTCCGGTTTGGGCCCCACCGAGCCCAGCGACCTCCGCCCGCAACACAGCCTCACCCAAGACCAGCTCTTCGCCCTCTTGCCCCCGTTCGCGCCGCAACACGAGGCGTTCCTGCGCAAACACATCGACGTGGGCAGCTTTGGCGCGATGAACCAAGGCAACCCCGAAATCTCGAAACATCGCATCTCGCGCGCCGAGTGCCTCGCCGGCCTCGAGGGGCTGGTGTTGCAAACCCCCGAGCAACGGACGATCTGCGGCCACGACCACATGGTCCCGATCACCGAGGGCGTCTGCATCGACATCTTCGAGTTCCCCAATCGCCCGTGCGAGCTCCCCTTCGTGTTCTCGGGGGCCACCATCGCCAACGAGGTGTGCAAGCGCCTCGGCAAGCGCCTCTGCACCCAACGCGAGTGGGTCGACGCCTGCTCCGGCCAAGGGCAGCGCCGCTTCGCGTACGGCGACGAGCTCGATCTCGCCGCGTGCCACACGAGCCTCTCGCGCAAGCAGGCCCACCCCGACGAGCCGATCTGCAACCCGCGCACGGTGAAGACCACCTGGGAGACCTGCGCCACCCACACCGAGCCCGCCGGCGCTTTCCCGCGCTGTCGCTCTCCAAAGGGCGTGTTCGATCTGCACGGGAACGTGGCCGAGGCGATGACCCGCCGCGATCCCGACGGCACCACCTACAGTCAGCTCAAGGGCAGCGCGTTCTTCTACGTCGACGTGGTCGAAGAGTACGCCGATCGCTGCGACCACGACCCACGCTGGCACGTCGAGCCCATGCTCCGCGCGTGGCACGTCAACTACCACCTCGGCTTCCGCTGCTGTGCCGACATCGGCACCGGCACCACCACCAAACCAACACCCTAAGGGCTTGTGCAGGAACGTGTGCCCTCGCGGCCCCAGGCCCACGCTCTTCGGCCGCCACGATCACGCTGCCGCCCAGGCGCCCAGGAACCGAGCCTCGAGCTTGGCTCACTCCGTCAGGCTGGCCTCAGGCGCACGTAGACCACGAACGCGACGCCCAACGCGATAGCCGCGACGATGTCGGCCACCACCACCCTCGACAGGCTCGTGTTGTAGCTCCCGACGCCAAAGGACAGCGCCAAAAAGGACACCACGCTCACCCCACCCACCCCGAGGGCCACCCCGTACCCTTGGCGAAAAACAGCGGAACCGATCAAGAACGCGCCGAGCAAGCCGAACAAAACGGCTCGATGGCGAAGCAGGATCTCCAGGTTCGGGTCGTCTACACGCACTCCGTAGAGCGCATGAAGCCGGCCAGTGCCCAAAACACCGGCCAGCGGCAGCAAGTGGAGGATGCCGACCATCACGAGGACCGAGGGGACGATGAACCGCATACAATCTGCCCTTCCGCCCACCAGAACGGGCTCGCCCCAACCTGGCCAGCCTCGCTACGCCCAACAATTACCTCAACAGGTCATATCGAGAGAAACCATGCGCGTGTCTCAAGCCGCCACCCCCACGCCAACTCGACATCGACCATCGAGCCGCTCTCTGCCAAGCGGCCTCACGCTTGCGGCGGTTCGCGGGGCCCATCGCGATGACGCTGTCGATATGCGCGAGTGGCGCGTCGTGGACATCTTCGTCTACCTAACTTCCGGTCGCGCCCCAGATCGATGCCCCCGGTGTCGCTCAGCGCAACTCACAAAGGCCATGGCAGGCAATGACACGTGGATCTACGTCTGCTCCGCGTGCGAGATCGTGTGGCGCACACCATTTTCCACGCGCAGTGACGACACCACCACTACCACCATCATTGAAACGGCCTGCCCGGTGAGCGTGTGAAAGCGGCCGGTGAGTTGGCGATGACTCGGCGACAAGTTAGGCTTTGGGGGCATGGCGCCGGCGCACTCCCTCGTTCCTGTCGCGCTGGCGCTCGAGGTCCTTCCTGTCGCGCTGGCGCTCGAGCGCGAGCGGTCTGTCGGCACCGTGCGGCGCCTCGAGGCCGAGCGCCGATGACGGAGCCGGCGCGGCGCGGGCGCTCGGCTCGGCGTGAGCGTTCGGTTCAGCGTGGGCGCTCGGCTCGGGGTGGGCGCTCGGCTCGGAGCGTGTGGTGCTCGATGCTGGTGGGTAGCTTGGGCTGCGGGGGCGCGTGGGTCGAGCCTCCCCAGCCACGGGAGCTGCCGCCCCTATCCTCGCCGAGCGCCGCGCCGAGCGAGGTGACGCCGGTTTCGGCTCCACCCGTCTCGCTGACGGGCAGGATCTCCAACTGGCACCGCGACGAAGTTGTGGTCGCGACCGACCCAACCAACACCGTCGTCGCCGTGGGGGCGCAGGGAACGCTCTTCTGGGTGCTGGAGAAACCGGTCGGTCCGTTCGGTCCCGGTGTCCAACTGAACATCGCCGAGGTGGCAGTGGCCGACGTCGATCTCGGCTACGTCGTGCTCACGATCACCGCCGACGCTGGCCCCGTGCTGTTCAACGGCGAGCGCGTCAACGTGATGCAAGACGGCGCCACGGTACGCCTCGCCCTTCGCCCCTGACATCGTCGACGGACCGCTCTTGCGCCGGCATCGACACCAACGGCGTCACAACACCAAGGCCGCGTTTGCGTCTGTCGTATGAACGCAGGGGGCACCGCGACCGCCGGCAGCACAGGTTGGCGCAGGACACGGGCGGGTTCTCTCGGACCGCGCTCAGCGCCTTTCGCGGCTAGCGTTGGCAGCGCGGGCAGAAGGTGGTGCCGCGCTGCGCGAGCACCACGCGCACGAGCGCGGCTTGGCAGCGGGCGCACGGCGCGCCGGCCCTCCCGTAGGTGGTGAGTCGCGACACGAACCCACCCTCCTCTCCGGAGACCGTGCGGTAGTCGCTGAAGGTGGTGCCGCGCAGGGCGATCGCGGCTTCGAGGAGGCTGACGATCGCGTCGCGGAGCAGGTGAGCCTTCGCGCGGGACACGCGGTTCGCAGCCCGCCGCGGATCGATGCCCGCTTGCCACAACGCCTCATCCGCGTAGATGTTGCCGACGCCCGCCACCGGGCGCTGACTGAGCAACGCGGCCTTGATGGGGGTGCGGCTCTTCGCGAGCGCGGCGTGCAGCACGTCGCCGCTGAAGGTGGCCTCGAGCGGCTCGGGTCCGAGCGCGGCGAGCGTGGGCAGCCGCGCGTAGTCGCCGGCGGGCACCACCAAGAAGCGCCCAAAGCGACGCACGTCTTGGAAAAACAACTGCTTCCCTGACCGGCCGGAGAGCGAGAGCCGCACCCGCACGTGGGTCTCGGGGTCGTCGCGACAGATGCGACCCGTCATCCCGAGGTGGATGACCAGCTCGTCGCCCCCCGAGAGGGGCAAGAGCAAGAACTTCCCGCGCCGGCGCACCGCCTCAATCCGCTGGCCACCGGCTCGCTCGAGCGCCTCGTACTTCGGACCCGGCGGGGCTTGCACGCGCTCTGCGCTGCGGATCACCCGCCCCGCGAGCCACGGCTCGAGCTCTCGTCGCACCGTCTCGACCTCCGGCAGCTCGGGCATGCTAGGCTCTCTTCGCGTCCATCAGGGGTTCGCGCCCTCGGTCGCGTGCGACGGGGGCCACGCAGTCTTCGTACCGGTTTCCATGGGCTACGCCTATCTGTTCGCGCTGGTCGTGGGCCTCGGGATCCTCACCATCCAGTCGATCCTTGGGTCGAAAGACGCCGACGCGGATCACGACCACGACTTCGGGGGCGACGCGGACGCCGAGCTCGACGCGGACGCCGACGCGGACGCCGACGCCGACGCCGACGCCGACGCCGACGGGGGCGATCACGGAGACGCCCAGAAGGATCTCGGCGGTGCCGGCGGCCTCGTGGGCATGTTCCTCTCGGTGCGCTTCTGGGTGTTCGCGTGCCTGGGCTTTGGGCTCTCCGGGTCGCTCTTGCATTTCCTCAGCAGCGTGGGGGCGATCGCCACCCTCACCACCGCCCTCGTGATGGGCCTCGTGTGTGGTCTCGGTGCGGCCGCCGCGTTTCGCGCGCTCAAGCGCACCTCGGGCGCAGAGGCCGAGCACGCCGAGTCGGCGGTGGGGATGATCGCGCGCGTGATCATCCCGCTCCCCGAGAAGGGTATGGGCAAGGTGCGCATCGAGATCGGCGGGCGCACCGTCGATCTGATGGCGCGCAGCACCGGCCTGCGGATCGAGCGTGGCGACCAGGTCGTGATCGAAGAGGTCGACGGTGAGATCGCCCAGGTGTGTCGCGCGCCGGACGAGCTCCAGTAGTCGCTTTTCCTGGTCGATACAGAGCCCTTGATTACTGTTAAGGTCCATACGCCTATGGACCCCGACGTTTTGGTGATGGTGCTCGCGGCCGCAGGGGGGGTGGTGGGTCTGTTCATCGCGCTCATCGTGATGATCAAACGCTTCCTCTTCATCTGTGGTCCGCACGAAATTCTGGTCTTCAGCGGGGGGCGTCACCAGCTCCCCGACGGCTCTGCGACCAACTTCAAGATCATCCGCGGGGGTCGGGGGTTTCGCACGCCCTTCCTCGAGGTGGTTCGGCGCATGGACATGCGCCTGTTCCCCGTGGAGGTGGTGGTGCAGAACGCCTACTCCGCTGGTGGCATCCCGCTCACCGTGCGCGCCATCGCCAACGTGAAGCTCTCGAGCGACGACCTGGCGGTGCGCAACGCGGTGGAGCGTTTCCTCGACTATCCCCAAAACCAGATCGCGGTCGCCGCCCAGCAGACCCTCGAGGGGGTGCTGCGCGAGGTGGTGTCGGAGCTCACCCCCGAGGAGGTGAACGAAGACCGCCTGAAGTTCGCCGAGAAGCTGATGGAGAACGCCAAGGACGACTTCCACAAGCTCGGCCTCGATCTCGACGTGCTCAAGGTGCAGCACGTGGCCGACGATCAGGAGTACCTCATGAACCTCGGCCGCGCGCGCATCGCCAACATGCTGCGTGACGCGGAGAACGCCGAGAACGCCGCCAACCAAGCGGTGGCCGAGGCCAAGGCCCAGGCCCGGGAAGACGCGGAGACGGCGACCAAGATCGCCGAGACCAAGGTGGTACAGACGAAGAACGACGCGGAGGCGGATCTGGCGCAGCTCGAGGCCGAGGCCAAGGAGACGGAGAACCAGGCGTCGATGGCCGCGGAGACGGCGCGGGTGCGGGCGGAGCAGAAGCTTCAGGAGCTGCGCGCCAAGCTCGAGAAGCTCCGGCTCCACAACGACGTGGTGCTCCCCGCCGAAGCCAAGCGCAAGGCCGAGGAGCTGAAGGCTCGTGGCGAAGCAGCGCCCGCCGTCGAGAACGGCAAGGCAGCCGCCGACGCGCTCCGGCTCGTGGCCAACGAGTGGGCGAGCGCGGGCGACGCGGGTCGCGACGTGTACGTGCTGCAGCAGCTTCAGACACTCGCCGCCGCCGCCGTGGAGCGGGTGGCCCAGAGCGAGGTCGGCAACATCAAGCTCGTGGCCGGCGACGACGCCGCCTACAGCGCGGTGCTCTCGAGCTACCCGACGGCGGTGGCCGCGGTGCTGCGCGAGACGGGGCGCGCCCTCGGCATCGACATCGATCGGCTCATGAGCGTGGGCACCGGCGGCCTCACCCAGCCCTCCCGCACGCTGCCTCCCGTCGCGCCTGGCCGCGCCATGCTCGGCGAGGGCCCGGCCACCAAGCGCATCGGTGATCCAACGAAGCGACCCACCATCCCGGGGCTATCCTCCACCGGGTTCGGTCCCGAAGGAGAAGAGGCATGATCGAGATCGCAACCACCGTCGTCGTCACCCTCGTGGTGGCGAGCCTCTTCATCATCTACACGCTCAAGAACCTCCTCTTCGTGGCGACGCCCAACCAGGTGCTGGTGCTGAGCGGACGCCGGCATCGCGTGGGCAACAAGACCGTGGGCTACCGCGCCATCCGGGGCGGCCGCACCTTCCGCGTCCCGCTGTTCGAGCAGGTGCACTGGATGGACCTCTCGAACATCCCGGTGGAGATCACGGTGCGGCACGCGTTCTCGAAGGGCGGCATCCCCCTCAACGTGGAAGGGGTGGCTCACGTGAAGCTCCCCGGCACCGAGCCACGCCTCTCGAACGCCGTCGAGCGTTTCCTCGGGCGCTCGCGCGGCGAGATCGCGCAGGTGGCGCGGGAGACCCTCGAGGGCAACGTGCGTGGCGTGCTCGCCCAGCTCACGCCGGAGCAGGTCAACGAAGACAAGATCGCCTTCGCCAACACGCTGCTCGAGGAGGCGGAGCACGACTTCATGCGCATGGGCTTGGTGCTCGACACGCTCAAGATCCAGAACGTCACCGACGACACCAACTACCTGAACTCGATCGGTCGCATTCGGGGCGCGGTGATCCGGCGCGACGCGAGCATCGCGGAGGCCAAGGCCAAGAGCGAGGCGGCGATGCAGAAGGCCGACAACTGGTCGGCGAGCGAGCTCGCCAAGATCAGGGCCAACCTCAACATCGCGGTGAAAGACACCGAGCGCCGCATCAAGGACGCGCTCTCGGGACGGAACGCGCGCATCAAGGAGGCCGAGGGCCAGGTGCGCGCCGAGATCGCCAAGATCGAGGAGGACCTCGTGCGCCAGGCCGAGCGCGCCACCCAGGTCGAGCGGCAGCTCGAGGCCGACGTGGTGGCGCCGTGGGAGGCCGAGTGTCGCAAGATGGAGGAGCAGGCGCGCGCCGACGCGGCCCGGATCGTGGAGCGTGGGCGCGCCGAGGCCACCGCCTTGCGACGCCTCGTCGAGGAGTACAAGGCCGCTGGGGACGCGGCTCGCGAGGTGCTCGTGCTCCAGCAGCTGATGCCGATGCTCAACGCCATCAGCGGCGCCAAGCGGAAGACCACCATCCAGGAGTGGACGGTGATCGGCGACGACGGCGGCTCGGGGATGGCCCAGAAGGCGGTGAAGTTCTCCGAGCAGGTCCGCGCGGCCACCGGGGTCGATCTCGCTCAGGTGGCCAACCGCCTCGGCGGCGGCTCGCGCACCCCAGCCCCCCGCAAGAAGTCCTGACCCTCGCACCCGCCGTCGCGCTTCGGCGCCGGCGGGTGGCGTTTCGGGTGCGGCTCGACGCTGGCATGTGCCAGGCTGGCTCCATGAACAGCGCTGCTCTTGGTCTTCGTCACGCCCTCTCGGCGCTGACCCTCGGGGGCGCCCTGAGCGCTCCGCTGGCTTGCTCGTCAAACGAGATTTCCATCGCCGACTACGATCGCAGCTGCACGGTCGACAGCGACTGCGTGCTCGCCGGTGAGGGCGACGCCTGCTGCTGCCTGAGCTGCAACACCGCGATCAACGTCGCCGAGCGAGGTCGCTACCTCAACGACGTCGAGCAAGCCTCCGAGGGCTGCGACACCCTGTGCGACTGCGGTCCGTGCAACTCCGAAGCCTTCTGCGACGCCGGCACCTGCCGCGCGCGCGACCGCATGTAGCCGAGGTGAGTGGGTCGCGCAGTGTTCCTGGGTCGCACAGTGTTCCTGGGTCGCGCAGTGTTCCTGGGTCGCGCAGTGTTCCTGGGTCGCGCAATGTTCCGCCTCGCGCGTGTTCCGGTCTCGCCGGCGATGATCTCTGCCTTCTCCTCGCCCGGCAAGGCGAGGAGGTCGGCGTACGTCGAGAGGCGTCTCCCGGGCTCGGGCACGCAGGATAGGATGTCACGCGACGCGGGGGGTGGCTAGCGCGGCACGTCGCTCGTGGCTTCCAACTTCGGGAACGGGGCCGCCCAACCGGATAGCGACGTGCTAAAGCGGGACCATGAAGGTATGCATGGTGGGCACCGGCTACGTCGGTCTCGTGAGCGGTGCGTGTTTCGCCGAGACGGGCAACGACGTCGTGTGCGCAGACATCGACGCGGCGAAGGTGGCGCGTCTGACGCGCGGCGAGATGCCGATCTTCGAGCCTGGCCTCGGCGACATGGTCGAGCGCAACGTGAAGTCGGGGCGCCTCGCCTTCTCCGCCGAGCCCGGCGCCGCCATCCGCCAGAGCCAGGTGGTGTTCGTCGCGGTGGGCACGCCGATGCGCTCGGATGGAGGTGCGGATCTGAGCGCGGTCGACGCGGTGGCCGAGACGGTGGCTGCCAACGTGGGTCGTGAGACGGTGCTGGTGCTCAAGAGCACGGTGCCGGTGGGCACCAACGCCCGCGTCCGGCGCATCGTCAAGGGCGCGGCCTTCCCCATCCACGTGGTGTCCAACCCCGAGTTTCTCAAAGAGGGAGCCGCCATCGACGACTTCATGCGACCGGATCGCATCGTGATCGGCTGCGACGAAGACGACGAGCTCGCGCGCGACGTGATGAGCCGCCTCTACCACCCGGTGAACCTCTCCTCCAACCGGATCATCTTCATGGACCCGGCGAGCGCCGAGCTCACGAAATATGTGGCCAACACGATGCTCGCGATGCGGATCTCGTTCATGAACGAGGTGGCGGCGCTCTGCGAGAAGGTGGGGGCCGACGTGCACAGCGTGCGGCAGGGCGTGGGCAGCGACGATCGGATCGGCCCCAAGTTCTTGTTCGCGGGACCGGGCTACGGCGGGTCGTGCTTCCCGAAGGACGTGAACGCGTTGGTGCACACCGCCCACGATCAGGGGCTCGAGATCGAGCTCGCGTCGGCCACCGATCGCGTGAATCAGCGCCAGAAGGGGGTGCTCGCCCGAAAGCTGAAGAACGGCTACTTCGATGGCGACCTCCGTGGCCGACGCATCGCGGTGTGGGGCATCGCGTTCAAGCCGCGCACCGACGACATCCGAGAGGCGCCGGCGCTCCAGCTCATCGACACGCTCCTGTCCGAGGGCGCGCAGGTGGCGGCACACGATCCGGAGGCGTTGGAGCATGCGCGCGCGCTCTACGGCGAGCGCGTGGAGCTGTGCGAAGATCCCTACGACGCGGCACGTGGCGCCGACGCGCTGGTGCTCGTGACCGAGTGGCGCCTCTACCAGAACCCCGACTTCCCACGCCTCAAGGAGCTCCTCGCGCGGCCCCTGCTCATCGACGGGCGCAACATCTGGTCGACCTACCGGCTCGCCGAGCAAGGCTTCACCTACGAAGGCATCGGCGTGCGCGGCTGACTTGTGGTTCGCGCGTGGGGGCGAGTAGGATGCCCCCTGCCATGCGCTCCTGGATGCTGCCCGCCGCCGTCTTAGCCTCGCTCCTCTGGCCTCGCGCGGCCTTCGCCGACGAAGACGACGCCGACGAGGACGCCAAAGCCGACGCAGACGACGCGTCGTCGGACGACGACACGGACAAGCGCAAGCGCCGCCGCGACAAGGACGACGACGCCGACGACGACCGCACGTCGAAGGACGGCGGGACCCCGTCGTTGAAGGACAAGAAGTGGGGCAACGGGGGCAAGGTGCCGATCGAGCCGCACCCCGAGTCGGTGAGCGGAGAATATCGGTGGGACGTCCACCTGCTCGACTTCATGACGTTCAGCGTCGGCTTCCTCGGCCAGGCAGGCGGTAACTTCCTCGCCAAGCCCGACGTCCAGTCGATCAACGGCGCCACGCCCGAGCCCGAATATCCGGGCTTCGCCGGGTTGACGACCGGCATCGGCCCCACCTTCGAGCTGCGTTTTCTCGGCTACTTCGGCGTCGAGGTCGACATCCTCGTGCAGTCCGACTCGGGGAGCGCCGAGCTCGAGGTGAGCCAGATCAACAACAACAACATCCAGCAGGGCAAGTTCCGGGTCGAGATCCAGCAAGACGCCATCCACGTGCCGCTGCTCTTCAAAGGCGCGATCCCCGGCCGCATCGTCACCCCGGTGCTCTTCCTCGGCCCCGAGTTCGTGCTGCCCAACGCGGCCTCGAGCGAGATCACCGAGGGGAGCATCCCCGGCTTTCACAACGTGACCTACGGGGCGATGATGGCCGAGAGCTACACCGCTTTCATCTTCGGCCTCGGGCTCGAGTTCAACCTGCCCATCCCCTACGTGGACGTGCGCATTCCGCTCAACTTGCGCGGGACGATCAACCCCGGACTGTCCGATCAGCGCATCGATCGCGAGGGTCGCACGGGCACCAACCCGGTGAGCGTCACCTACTCCACCGAGTGGCAGTACCAGGCCGTGGCCAACCTCGGCCTCTCCGTCCACTTCTGAGGCTCCCCCGCGGATCGCGCGCGCGTGGCGCAGGGGGAGGCGGTATGCTGAGCGGCATGGTGCGGACGGCACTTCTTCTCCTTCTCGCGGGAGCGGTCCTCACCGCTTGCTCGGACGACGAGACCCAGACCACGACCGGTGGTGGCGCGGCGCCCGGGGGCACCGGGGGCGTGCCCAACGGCGGGAGCGGCGGCGTAGGGGCCGGCGGCACCGGTGGCGCCGGCGGTCAGGGCGGGGCAGGGGGCAGCTGTCAGAGCTCGCTCCCCAACGAGGCGCTCGCTCCCGAGACGCTCTCGGCGACGGGCCTCTACAGCGACATCGCCGACAAGACGCTCGCCGCCTACGTGGAGGAGTTCACCCCGCAGTTCCCGCTCTGGACGGACGGGGCGGTCAAGACGCGCTGGGTGTACCTCCCGGAGTGCGACCCGGTGATCGACAACAGCGACGAAGACGTGTGGAGCTTCCCGGTGGGGACGCGCATGTGGAAGCAGTTCGAGCGCGACGACGAGCTCATCGAGACCCGCATGATCCACCGCTTTGGGCCAGGGGCCGACGACTTCATCCTCGTCGCCTACCGTTGGAACGAGGACAACACCGAGGCCACCCGCATCCCCTTGGGGGAGCTCGACGCCAAGGGCACCGAGCACGACATCCCCACCGAGGAGCAGTGCACGCTCTGTCACGGCAACGGGATCGCCTACGGGGGCACGCCGGCGCGCTTTCTCGGCTTCTCCGCCATCCAGCTGAGCCACGACGGCGCCGGGGCGACGATGGCTTCGCTCTCGAGCGGCGGTCACCTCGCAGTGCCCAACGCGAGCGGCTACACGGTCCCCGGCGACGCGGTAGAGCGAGCTGCCCTCGGCTATCTCCACGCCAACTGCGCGAGCTGCCACAACAGCACCATCGATGGCCTCTTCACCGTGAACGCCAAGATGCAGCTCCGCGCCGCCGACATGGCGGTGAACGAGACGCTCAGCTTCACCACCCTCGTCGACGAAGATCCGCTGCAGTTCTCGAGCGGCACCTGCGACAAGCTCATCGACGGTGACGCTCCGGAGAACAGCTGCGTCGTCGAGCGCATGAACGTGCGGGGACCGGACGACGCCCCGGGCACCCTGCAGATGCCGCCCCTCGGCACCGCCGAGATCGACACCAGCGGCGTCGACGCGGTCACGGCCTGGATCCAGAGCCTCCCATGACGTCGTCGTGGATCGGTGTTTGCTCAGTCATGGCGTGATGGCACCGTTGGTGGCGAGGACCCCCTCTGCGGACCAGGATCGTGGTATTCCGCTAAACACCAACGGCGTCACCGAGATCGCGCGGGGGAACATGATGGGCCATCGCGTGCTGCTCATCGAGGACAATGAGCAAAATCGATATCTCACGACGTTTCTCCTCGAGGCGCAGGGCTTCGAGGTGGTGTGCGCGACGGATGGGCTCCGCGGCATCGAGCTCGCGGAGAGCGTTCGACCCGACATCATCCTCCTCGACATCCAGCTGCCGGGGCTGGATGGATACGGCGTCGCGCGCGCTCTCCGCGAGCTCGAGGTGCTCGACGGCACGCCGATCATCGCCGTCACCTCGTACGCGATGACGGGTGACCGCGAGAAGGCGCTCGCCTCGGGCTGTAACGGCTACCTCGAGAAGCCGATCGATCCCGACACGTTCGTGGCCTCCATGGTGGAGCTCGCCGGTGCGTTCGCGGAGCGACGTGGGGCCGGGTCGTGACGCTCGTCTTGATCGCCGACGACAACGAGCAGGGGCGCTATCTCTTGCGCGCGCTGCTCGAAGGCCACGGCTACCGCGTGGAGTCGGTGCGCCACGGGCAAGACGCCCTCGACAAGGCGCGCACCGAGCGGCCGGACCTCATCGTCTCCGATCTGCTGATGCCGGTGATGGATGGCTACGCGCTCCTCCGTGCCTGGCGGCGAGATCCGGTGCTCCGCGACGTGCCCTTCGTGGTGTACACCGCGACCTACACCGAGCAAGACGACGAGAAGCTCGCCGTCGATCTGGGGGCGGACGTCTTTCTGCGCAAGCCCGCCGATCTGGATCAGCTGGTGGAGCGGGTCGAGGGGGTGCTCCGGCGCTCCGGCTCGACGCCTCCGCGCGTCGCCGCGCCCACGGTGGAAGGCGAGCCGCTGCTCGAGCGCTACAACGCGGCGCTCGTTCGCAAGCTGGAGAAGAAGCTCACCGAGCTCGAGGCGGCCAACCGGCAGCTTCGGGAGGAGCGGGCCGAGCTCGCCCTGCGCGATCGGGTCCTCAAGGCGGTGTCCCAGGCGATCGTGATCGTCGATGGGAACGCACCCGACCTCCCGATCGTCTACGTCAGCCCGAGCTTCGAGCGCATGACCGGCTACCCGGCGGCGGAGGTGCTGGGGAAGAACTGTCGCTTCCTGCAGGGGCCCGACACCGACAAGGACACCGTGCGCGAGGTGCGCGAGGCCCTCCAACAACAGCGTCCGTGCGAGGTGGAGATCCTCAACTACCGGCGGGATGGCACGCCGTTCTGGAACGCGCTCGCGATCGCCCCATCCTTCGACGAAGAGGGGAAGCTGACGCACTTCGTGGGCGTGCAGAGCGACATCACGGAGCGGCGGTCGCTCGAGCAGCAGCTGCGGCACGCGCAGAAAATGGAAGCGGTGGGGCAGCTCGCGGCGGGCGTCGCCCACGACTTCAACAACCTGCTGACGGTGATCCTCAGCTACGCCACGGTCATCCTCGACGCCCAAGGGCCCGGCGAGCTACGCGACGACGTTCACGAGATCCTCCGCGCGGGAGAGCGCGCGGCCGAGCTCACCCGGCAGCTCCTCGCCTTCAGCCGTCACCAGCTCGTGCAGCGGCGTCTCTTGTCGCTCGACGACGTGGTGCGGGGGCTGGAGAAGCTCATGCGGCGCGCGGTGGGCGAGCACATCGAGCTGGTCGTCGCCGCCACCTCGGCGCCGGCCACGATCCAAGGCGACTCTGGACAGCTCGAGCAGGTGATCCTCAACCTGGTGATGAACTCGCGCGACGCGCTGCCGGAGGGGGGGCGCGTCACCATCGAGACGTCCTTGGTCACGCTCGACGACGAGTATGCGGCGACGCGGCACGACGTGCGGCCGGGGCCCTACGTCATGCTCGCCGTGAGCGACAACGGGGTGGGCATGGACGCGAAGACCCGAGAGCGGATCTTCGAGCCGTTCTTCACCACCAAGACCGACGGGAGGGGGATCGGGCTCGGGCTCGCGATGGTGTTCGGCATCGTGAAGCAGAGTCACGGACACCTCGCGGTGTACAGCGAGCGGGGGCACGGCACGACGATGAGGATCTATCTCCCCGTCGCTGGCGAGGCGGTCCAGCAGGGCGTGGAGAGCGCTCCGGCGCCGTCGCGGTTGGAGGGCTCCGAGACCGTGCTCGTGGTCGAAGACGAGGCCGCGGTGCGCGCCATCATCGCCAGCGTGTTGCGTCGCCACGGCTACCAGGTGCTGGAGGCGCCCGACGGAGCGAACGCGCTCGAGCGCGCCGAGCGGTACGCCGGTCCCATTCATCTCCTCGTCACCGACGTGGTGATGCCGGCCATGAGCGGCGCCGAGCTCGCGGCGCGGATCGCGACGAGTCGTCCCGACATGCGGGTCGTCTTCATGTCGGGCTACACCCACAGCGCGGCGGTGCATCAGCGCGTGCTCGCCGGCGAGGCGCGGTTTCTCCAGAAGCCCATCACCCCTACGCGGCTGCTCGAGATGGTGCGCCGCACCCTCGACGACGGTGGGGAGCCCCCGACCTCCGGCGACGGCGGGTAGGCGGAGGCCGCGCTCAGCGACCTCCCGTGCCGCGCGTCAGCGCCGCTGCCAGGTCTGAAACGTGTAGCCCACCCCGTTCTCCTCGTGTCGCGGCGACTCGTGCACGAGCTCGAAGGCGCTCGGGATCTCGGGGAAGAACGTGTCGCACCCGAAGCTGCCCTCCACCCGCGTGAGGAGCACGCGGCGGCAGCTCGGCAGCTCGATGGCCACCCGGTAAATCTCGCCACCTCCGAGCACGAAGGTGCTCTCCACGCTCGCGTCCTCGGCGACGCGGGCGAGGGCCTGCTCGACGCTGCTCGCGCGCAGCGCGCCGTCGGGCACGTCGTAGGCGACGTTGCGCGTCACCACCACGTTCAGGCGCTTCTTCAACGGGCGAAACCGCGGGGGGATGGTCTCGAAGGTCTTGCGGCCCATCACCACCGCGTTGCGGAGGTTGGGCTCCGAGACGGCGGTGGTGACGCGCTTGAGGAACGCGAGGTCGCCGGGCAGATGCCACGGCAGCTCGCTCTCGCGGCCGATCCCGTCGTCGCTGTCGGCGGCCACTACGATGTCGAAGGAGCTGTCCATCTGGGTTGGACTCTGCCGCGGCTCACACCGCGATGGGGAACTTGATGAACGGGTGATGCTCGTAGCCCACGAGCTCGATGTCCTCGAAGGTGAGCTCGAGCGTGGGCTTGTGCGCGACCTTCACGCGCGGCAGCGGCTTGGGCGTGCGCGTGAGCTGCTCCATCAGCCCCTCGACGTGGTTCTGGTAGATGTGCGCGTCGCCGATCGTGTGGATGAGCACGCCGGGCGCGAGGTCGCACTCTTGCGCGATCATGGTGAGGAGCAGCGCGTAGCTCGCGATGTTGAACGGGACGCCGAGCGCGAGATCGGCCGACCGCTGGTAGAGCTGGAGGTCGAGCCGCCCTTGGCACACGTAGAGCTGGAACATCACGTGGCACGGCGGCAGCGCCATCTTGTCCAGATCGGCGACGTTCCAGGCGTTGACGATGATCCGTCGCGAGGTGGGGTCGCGCCGTATGAGCTCGATGGCCTGGGCGATCTGATCGAAGCCGCGACCGCCCCAGCTGCGCCACTGGCTGCCGTAGATGGGGCCGAGCTCGCCCTCCTCGTCGGCCCACGCGTCCCAGATCGGCGTGTGCTGCGTAAGATCGTCGCGGATGTTGGTCGAGCCCCGCAAGAACCACAGCAGCTCGCGCACCACCGCTCCGAAGAGCACCTTCTTGGTGGTGAGGAGCGGGAAGCCGTCGCGCAGATCGTAGCGGCTCTGGGTGCCGAACACGCTCAAGGTGCCGGTGCCGGTGCGGTCGGGGCGCCGCTCGCCGTGATCGAGGACGTGGCGAATGAGCTCCAGGTACTGCTTCATGGTCGGACGGGCCTCTGGGCGGCGACGCTCTGGCCTCCAGTTGCTAGCGCCGATTCCATCGCGCGAAAAGCGGAGCCTCGACGAGCCCACCGGGTCTGCGATGGAAGAATGCGCTCACACGCTGTAATACTCGTGGCATGGCACAGGAGACGAGCCTCCACGACGAGGGCCTCATCTTCGACTGGAACGAGTTCGGTCGAAAAGGGCGCATCATCCCGCAGCACTTCGAGTTTCTCGACGAGACCCTGCGCGACGGCCTCCAGAACCCCTCCGTCGACGATCCGAGCATCGAGCGCAAGCTGCGGCTGTTGCACCTGATGGCCGACATCGGCATCCACGTCGCCGACATCGGCCTGCCCGGGAGCTCCAAGCGCGCCTTCGACGACGTGCTGCGCATGTGCCGGGAGATCACCGACAACAAGCTCCCATTGCGCGTGGCCTGCGCTGGCCGCACCGTCGTGAGCGACATCACCCCGATGATCGAAATCTCGCAGCGCGCGGGCATTCCCGTCGAGATCTACACGTTCATCGGATCGAGTCCGATCCGCCAGTTCGCGGAAGACTGGGACATGAAGACCATCCTCGAGCGCTCGGCCGAGGCCATCGACGTCGGCGTCAAGGCTGGCCTCCCCGTCACCTATGTCACCGAGGACACGACCCGCTCGCGTCCAGAGATGCTCGCCACCTTGTTCAAGATGGCGATCGATCATGGCGTCTCGCGCTTGTGCCTGTGCGACACCGTGGGCCACGCCACCCCCGACGGGGTGCGGAACCTCATCGACTTCACCAAGAGCATCATCGTGGGCTGCGGAGCCGACGTGGGCATCGACTGGCACGGTCACAACGACCGCGGCCTCGCCCTCGAGAACGCGCTCTGGGCGCTGGAGTTCGGGGCCGACCGGGTCCACGGGACCGCGCTCGGCGTGGGCGAGCGCGTGGGCAACGCGCAGATGGAGCTCATCTTGCTCAACCTCAAGCTCCTCGGTCTGCTCGAGCAGCAAGACCTCACCCACCTGCTCGCGTATTGCCACACCGCGGCCGAGGCGGTGGGCTGGGAGGTGCCGATCAACTATCCCCTCGTGGGGCGCGACGCCTTTCGCACGGCGACCGGCGTCCACGCCGCGGCCATCATCAAGGCTCAGAAGAAGGGCGACGCGTGGCTCGCGGATCGCGTCTATTCCGGCGTGCCGGCGGGGATGTTCGGACGCGAGCAAGAGATCTGCATCGGGTACATGTCGGGCGCCTCGAACGTCAACCATTGGCTCCGCCGCAACGACATCGAGCCCACCCAGCCGCTCGTCGACGCCATCCTCAAGAAGGCGAAGGCGGAGAAGCACATCCTCAGCGACGAGGAGATCCGCGCCGTGGTGGCAGCGGAGGGCTGAGCGCGGCGCATGAGCGTCGACCGGGCCCTCTCGCAGCTGAGCGTCGGGGTGGCCGCCCTTGTGTGCCTCCTGTTCGTCTTCACGCTGCGCGACACGCCGGCGCTCGATCTGTATCGCCCGCAACAGACCGCGCCCGAGCTCCCCGAGCACGTGGGCGATCGCGCGGCCGAGCTCTTCGTCTCGGTCATCGACGTGAGCGGGATGCCGGCGGAGGGGGTGCTCGTGCGCGTATTTTCGGTGGTGGGCGAGCAGGTGTATCTCGCCGCGTCGCAGGTGACCGGGCCCGACGGCCGGGTGCACGTGCCTCACCTCCCCACCGGCGAGACCTGGATCCTGGCCGAGAAGGAGGGCCTCGCGCGCACCAGCCGCCGCGTCGTCCTCGATCCCGGCGAGCGCAAGCTCGAGCTCATCCTCGAGGACGCCGAGGTGTTCGAGGTGGTGGTGGTCGATCCACTCCAGCGCCCCATCCACGGCGTGGAGGTGTCGCTCTACAGCACCGATCCGCTCGCTCATCGGCACAAGACCGATACCCGTGGCCTCGCCCGCTTCACGAGCCTGCCCGCGCCGCCGTACGCGGTGGAGGTCGTGGCGCGCGGCTTCGACTCGAAGTTCATCCCCAAGCTCACCACCGCCGACTCCCCGCTGTTCGTGAAGCTCAGCCGTCTCGGCGGTCTCGAGATCCGCGTGATCGATCAAGCGGGTAGCCCGGTGGAGGGGGCCACGGTGTTGGTCGCCGGCTCGTCCTTGTGGCCAGCCCGGAGCGCAGAGACGAACGAGGCAGGGCGCATCACGGTGTCCGGGCTCGACCGCGGCTTCTACGACATGCGAGCGCAGAAGGACGACCTGGTGAGCGACACCGAGTCGGGGGTGCTGCTCGCGGAGGGGGAGGTCAAAGAGGTGGAGCTCGTGCTCATCCCAGGGGTGTTCGTCACCGTGAAGGTCACCGACGGCGAGGACGAGAAGGCGCCCCCCATCGCCGGCGCGAACGTGGCCCTGGTGGAGGGGGGCGTGTCGTCCTTCCCGAAATACGGGCGCACGGGCGCCGACGGCGTGGTGGTGCTCGGACCGGTAGCGGGCCTCGACGCTGCCGTGTCGGCGCGCGCCGAGGGCTTCGTCGCGCGGAGCGCGGTGCCGCTCGAGGAGGGAGAGACCACGGTGCAGATCTCGCTCCTCCGCGGCGGCACCGTCACCGGCGAGGTGGTGGACGAAGGCGGTTACCCGGTGGAAGGGGCGCGGCTCGAGGTGGTAGGCGTCGATCTCGATGGCATGCCCATCGTAGAGAGCAGCGACACCGCCGGGTTCAGCGAAGATCACTTCGACTTCGCGCTCCCCGGGGCTACTCCGCTCATTCCCGCCGGTGAGCTCGGCGTCATGCCCATCGTGCCCGACATTCCCTTCGAGATGCGGGGAGGGCTGGTGGTCTCGCGCTCCATGCGCACCGGCGCTCCCTGGGTGTCCGAGCGCCACGGCACCTTCACCCTGCAACCCGTGACGCCGGGCAGGATCCGTGTCCACGCGCGCCACCCGAGCTACGTCGAGGGCATCAGCGAGGCGGTGCAGCTCGAGCCGGGCGGCGCCGCCGAGGTGCGGATCGTGATGCGCAAAGGAGGCGTGCTCGAGGGGCGCGTCCTCGAGCTCGATCGCAGCCCGGTGGCGGGCGCGCGGGTGGCGGTCGCGGCCACCGTGGGCTCGCTCGAGCGCATCACCTTCACCGCCGACGATGGCTCCTTCGCCTTCGCCGCGATGCCCGAAGAGGTGGTGATCTCGGTGTCGCGGCCCGACGCACCCGAGCACATCGTCGAGCGGCTGACGGTCGAGATCCCGCCCGAGGAGCGGCGCGAGATCGACATCCTCCTGCCCGAGCCGAGGGCGCCGGTGTTGGTGAGAGTCACCGACGATCGCGGCTATCCCATCGATCGCGTGCAGATCCACGCGTCGTCCCTCGAACCGCAGGCGCCGCTCTCCCGCACCCTCTTCTCCGACGACAACGGCGAGGCCGAGCTCCTCGACGCGCGCGGGCTGCCGCTCCGCTTCGTGATCAGCCGCCGTGGCCACGCCCCGGCCGCGGCGGAGATCGATCCCGCCGCGGCCATCGTGGATCTCACGATGCTCCCCGGTCTGAACGCGGTGGGCCGCGTCGAGACCAAGTGGGGTGTCGTGGGCGACGCCTACGTCACGCTGCTCACCCCCACCGGCGCTCAGCCCACGCGCACGAACGATGAAGGCGAGTTTCGGCTGCGCGATCTCGGACCTGGGCCGGCGCGGCTGTTGGTGATCGCCGATGGACACGTGCCGGTGGAGCTCGACGTGGAGCTCGAGGGGCCGCTCCACCGCGACGTCGATCTCGGCAAGATCGTGCTCGCGCCAGCGGGCATCGTGGAGGGCGTGGTCGTCGACGAGCGTGGCGATCCGGTGGCTGGCGCCCGCGTCGCGTCGGGGCGCGTGCCCACCTTCCTCCCCCTCGGCGAGCTCCCCGTCGGTGTCGCGGCCACCGATCGCCACGGGAAGTTCAAGCTCGTCGGGCTCGAGGAGGGCACGCACACCCTCGAGGCGTACAGGGTGGGCTACGGCCGGAGCGCGGCCGAGGTGAAGGTGCGCGCCAACGACACCACCACCGGTCTCGAGATCGAGCTCGTGGAGGACCCCGAGGTCGACGTCACGCAGGTGGGCGCCCAGGCGAGCCTCGCGGTGACGCTGAGCGAGACGCTCGACGAGGGGCGGCGGGTGATCGTGTTCGAACATGTGCCGCTCCGCGGGGAGGCACACCACGCGGGCATCCTCGCCGGGGATCGGTTCTTGGCTTGCAACGGTGTGCCCATCCGCTCGCTCGAGCACGCCCGCCGGAGCCTCAACGGTCCCGTCTCCGAAGACATCGTCGTCGAGCTCGGGCGGCCCCCCGACCTAAGGTGGCGGGTGCGTGTGCGCCGCGAGCTGTTGCGTCGCTGAGCGCGGCGCGACCGGGGCTCAGGCGCGAGACCCTCCCCAAGGAGGGGGCGCGCCGATGACCAATGACAAGCGGCGTCAAGATGCACTAGTCTCTTCCGTCCATGAGTGGTGTTCGGGGCTGGGAGCCACGACATCGCTCCGAGCTTCAGAGTCCCGAAGTGGGGCACGCAACTGGATAGGAGATGGTGCGATGGCGAATGTGGTAACCGTGTACGTGGCCGGCGTGAGCTACACGAACAACCCTGCGGGCACTGGCGGCAGCGAGTTCACGTTGAGCGAGTCCGGCGCCGAGTCCGATGCGGTGTGGTACCAGGTCGACCGCTCGATCGTTCGTGAGGCCATCCTCGGCGAGGACATCCGCAAGGGGTATCTCGACATTTCCGATCGTGGCGCGCTCGATCAGCTCGGCGTGATCTACCAGACCCGCGAGGCCGTCGAAGGCTGCGGGCTGTCCAACTACATCCTCTGGCTCAAAGAAGAGCAGAACCACTGAGCTTGGAGACTCCCAAGCGCGCTTCGCGAGAGCCCGATCGATTCCGGTCGGGCCTTGCGGGTGCTTGGGGGAGTCGCGGCGACCTGGCGCGGGCTTAGGTCGCCGCGTACTTCACACCGACGATTTCGTCGGCCATGTCCTGCAGGGACATGCGGTTTGCGCGCTCGCGTTCCGCTTCGTCGTGGAGCTCCACGAGCACCCGGGGAT
Organism: uncultured Polyangiaceae bacterium; assembly: GCA_964401935.1. GTDB lineage: Bacteria > Myxococcota_A > Polyangia > Polyangiales > Polyangiaceae > JAPYTK01. The sequence continues at coordinate 41,744 of CAYOAL010000010.1, forward strand.
CGACGCCGACGATGCGCGCGATGACGCGCCCGAACACGCGGCCCACGACGGGGGCGTTGAACAGCACCTGCATCACCCGCAAGAATCGGGTGAAGGGGCGCGCACCCACGTCGTTTCGTCGTGCCATGAGCTGAATGCGCTTGAACGCCTCGAGCATGCGCTTCCCCGTGGGATCGGTGAGGTCCATCGGCGCGAAGAACACGTCGCGCAGGAACGGGCCGGCGGTGTAGAGCATCGCGCAGAACGTGAAGGCTTGGCGTGCGCGTTCAGCGAGCCGCTTCGGCGGCCGCGCGCGGAGCTCGGCTTGGTAGGAAGGTGAGCAGTAGTGCTCCACCATGTGAAAATCGACGGCGATGTGACGGCTCTCATCGCGGTTGATGAGGTGCATCGCGCGATGGCTCATCTCGTCGTCGACGTAGTCGTCGATGGAGCGAAGGAGCGCGATGTCGAGCAGGATCTCTCCGCTGGTGATGTAGGCGTTCGCGATCTCTGCCGACACGTGGCGGATCGCGTCGATGAAGAAGGGGCGAAACCTCCCGAGGTTGGGGTTCTGCCGGTACTCGCGATAGTGGTTCACGTCGTAGAACGCAGCCAGGCGCTCGGCGACCTGCGCGTGGCGCTCCTCGTCCACCACGAAGGTGGCGAAGATCTCCTTCAGCACCGGATCGTCGGTGCGCTTCCGTTGCTCGGCAAAGAGCGCTCCGGCGAGGCGTTCAATGCCAGCCATGTCGGTGAAGTACTGCACCACCGCGATCTCGTCGTCGCGTGACAGAGGTCGCGGGGCGACGCTCCAGTCGAGGTCGCTCACGCGCCACTGATCGCGGCGGCACTTCTCAAGCATTCGCTGTAGGTCGAGCCCCACGCGCTACCCTCCACCGACAGCGTATCATGCGCGCGCACCGAAGATCGCGGTGCCCACGCGCACGAGGGTCGCGCCTTCCTCGACGGCGACCTCGAAGTCGTGGCTCATGCCCATCGACAGCTCGGGCAAGACGTCGCGCCCGACACCCTCCGCGAGCTCGCGCAGCGCGCGGAAGTGGGGTCGGGCAGCCTCCGCCTCGCTCGCTGGTGGCATCGTCATCAGCCCGACGACACGCACCCGAGGGAGCTCGCGCGCCAGCGCCACGAGCGCGGGGGCCTCTTCGGGGCTGCAGCCGCTCTTCGTGTCTTCCCTCGCCACGTTCACGTGCAACAGCACCGCCACCGCGGTGGTCGCGCGCTTGTCGAGCTCACGCAGCAGCCGCTCGCTGTCGACGCCGTGGATGAGCACGGGTTGGGTAGCGAGCAGCGCGCTCACTTTGTTGCGCTGGAGGTGCCCGATGAAGTGCCAACGTAGGTCCAGTGCGTCGAGCGCGGCGCGCTTGTGCGCGAGCTCTTGCACGTAGTTCTCACCGAAGTCACGGCATCCGGTGGCGTGAGCGGCGACGATCGCCTCCGTCGTCTGAAGCTTCGAGACCGCGACCAAGGTCACTGGACGCTCCCGACCGGAACGGCGGCGCGCGACCTCGATCCGCTCTCGCACTCGCTCGAGCCTCCCCGCGATCGTGCTCCCGTCGTCCATCGAAGCGGGATGCTAGCGATCTCGGTTCGAAGCACCAAGCGGCCCAAGAGGAGTCACGCACCAAGCGGCCCAAGAGGAGGCGCGCTCCACCCCTCACCGCAAACACGCGACACAGCGGACTCGGATCGCGAGCGCGCCGACTGTGCCACGCTGTGCCAACGCAACCGAGGAGCGAGGCACGATTTCAGCGCTTTGCGTCGCCCCCGCCTATGGAACGAGGCGTGCTACGATGATCTCACGCTCATGTCTTCGCGTCTCCTTTCCTTGGCCTGGTGTCTGGCGCTCTTGGTGTCGAGCGGCGCGTACGCCGCGGGGTGCATATTCAACCCGCAGCCCGAGCCTCCCGCCGCGTCGGAGGACGACGGCGGCGGTAACGGTGGCGCCCAGGCGAACCCCACATCGAACGCGGCCACCACGGGCCCCGGTGGGGGTAGCACCGGCTTGGGTGGAGCTGGCGGTAGCGCGGCCGAGGGTGGCGGCGGCAGCGGAGACGGCGGCACCGGCGGGAGCGGCGGCGCAGGCGGGAGCGGCGGCGCAGGCGGGAGCGGCGGCGCAGGCGGGAGCGGCGGTGCGCTCGGCACGGGCGGCGGCGGGGGGAGCGGTTGAGATCCGTGCGTCGACACTCGGCCGCGGTGTTCGCCGCCTTGGTCCCGCTGACCTTGGTGGCCACCTGGGGCGCGTGCATCTTCAACCCCCAGCCAGAGCCACCGGCGTTCGAGACCGACGCGGTGGGCGGCGCCGGCGGTCGTTCGACCACGAGCGGCCCGGCCACCGGCGGCGGTGCGGGCCCCGAGGGTGGTGCTGGCGGCACGAACAACCACAGCAGCGGCGGCTCCGGCGGTGATCCGAGCGCCGGCGGGGCGGGTGGCCGCGGCGGCGCAGGTGGCGCTGGCGGCGGAGCTGGCGGGGACGGTGGCGTCGGCGGTGACGGTGGATCCGGCGGCGCAGGTGGATCCGGCGGAGGTGGCACGTGAGGCTTCGAAACGTTCTCGTGACGTCGGCAGGGATCGCCCTCGGGTGCGTGGGGGGCTGCATTTTCAACCCGCAGCCCGAGCCTCCGGCCGACTCCCTCAGCGGCGCCGCCGCGGGCAGTGGTGGCTCCGGCGGCGTTGACGACGGCGTCGGGGGTCGCGTGGGCACGGGCGGCACGGGCACGGGCGGCACGGGCACGGGTGGCCCCCCATCGGGTGGCGCTGGCGGGGAGACCGGCGAGGGCGGCGAAGGCGGGGGTGGTGCCGGCGGCGGCGCAGGGGGTGGCGTCGGCGGCACCGGCGGCGCAGGGGGTGGCGTCGGTGGCGCAGGGGGTGGCGTCGGCGGCACCGGCGGCACCGGCGGCTCCTGACGTCCAACGCGTCCCGGACGCTGTCTGGCGCCCGCGACGTCGACCGAGCTCGACGACGACGAGCTTGACGACGACGCCTGCTGCCCGCCAGCAGACGCGATCGATCACGAAGGCGGGTCGGTTGGGGCTCGACCTTGCCTTCGCCGTAGGAGCGGTCCGTCCGAGGCCCCTCCAGCTCAGAAGTCGAGGCCGAGCACCTGGCCACCGGGCCGAAGCTGCTCGGACGGGTTGAGGGATGGCTCCCGTGCGAAATCGGTGGGGAGCGCATGCGACTCGTCGCAGTCCGTCTGCGCGTACCCGAGCTGAAGGCTCACGTCGCGCGCGAGCTCGATCCGGTCGAGACGGATCGGTGCGCGGCGCACGACGCAGCAGCCTGACCGTTTCGCCTTCTCCGAGGCCTCGTTCGTGGTCGAGGTCGTCTCCGCGTCGTCGCACAGCGACACCTCGCTGTACGTCACCCCCGCGCCGCGCGGCGCGGGCTCCGCGGCGCGGGTCACCACCGGAACGGCGCTCGCGCTCGGGCTGCGCGAGCCGCAGCCGAGGAGCGACAGGGCCACGCCGGCGACCGCCCAAGGGGTTCCGACCCATCTTCTTCCAATCCGATGCCTCATGGGGTTCCTTTCTGCCCTCCCGCACCGAGCGGGCGAGCGCTGAGGGAGTCCCCATGCAGGTGACGGATCAGAGGATGGGGACGGCTGCGTCGTGTGCGGCGCGGCTTGCCGCGCCGGTGGTTCGCGCGTTCGTGCGGCGCTGCTCCGAGAGCACCGCCGCCGTCCGCGCAGTTGTGGATCGCTGAATCATCCGCGTGCTGGAATAAGTGCCAGAATCTTCTCGATGGACTCGTCCGTTCGCCGGACGAACTCGTGGTCGGGATACTTTCCCGTCGACCAGCCCACCCACATCACGCGGCTCGTCTTCGCGTCCGTCACTTGCACCATGATCACCTTGCTCACCGACTCCGCGTCGCCGGTGCCGCCGAGCCCGATGTTGGTGCCAGTGGCCGTCGCCCCTGCCGTCTGACCCTTGGAGGCGCCCCCCTTGAGGGCCTTGAAGCTCACGAGGAGGTCGGCCTCGGCGGGGCTGCTGGCAAGGGTGTAGCCCTTGGCCGCCATCGCGTCGTGAACGCGCTGTTGAAACACGTTGTTGGTCGAGAGGGACGTTCCCACCTCGTGGGTCACCACGGCGTACGTCCGACGCGAGCCGTCGAGCGTGGCCGGACCTTGGTGGCTGACTTGCACCTGGTGGGCGCACGCAGAGAGCGAGAGCCCAGCGCAGATCGCGAGAAGGCTGAGTGTTTTCATCGTGTCCTCCGTGAGCACCGCGCGATGAGCGCGACGCTCCTTCCTTTGTCCATGAAGCGGAAACGAAGCGCGTCAACCACGCTGTTCGCCTTCGCCGAAAGGTCTCTCTTGATTGATGTGAGAAGTCTTATGAGTTGCCACGTCCGTCGCCTCGGAGCGCCCTATTCGGCCGCGAGGGCCGGCACCAGACCGATCAACAGCTCGCCGATGGTGTGATGGCGCTCCAGGGGGTGCCGAAGGGGGAACTCCCAGTTCAGCTGGTAGTGGTTCCGTCGTCCGACCCGATGACGTCGGATGACCCCGCGGTCCACGAGGTCGGCGATGATTCGCTGCACGGCGCGCTCGGTGATCCCCACGAGGACCGCCATCTCGCGCACCCGCACCGTGGGGTCGCGCGCCAGAACGATCATCACGTGCGCGTGATTGCTTAGGAATGTCCAGTTGTCATCAACGTCCGTCATGACTCGATGCACCCCTCCAGCGAAGGCCCGTGACGTGTCAGCGCTGGTGCACACGACCACCGCGGGTGACTCCCACTCTATCCAAGACGATAAATTCGCGCAAGTGGATCCATGAAAAAAAAAGCGCGAAAAAAAACATAAGAATTGCAATTGACGAATTGAAGGTCGTATTTAGGGTGTGGTGACGTCCTTCTCAGGCACCGCGCGAGAGACACGACCTTCATGACGACCGCCTCCTCCTCCGCGACCGAACCCCTCGCCTTGGACGCACCGAAGGACACTCCATCCGCGGTCGCCGAAGACGTGACGCGCGTGCTCGAGATCGCGTCGAGGGCCGACGGCGCCGGCGTGGATCCGCTCCGCGTCGCGAGGACCGCGGCGCGTGTGCACAACGACCTCGGGCGCGCGCGGCACCCGTTCCTCACCCTCGCGGCCACCTGTGCCGAACATGGCTTCAGCGCGACCGCGCTCCGTGCCCAGCCCGCGACGCTCCTCGACCGGATCGACGAAGGGGTGACGCTCGTCGTCGAGCGGAACGAGCCCGCGGGGTGGGTGGTCTTGTCGCTGAGCAGCGGCGCCGCGTCGGTCGAGGTGCACGAGGTCGTCGAGGGCAACGCACGTCGGCTCTCGCGTTCGGCCCAGCGCGTGCTCGACGCGCTCGGCGCCGACGAGACCCTCGTCGACGCGCTCGCGCTCGAGGCGAGCTTCCCGCTCGACGTTCTGCGTGCTGGTGGCGGTGGACCCTCGGGTGCGCTGCGCAAGCTCCTCACCCTCGCCCGTCTCGAGCGCAGCGAGCTGACCGCGGTGTTGGTGTACGCGATCTTCATCGGCCTGCTCACGTTGCTCATGCCGGTGTCGGTGCAGGCCCTCGTCAACACCATCGCGTTCGGCTCGGTCGTGCAGCCCCTCGTCATCCTTGGGGTCGTGCTGTTCGCGGGGCTCCTGCTCTCTGCGGTGCTGCAGGGGCTGCGTCACTATGTGGTGGAGGTGATCCAGCGGCGCATCTTCGCCCGCGTCGTCAACGACTTCGGCCGAAGGTTGCCGCGCTGGTCGGAGGACGTGCGTCGCGCGCGCGATCCACGGGAGCTCATCAACCGCTTCTTCGAGGTGGTCACGGTGCAAAAGGCCTTCGCCTCTCTCGCCGTCGACGCGCTCGGCTTGACGCTGCAGACCGCCATGGGTCTGTTGCTGCTCGCGTTCTACCACCCGGTGCTGCTCGCGTTCGACGTGGTGCTCGTCCTCGCGTTGATCGCCCTCGTGCTCGGACCCCTGCACTCGAGCGTCAAGAGCGCGATGGTCGAGTCGAAGGCGAAGTACGCCACCGTCGCGTGGCTCGAGTCGGTGGCCGAGCACAGCGCGATGTTCTCCGATGCGCGTGGTGCCAGGCAGGCCAGCGCCCGCGCCGAGGCCCTGTCGCGGCGCTATCTCGACGCGCGCGAGGTGCACTGGCGACACCTGCTGCAGCACATCGCGGGCGGTCTCGCCCTCCACGTGGTGGCGTCGGTGGCGCTCCTTCTCATCGGGGGCTGGCTGGTCATGCAGCGGCAGCTCACGCTCGGACAGCTCGTCGCTAGCGAGCTGGTGGTCGCGGCCATCGGCGCCGGATTCGCCAAGCTCGGCAAGCAGATGGAGAAGCTCTACGACGCGACCGCGAGCGTGGAGAAGCTGAGCCAGGTGATCGACGTGCCCCGAGAGCGCGATGGCGGGCTTCGCATCACCGCCACCGGTCCCGCGCGCGTCGAGCTCGGCGCGGTGTCGGATCCGCGGCTCATGGCCGCTCTCGACTTCAGCATCGCAGCCGGAGAGAAGCTCGGCGTGACGGGGCCGAGCGCGTCCGGCAAGACCACCCTCCTCCACCTGATGACCGGCCGTTTGCAGCCGTCGGAGGGGAACGTCCGTGTCGACGGAGTCGATCTGGCGGAGGCCGACCTCGCGCGGTTTCGCACGGATGTGTTCTGGCTCGACGACGAGGCGCGCGCCCCCGACCTCACCGTCGCCGAGCTGCTTCTGCTGAGCGCACCCGCCGCGAGCACCGGGATGCTCCGCGACGCGCTGGCCCGGGTGGGCCTCGGCGACGTGGTGGAGCGTCTCTCGGAGGGGCTCGACACGCGCCTGTTGCCCCACGGGGGGCCGCTCTCCAAGACGGAGCTGCTCCGCCTCTCCGTCGCGCGGCTGCTCCTCGCGGAGCCGCGCCTCTTGCTCGTCGATCAGGCGCTCGACGCGCTCGCCGACGACGAGGCCGTCGTCGACGCGGTGCTCTCCGGCCCTTGGACGGCGGTCGTCGTCACCCGTCGTGACGAGGTGCTGCGGCGCGTCGATCGCGTGCTCGAGCTGACTCCGTCTGTCTCGCTCCCTCCTTCGTCCACCGAGGTGACCACCCATGAATGAACGTGACCGTCGGGAACTGTCCTTGTTCACGTACACGACCACGAGTCGCGTGCGCGTCACGCGCGCGCGCCCCGGGGTGCGGTGGGGCAAGCGCCTGCTGGCCGGCTTCGCGCTGGTGACGGTGGTCGGCGTGTTGCTCTCCCCCTGGCGCCAGAACGTGGCCGGCACGGGGAGGGTGGTCGCCTACGCTCCGACCGACCGCGTCCAGTCGATCGAGGCGCCTCTCGCTGGCCGCGTCGTGACCTGGCACGTGCAGGAGGGGTCGACCGTGGTGGCCGGCGACCCGATCGTCGACATCGCCGACAACGACCCAAACTTCCTCGACCGCCTCGAGCGCGAGCGAGCCGCGGTGGAGCAGCGCATCGTGGCGGCCCGCAGCGGGGTGGCGATGGCGGAGCTTTCGGTGACCTCCCTCGAGGCGGCCCGCGACGGGGCGGTCTCCAACGCGGAGCTCTACGTGCTCATCACGAAGGACAAGCGCGCCGAGGCCGAGCAGGGGGTCGAGGCCGCGGAGGCCGAGCTCAAGACGGCGCTCCTCGACCACTCGCGACAACGCGATCTGGGGAGCGAGGGCCTCGCCTCCACACGGAAGGTGGAGCTCGCCGACTTGACGCTCGCCACCTCACAGAGCAAGCGCGACGCGGCCAGAGCCAAGCTCCGAGCGGCCGACCGCGAGATCCAAGCGGCGATGGCGAAGCTCGACAACGTGCGCAGCAAGGAGAACGCGGTCATCGCGAAGGCCCGCGAGTCGCTCGCCAAGCAGAAGTCGGAGCTCGCCAAGGCCGAAGGCGAGCTAGCGAAGACGGAGGTGAACCTGGCGCGGCAACAGTCGATGAGCGTGGTGGCGCCGGTGAGCGGCACCGTGCTGCGGCTCGCCACCCCCGGGTCGGGCGAGTTCGTGAAGCCGGGCGACGTGGTGGCGCAGATCGTCCCCGACACGGCGTCGCGGGCGGTGGAGCTGTGGGTGAGCGGCAACGACATGCCGCTCATCACGCCCGGGCGGAGCGTGCGGTTGCAGTTCGAGGGGTGGCCAGCGGTGCAGTTCGTGGGCTGGCCTTCGGTGGCGGTGGGTACCTTCGGTGGGGTGGTGGCCTTCGTGGACGCGACCGACGATGGCCGAGGGAAGTTTCGAGTGCTCGTCGCGCCCGATCCAAACGACGAGCCATGGCCTGAGACCCGGTATCTGCGCCAAGGTGTCCGCGCCAACGGGTGGCTCCTCCTCGACGAGGTGTCGGTCGCGTTCGAGCTGTGGCGTCAGCTCAACGGGTTCCCACCGAGCATCGATCCCAAGGCCGCGGACGTGACGCAGGAGGGGAAGAAGTGAAGCGCTGGCTGCCGCTCCTGGGCTTGCTCGTGGTGCTTGCGGCGCCCCGTCACGCGCACGCTCAGCTCGCCCCCGACACCACCGATGTCTCCTCGCCGCTGCCGCTGTCCGACGTGCTTCGTTCGCTGCGGCGCTCGCACCCGTCGCTGACCGAGGCACGCCAGCTCGTGCTCGCTGCAGAGGGCGACGCGTTGGCCACGGAAGGAGCCTTCGACCCCAAGCTCTCGCTCGGGGCCAAAGGACAGCCGCTCGGCACGTACGACAAGGGCCAGCTCGAGGCGGTGGTCACGCAGGTCACGCCGTGGTGGGGCGCGAGCTTCTTCGCTGGCTGGCGCCGCGGGTTCGGCTCCTTCGCGCTCTACGACGGCGATCTCGAGACGCTCTCGGGCGGTGAGCTCTCCACTGGCTTCGAGCTGCCGCTGTGGCGTGGCGGTCCCATCGATGAGATGCGCGCGCGGATGCAGCAGGCCGACATCGACGTGCTCGGCGAGAAGCAGCGCGAGAAGCTCACCACCCTGCTCCTCGAGAACGCCGCGACCCGCGCATACTGGGACTGGGTGGCGGCGGGGCAGCGGCTGCGGATCGACGAGGCGTTGCTCGCGGTGGCCACGCGTCGGATGGTCGGTCTCGAGCGTCAGATCGAGAAGGGCGAGCTTCCGGAGATCGTCGGCGTCGACAACCGCCGCTTGGTGCTCGACCGTCGAGGGAAGGTGATCGCGTCACGCCAGAAGCTCGAGCAAGCCGCGGTGAAGCTCTCGTTGTTCTTGCGCGACGGGACCGGTGAGCCGGTTCGGGTGGGGCCTGCGCGGTTGCCGCCGGCGATTCCGGCCGCGACCGCGCCGAGCACGGCGGAGCTCGCGGGCGACATCCGTCACGGACGGAACAAGCGGCCGGACGTGGCGCTGCTCGACGCGCTCGAGCGGCGTCAGCAGGTGGAGGTGGAGCTGCGCGACAACCTCATCGCACCTCGCGTCGACCTCCAGGGTTGGCTCGCCAAGGACTTCGGGGCAGGCAAGGACGAGCTGCGTCCGCTCGACCTCGGGGTAGGGGTGAAGATCGAGATCCCGCTCCTCCTTCGTCACGAGCGCGGCAAGGAGCGGGCGGCGCGGGCGAAGCTGGCCGCCGCCCGACAGAAGACCCGCCTCGGTCGCGACAAGGTGGAAGCGGAGATCCGCGTCGCCTTCGCCGCGCTCCAGGCTGCGTTCGAGCTGGTGGAGCTGGCGCGCGAGAACCGCCTGGCCGCCGAGCAGCTCGCGCGCGCCGAGCGCCGCAAGCTCGAGCTCGGTGAGACGGACTTGTTGGCGGTGAACCTCCGCGAGCTGAGCGCGGCAGCGGCCGCCACCGACGAGGTGGAGGCGCTCGCCGACTATCAGCGCGCGAGGGCCGACTATCGCGCTGCCGCCGCGCGCGCACCCGAGTAGTCCGCTGGCACGGTGTCGAGCTCGCGGCGGGACGGGTCGGCAAGCAGGTGGCGCTCGAGGGTGCTCCCTTGGTGCGCGCGCATGAGCTCGAGCGCACGAACTTTGATCTGTCGGACGCGCTCGCGCGTGACGCCGAGCTCACGTCCGAGCTCGGCGAGGCTACGCTCGCGACCGTCGAAGCCGAAGCAACGCCTGATGGCCCACGCCTCCCGTGCGGGGAGCTCTTCGAGCGCGCTGTGCACCGCGGCGGTGAGCTCCCGGGCGATGACGACATCGTCGGGTGCCTCACTCGCGCCGTCGGCGATCATATCGCCGAGCGTGAGGCCGCCGTCGGCGGTGGGCGTGCTCATCGAGTCGGGGTCGGGGGGCACCTCGCGGAGCGCGCTCACCTTCTCTGCGTCGAGGCCGCTCACACGCGAGAGCTCCTCCAAGCTCGGGGCGCGCCCCACGAGGGCCTCGAAGCAGCCGCTCGCGCGGCGCATGCGGCTCAGGTCGACGTGAACGTGCACCGGCAAGCGGACCTCTCGTCCGCGGTCGGCCACCGCGCGTTGAAGCGCGTGCCGAACCCACCACGCGGCGTAGGTCGCGAAGCGGAGCCCGCGCTTGTGATCGAACTTGTCCACTGCGCGCAACAGCCCCACCGCCCCCTCCTGGATGAGATCGTGGCGATCGAGGGAGCGGGCGTTGTAGCGGGTGGCGAGGGTGGCGCATAACCCCAGGTTGGCCGTGACGAGGCGGTCACGCGCGTCGTGGAGGCGCTTCCAGAGCTCTGACAGGTGTGCGGTCACGCCGGCACGTGGGCACGCGCGCTCCACGCTCTCGCTCAGCCTTCGCAGCGTGGGCAGGCCAAGGCGAATGGAGGCGAGGGTGGTGAGGAGCGCTCGGCTGGCCGCCGCGATCGCCTGCTCGAGCGCGGCGCGCCGCGGCCTCGGCGTCGTTGTCTGGGCCCGGCGGAGGCGGGCGAGCTGCGCCGCGAGCGCGACCGCGGAGCGAAGGGTGTCGAGGGTCGACGCGCGTGCGCGCGCTTGGTCGGCGGGGGCGCTCGGCGAGCTTCCATCCACGACGATGTCCCAGATCGCGACCTCGTCTCGCTCCAAGCGCTCGCACAGCGCGGTCAGCTCACGCGCCGTCGCTTCGTGGGTGACCAAGAGCTCGAGGATGGCGCGCTCGGTGTCGACGATCGTGCGGGCCACGCGCTGCTCCTCCTCGCGGCTCATGGCCCGCCGTACGTCGTGCTGCTGCTCCTCGCGGCCCGCCGCGGTGACGGCGACCGTGGTCTCGGGCGCGAGCGAGCCGAGCCGGTCGCGTCGCCGCACGGTCTCCAGCGCGCGTTGCGACGCGTGCGACGGGATCACGTCTGCCGCCGGAACGTCGGGTGGGCGGTCGTCGAACTGGAGGAGCAGCGCGCGGTACACGAAGCCGCGACAGCGCTTCTTGTGACCGCCGAGGATGGGCTGGACGGTGTGGTGACTGGTCGCGTAGCCCATGGCCCGCGACGTCGCGGCGACCCGCAACGAGAGCTGGCGCATGCTGTGGTTTGGGTGCTGCGCCCGCCACGCGCGGGCCAGGGTCGCCACTCGCTCTGCCCGAATCCAACAGGCGTCGAGGACGCTCGGCTCGAGCGCCGCGCCTCGGGTCGGTGCGGAGGTCTGCGTCATGAGGGCGCCGTCCGCGGGGCCTGTCGCGCTCGTCGCCTCGCGCAACAGCGCCTCCATGGCGTCCACATGGACGCGGCGAACGCGTCGGCTCTTCCCGTCCACCACCTCTTGCAGGCGGTGCACCGTCACCGAGACGCCCCAGCTGGCGAGGCGGTCGCGAAGGAGCTGGCTGAGCCTGCGCGACGACGGCTCGCGGCAGCGCAGCTTCCACGTGTGGACGAGCTCCATCAGGTGCCGTGGGCCGACGAGCTCGTTGCCGCGCAGGTGAGCTCGAATCGAGCTGTCGAGCGCTCGACGTCGACTCATGGCGTCGGCCTCGTCGGCGACGCCGTGGGGTGCGAGCAACGCGACGAGCGCGTCGACGAGCTCGGTCCTCACCCGTCGCTGCCGGCCGGCGAGCGCCACCTGCACCGGATCGACGCCCAAGCTCACGCCGACGCATGACAGCGCAGTGGACAGCTGGCGGGCGAGCTCCCGCCGCGATGACCGCGGGTTGAAGAACGACCACAGCTCCGCCAGCGGCACGAGCCGCTCGCTCGGCGACCACCGCGCCGGCCGAGGTCGCGTCGACAAGCCCGCGTCGGCGAGCGCACGCTCGAGCTGCGCCGGCTCATCGAGCTCGAGGGTCTCGCACAGCAGCGCCTCGAGCGCGGTCTCCACGTCGCGAGGGACGGTGGCCACCGCCCCCGAGAGCTGACGCTTCAGCGTGCGGAGGTGGTAGCGAATCCCGTCGCGTGCGAGGCGCCAAGCGAGCGCAGTCGCCAGGGCCGCGCTGCTCTCCCCGGTGCACACGGAAAAAAGCGCTCCGAGGGCCCGAGCGCGGTCTCCAGGCACCCGCTCGCGTCGTCGATGCCCTCGTCGCGCGGCGATCACCTGCGGCTGCACGCGCACCGACGTGCTCGGAGAATTCTCGGCGCCGCGCGATCGAGACATATCACCACGACCCACCGGCCGAGACCGCCGTCTGGCCAGAAAATTTGAGCTTATTCTTAGGGTTGCAGCGCACGAAGGGTGCTCGCCGCGACCCCTACGCAGTACTATAACGTTACGTTACGTTATGTCAATGAAGCGCACGAGCACACCTGGCCGCGTTGGCTCCGAAGGGTCGCCCACGTCGACACAAGGCGAGTGAACCCGACTACACTCGGCCGCGGAGACCATTCCCCATGTGCGATGACGCCACCGAGGCCGACAACGAGGTGTACCTCGAGACGGCGCGGCTCAACCGCCGCCAAGTTGGGATGGGGGCCGGCGCGGCGGTGGCCGCTCTGCTCACCGGCTGTCCGTCACCGCCACCGACCCAAGAGCCCACCCCCGTCCCCACTCCCACCCCCACGGCGTCGGGGGCGGAGGCCGCCGCGCCTCCAGCGACCCACGGTCGGATGGTGGAAGTTCAGACCCCCGACGGCACCGCGGAGGCCTTCTTCGTGACGCCAGAGAGCGGGAAACATCCCGGCGTCATCATGTGGCCGGACGTCGCGGGTCTGCGGGAGGCCTACATGAAGATGGCCACCCGCCTCGCGAACCAAGGTTACGCGGTGCTGGCGGTGAATCCCTACTATCGGTCGGCCAAGCTGCCGGTGCTCACCACGTTCGCCGAGTGGCGCACCGAGGAGGGGAGAGCGAAGATCGCGCCCATGCGCGCCGCCCTCACGGCCGACGCTGTCACCAGCGATGCCGCCGCTTTCGTCGCTTGGCTCGACGCGCAGAAGGAGGTGGACCGCGAGCGGAAGCAAGGCGCCGCGGGATATTGCATGGGCGGACCGTTCACCTTCCGCACCGCCGCGGCGACGCCGGGCCGGGTGGGCGTCGCCGCCTCCTTCCACGGCAGCGGGCTCGTCACCACGGAGCCGACGAGCCCTCACGCGCTCCTTCCCGAGATGAAGGCCGCGGTGCTCTGCTGCATCGCCCAGAACGACGATGAGAAGGAGCCCGAGGCGAAGCTCACGCTCCGTCAGGCCGCCGACGCCGCCAACATCGACGCCGAAGTCGAGGTGTATCCCGCGCAGCACGGGTTCTGCACCCTCGACTCCCCGGTGTACGACGAGGTGCAGGCCGAGCGGGCCTGGGCGCGGCTGCTCGCCACCTTCGAGCGCGCGCTGTAGCTGGCGCGGACCGGCCAGCTCGCCGCTCCCGCTAGTTGGTGGCCTTGGGGGGAGGTACCGGCTCGATGATGGTCACCGACTTGTCTTGCCAGCTCGCCACCGCCGCGCGCATGCCCGTTGGCGACACGGCGACGCGGGTGGCGCCTTGGCCGGTCTTGAGCTCGGCCACGACGTTGGGCGGATCGCCGGCGATCACGACGGCGCCAGCGCCTTGCGGCGGCCAGTGCCGGCTGCCCAGCGAGACGAACAGCGCTTTGCCATCCGCCGAGATCGCTCCGTCCCGGGGGGGGCCGGGCAACATCAACGTGGTGACCCGACGCATCTTGTGGACATCCAGAACCGTGGCGGTGGGGCCGGCGACGTCGAGCGTGATCCCGTAGTGGTCGCCGTGCATCAGGAAGGCGGCGATGGGCGAGTGACCCACCGTCGCCGTCTTCATGTTCGTGATCTGATCGACGCTGATGAGCGACACCGAGTTCGAGGAGCGATCGGCGAAGAGCAGCTGGCCCCGATCGGTGGTCACGCTGCCGAGATACGGATCGCGTCCGGCCGAGATGCTGCGTCGGGTGGCGCCGAACGGCGTCTCGAACGGATCGAACAGATCGAGCCACGCGCCGGCCTGGAGGCCGCCCCGAAACATGCGGCCCATCGCGCCGACGTAGTGGTGTCCCTCCACCGACTGCAGGAGGTAGAGCTGGTCGGTGCTGTGGGGGACGGTGATGTTGGCCTTCAGCTCGCCGTTCGTGAGGTCGAACCAGGTGAGGCGCTTGCCGCGACGTGCTGCCGCGACGGCGGTCGTCGAACCCGGAAGCTCGATGATGTCGGCTGGCTCGAGCCCCACATTGAGCACCAGCGGCTCCTTCTCCCAGATCTTCGTGTCGACCACCGGGACGTGAGAGGCACCCTTCTCTTGCAGGAGCGCCACCCACCGGCCATGCAACACGCGGATCCGATCCGCGTGCGCGGGCACCTTCACCACGCGCATGAGCTGCCCGCTCGCCGCGTGGTACTCGCGCAGCGAGGCGTCGTCGGTGGAGACGTAGACCGAGTTCCCGCTCTTGCTGAAGGCGACGTCGAGTGGGTGCACGTCGACCGAGAACTCGCGCGAGCGCCAGGCCACGATGGGCTTGCCGTCGTCGGGGACGAGCTTGTGACGCTCGTCCGCGGCCGGCTCGTCGCTCGAGGCGGGCTGATCGGGCGCGAGCTCGAGCGGTGACGGCTCGGCGGCGACCGCCGCCGTTCCGAGCGGTGTCAAGGGCGGCGCCTCTTCCACCGAAGAGCGCTGTTGTGACAGAAAGCCGAGGCCCAGTGCGAGCGCCATGCCCGACCCGAGCGCCAGCGCTCGTTGGGTCGGCGGCCGCATCCCGCTGTCGAGCCACTTCTTGCAGCTGCGGCACTTGCGCGCGCCCTTGACGATCTTGGCGCCGCAGGCCGGGCAGGGAACGCGGCTCTCGGTCGTCACCGGATCACCCACGCCATCTTCCCGCGGTCGGAGATGATCGCGGCGGTTCGTCCGTCAGGGCTCAGGCGCAGGCGGTGTGGCTCGCCGCCGAGCTCGTGCGTGGTCAGCTCGTACGTCTTGAGATCGAGCACGCCGAGCGCGCCGCGGCTCTCCCCATCACGGGGGAGCGTCAACAGCACGTTGGCTGCGTCGGGAGCGACCACCATGTCGGCGGGGCGCGCGTTGAGGGCGACCCGGCGCAGCAGCTTGCCCGCGACGAGATCGAGCACTTCGAGGGCCATCGCGCAGCGCACGATCGCCCGACGGCCGTTGCGGATCAGCTCGATCTGTTCGGGATGTCGACACGTCTCGATGCGTGCGCCTTGCCGGATGGCGCCCGACTCGAGTCGCTGCAGCTGGACGATGCTGTCCTTCTCCCGCAACACCACGTAGCTGGTCTTCGAGTCTGGCACCATGAGGACGTCGACCGGATTGCCGACCAGGCCGGTGCGCACCTTGTCCTGCTCGGAGGGGAGCCGGCTCGGATCGAAGGCATACATCGCACCTTCGCGGTCCGCGTCGACCGGTACCGGCGTGCCGGGCAGCGGGACGCGCCCGTTGGTGGTGAGGGCGCGGGTGCCGGTGTCATCGACCGCGAGGGGACTCACGCGCAGATCGCCGAAGAAGAACCGCGCCACCTCCGCGTGGTAGTCCGACGCGAGCACCGCCAGCGACTTCGCGCTCGGGATCGAGGCCAGCACGCGGCGCCCCTCGGCGCCGATCACGAGGTCGCCCACTGGCCCCCCGAGCTCGATGGTCTTGCGCACGTGGGTGGTGGCCGCGTCGATCACGTAGATGCGCTTCGGAGCTGCGGCGTAGACGACGTCGCGCACACGAAACAGCTGCTGCACGTGGGGAGCGTCGTTCACCAGCGCGAGCTCGGCGCCGGTGCGCGCGTTGTGCACGCGCACGCCAACGAGCTGTGACACCGCGAAGCGCTCCGCGTCGAGGGGCAGGACGTCGGAGAAGTCCTTGGGCAGCTCGAAGGGCCCGGTGATGCTCAGGGTGGCGCTGTCGATGTGCCCGGCGTCGTTGCGCGGCTGCCACACGCAAGCCCCCGCCTCACAGGCCTCGCCGTGCCAGCAGGCGACGTCGCAGGTGGGGACGGCGGCGGCCGGGGTGGCCACCTCGGCGACCTCCGCTTGGCGTTCCGGAGCCAGCTGACGGAGCACGAGGCCGAACACCAGCAACGAGCCGATGAGGGAGAACGTCACCGCCGGTCGCCAGTGCATCTTCAGCCAGCTCGGCCCGGGCGGGGCGTCTGGGATCGAAGCGGCGGGAGTGCTCAGGGGGGCGCCGAACGCCTCCTCGCACTCGGGGCAGTCTTGGGCCTCGGCGCTGATCTCTTCCAGACAGATGGGGCACCGCACCGAGGGGGCCGCGGAGGCCGCGAGGGTGCGCCACGGCCCCTTGCTGATGCGCTCGAAGGCGGAGCGCGGGAACCAGCAGTCGCCCCCCACCAAGCTCACGAGGGTGGACGCGCCGACCTGGCCGAGCAGCTGCTCGCGGAGCTCGACGCCCGTCAACGGCCCCGTGGGGGTGTTGCCCTCCCGCATCCACCACCGCAGCGCGTCGCGTTCGTCGTCGTCGAGGGCAGCGAGCTCCTCGGGCAGCTCCAGCTGCTCGGGCACGTGGCGTGCCGGCGGCTGGGCGGGGAGATCGAGCGCAGCCCAGCTCACCGCCGGAGCCCAGAAGTCGGTCCCGTCGCGGCACACCTCCACGTGAGGATCGACGTGACCCTCGAGGACGAGGGTCGTCAGCTCCTCGACCGTGAGCGGTCCGACGGCAGCTACCTCCAGAGAGGTGTCGACGCGGGCGAAGAAGTGAGTCGCCATGGGCACCAGAACGCGAGCAACGGGGCGTATCTCGGCGCCGCCCAGACTTCAACCCGCGTCTGGCGTTTCGGCGCTCGACACCCCGTAGGTGACCCGTCCAGGCACGCTCACTTCGGTGAGGGGAGACGCTGTATCTCCCCAAAATGAAAGCCATTTCATGGAGTAACGGCCGGGCGCGAGGGCGCCGATGACCATGGTCTCCCAGGGGGGAACGGCGGCGAGGGGGACGCCGTCCACCACGAGGAGCATCAGGAGGTCGGACCGGTTGGCGGCGATGATGCCTTCCTTGGGCGCGTCAGGGTCGGATTTCGGGTCGGCGCTGCCCGCCGGGCGCAACGAGGCGAGCTCTTCGTCCGTGAGGAACACCGCGCCGGTGGCCCCCGGGAGACCGGTGCTCACCTGCGAGGAGAGCGCGGGCGGAACCCCGAGACGCCTCCCCTCGAGCTCTGCCTCCTCCTGCACCTCGAGCACCTCGAGGCGGATTCCAAGAGGCTCCCCCGCGTCGCGGGCCATCCACGTCACGTTTGCGCTCACCAAGAGCTCACCGTCGGCGCAGGCGTCCGACGCAGGGTTCACTCCAGCGATCTCCAACACGAGGCGGCAGAGCAGGGGGCCACCGCGCGCGGCGAGCTCCATCGACGCGACTTCCATCTCGATGGTGGCGAGGGGGGCGGTGATCTCCAACATTCGGGTGCGTCGGCCGTGGCGCTCGCCCTCGCCACGCGGTGACACCGCGCCGGTGGCGAGCGGGGTCATGTCGGCCCGCCGATCGCCCATCGCGTTCCGCACGGTTCCCGGTGGAAGTGGACGAAATCGTGAGCCATTGGGCCAGAGGAAGGCCGTCCCATAGTGCTCCGCGTGAGCGAGCAGCGCGGTGCCTCGTGGCAAGGGTTGGCCGCGCCCCTTGAGCTCGGCGCGCATGCGCCCAGCGGAGGCGAGCTCCACGCTCCACACCCCGGCCGTCTCCTCGCGCAGCCTCCGGATCAGCTCACGGCTCGGCTCGGGCCCGTCGGGCCAGGCACCGAGCGCGTGAGGCTGCCACCGGAGCACGAGCCTCAACCCGGCGAGCGTGCTCGGGAGGCGATCCGGGGGAAGGCTCTCGAAAGGGTCGAACGGCTCCGGGGGTGGGGGTGCCCCGTCGGTCCCTCCCTCGTCGGTGGGCCGCGCGAGGCCGCCGTCCGGCACGCCGAGCCGCGCCGTGGTCTCCAGTGGCAACAGCGTGGTCCCTGGCTGCGCGGTGGGGTCCGTGGGCTCGACCGAGGGGTTGCCAGGATCACACCCCGTGCACAACGCGAGCACGGCGGCGAGGAGGCACCTCATGAGCCAGCGGGCCCACCGGCTCGTGGCGCGCCCGCCTCGAAGGTGTCGATGACGTGAACGTCCGCGTGCAGCGGCGGCGGGTTGGGGGCGTGGTGCGAGTCGACGCACACCGCCACCGTCTCGGGGTGGGCCTCGAGCAGGAGGTTGCAGTTGGCGGGCTCGTTGTCGAACACCGCGAGCACCTCTCCTGCCCGGCGCAGGCTCGCCGCGACCTCCCGCTTGAACGTGGCGTCGGGCGTCTCGAAGTCGGGCTTGGTCACCAGCGTCGTGCCCACCTGGCCGATGGGGAAGCCGCGGTCTCGCAGGCTGGCAAACGTGCCGAGGGCCATGTTCGGGAGATCGCGCCCGGTGAGGTACACGATGTTGGCGCCGCTTCGGTAGAGGCGCGTCACGAAGTCGACCGCGCCAGGGAGCGGGTCGTCATGACGGATGTAGTGATCCGTGAAGAAGCGCTCTTTCCAGAAGGCGACGCCCTCTGCGCGGAGAGCGGGATCGTCGACGCCGAGGCGCTCGAGGTTCTCTCCGGTATCGTAGACGATCTCGTCGAGGCGGACGTCGCTGAGGCGGGCGGCCGCCGCCGGATGGCGCGTGCGCCAGTGCTCGCCGAGCTCGCGCAAGATCACGGCGACCCGAGGTCGGTTGTCGAGCAGCGTGCCGTCGAGATCGAAGACCGCGCTGGCGCGCCGGCCGCTCCGCGCGCGCTCCTCCGCGTCGTCGAGGAGCCTCGAGAGGAGCTGCGAGCGCCGATCCGCGCTCAGGCGGCGGGTGGAGAACGACGAGGCCATTCGGGAGTGAGGTACAGCACGGGGCGGCCTGGCTCCAGGCTGAAATCACCCCGAGGCCTACGAACGGACCATTCCAACTGGGTAGGATATTTCACCACAATGTTGGGCATTCACTCACATCTTCTTACAATTGCGGCATGCGGTTTCGAACGGCAGCCCGTCTCGCGCTGGCCATGACCATCCCCGTGGTGGGCGGGTGCGAGTCGACACCGAAAGAGCGTCTCGAAGGCAGGTGGGTAGGCGAGCGCGCCGACAACTTCCGGCCCGAGCACAGCGAGCGCGTGGCGGGTTGGGTGACCGGCACGAGCTTCGAGTTCAAAGGGAGCCGTGTGACGGTGAGCATCCCTGCCGAGAGCCCCCGCCAAGGCACGTTCAAGATCGCTCGCGCCACCGATCACGAGCTTCAGGTAGCGTTCCTCCGCGCGCACGGCGCGCAAGACGAGGTGACGTTCCTGTTCGAGGGCGACGATCGGCTGCGGTGGATGCTCGGCGACGGGCGGAGCATCGTGTTGCGACGGGTGGACGACTGACCCCATCGGCTCGACGGCAGCAGATGTGACATAGTGCGCCCGCATGGCGCGGCGCACGAAAGAGATCGGGCAACCGACGCTGTTCGATCCGGCGATGAAGAGCGATCCGCGGCTCCTGGCCTCGATGCCGCTCGCCGAGCGTATGCGCCCCACCGAGCTCGCCGGCGTGGTCGGCCACCGCGAGCTGGTGGGGCCCGAAGGCCCGCTCGCCCGCGCCATCGCCGGGGATCGGCTCCCGAGCATGATCCTCTGGGGGCCGCCGGGCTCGGGAAAGACGACGCTCGCGCAGGTTGTCGCTCACACCACCGCGTCCACGTTCGTGCCGTTCAGCGCGGTGCTGGGGGGCGTCGCCGACGTGCGCCGCATCGTGGCCGAGGCGGCCCAGCGGCGCGCGGCCGGCGGGGGGCGCACGGTGCTGTTCGTCGACGAGATCCATCGCTTCAACAAGGCGCAGCAAGACGCGTTCTTGCCGCACGTCGAGGACGGCACCATCACGATGATCGGCGCCACCACCGAGAACCCCTCCTTCTCCGTCACCGCGCCGCTCTTGTCGCGTTGTGTGGTGTATCGTCTCGAGGCCCTCGAGCCCGACGATGTCCGTTCGTTGCTCGAGCGGGCGCTGTCGCACGAGCACGGCGTGACCGGTGGCGTGACCGCCGAGCCGGGCGCGCTCGAGGCGATCGCGCTGGGGGCTCGCGGTGACGCGCGGCGGGCCCTTTCGCTCCTCGACGTGGTCGCGGCCGAGGCCCGTGAGCAGAACGTGCCGATCACCGTCGAGCTGGTCGCGTCGCTCAGCGAGCACAAGCCGCTCTTGTACGACAAAAGCGGCGAGGAACACTTCAACGTCATCAGCGCGTTCATCAAGTCGATGCGTGGCTCCGATCCCGACGCCGCCGTCTACTGGTTGATGCGCATGGTGGAGGCGGGGGAAGATCCCCTGTTCCTGTTGCGGCGCATGATCATCTTCGCGAGCGAAGACGTGGGCAACGCGGATCCGCGGGCGCTCTCGGTGGCCGTCGACGCCGACCGTGCGTTTGCACGGCTCGGCCTGCCGGAGGGGCTCTACGCGCTGTCTCAGGCCGCGATCTACCTGGCGTGTGCCCCAAAGTCGAACGCCTGTGGGACGGCTTGGCAGAGCGCTCGCGCCGTGGTGCACGAGCTGGGCGCGCTGCCCGTGCCGATGAAGCTGCGCAACGCGTCCACCCACCTGATGAAGCAGATGGGATACGGCAGCGAGTATCGTCTACCTCACCGCGAAGCGGGGGGCGTCGCAGCCGGCGAGACCTATCTCCCCGACGCGCTCGTGGGCGCGCGGTTCTACGAGCCCACCGAGCGCGGTCTCGAGGCTCGCATCGGCGATTGGTTGCGAAGGCTCCGCTCGAGCTGAGCGACGCCCACATCTCCCGAGCGCGCTCGCGCGCCCGAGCGCCCGTCAGCCGATGCTGGGGGGGGGCGGCACTTGGTTGAGGGCCTCTTCGAGCTCGCTCAGGGCGTGGGAGTTTCCCTTCTCCCGCGCCTTGAGCATGCCGCTCTCGAGCCACTCGCGGCCCTCGCCGACCTTCCCCGCCTTCACCAGCATCGTGCCGCACATGAGGTACATGGCCACGTAGTCGGGGTCTCTCTCGCGCAGCTTGCGAAACGCCTTCAACGCATCGTCGACGCGTCCAAAGCTCTGGTACTCCAGGGCGAGCCCGTACCAGGCGAAGGAGTCGGCCTGGCCGCTCGCCGTCACCTGCTCGAGCATCGCGAGCCGTTTTTCGCTGCCCATTATGCGTGCTCCACGACGCCGATGAACGGCAAGTTGCGGTATCGCTGCGCCCAGTCGAGCCCGTAGCCCACCACGAACTTGTCTTCGATGGTGAAGCCCAGGTAGTCGATGGGAACCTCGATGCGGGTGCGCGCTGGCTTGTGCAGCAGCGAGCAGAGCTTGACGCTCGCCGGGCGCCGCGTGCGGAACAGGTCGAGCAGGTGGGCCATGGTCAGGCCGGTGTCGACGATGTCTTCGACGAGGAGCACGTGCTCGCCCTCGATCGACTTGGTGAGATCCTGGGTGATCTGCACGACGCCGCTCGACTCGGTGCCCTCCCCGTAGCTCTGCACACCGAGGAACTCGACCCGCAGGTTGGCGTCGATCGAGCGCGCGAGATCGGCGGTGAACACGAAGCTCCCCTTGAGGACACACACCAAGACGAGGCTCTCGCCCCGATAGTCGGCTGCGATCTGCTGGCCGAGCTCGGCGACGCGTTGGGCGATCTGTTCCGCCGAGATCAGGGTGACGATTCGCTCGCTCACGGGCGACAGCTACCACCGTTTCAACGGCGAATCACGTCGAACAGAAGCTCGAGCATGCGGTACGTGAGACCCCACACGATGTTCTCGCCGACCCGGAAGCCGGGGAGCTCGAGCGGCACGCCGTCGTGCACGTAGGGGCGGGTGCAGTCGAGCTCGCCGCGCATCATGGGTTCGAGGCCCACCCACACCACCTCCGCCACCTCGGCCGGATCGATCACCGGCGTGACCGGCTCGGTGAGCTCGAACACGTAGGGCACGATGAGCAGGTCGCGGGGGATGCCTTTGGAGATGGCCTGGACGTCGTCGAGCCGTCCGAGCAGGCGGCCCCCGGCGTGCAGATCCACCGACACCTCTTCGTGGGTCTCGCGGATGGCCGTGTGGAGGGTGGACGGATCGGTGGGGTCGTGGCGACCGCCGGGGAACGCCATGTGACCCGACCAGTGGTCGCTCGGACGCTCGGCGCGGCGGATGAGCATCACCTCGGGCTCATCGTGAAAGCGCAGCACGGCGGCCACCGCCGAGAGCTTGGTGCGGTCGGACGTCGGGAGCCGCTTGGGCTCGCGCGCGAGCAGGCGCGCGCGGATTGCAGCCGGGGTCAACGCGGGAGCAGACATGGGGTTGCGCAGCGTAGCGCATGAGGTATGTCACGCCGAGTGAACGCAGGCATCGACAGACGGCGCCTCACCCATCTGCGCCAGCTCGAGGCGGAGAGCATCCACATCATCCGCGAGGTGGCGGCCGAGTTCGAGAACCCGGTGATGCTCTACTCCATCGGGAAAGACTCGTCGGTGATGGTGCGCCTGGCGCGCAAGGCCTTCCACCCTGGGCGCGTGCCGTTCCCGCTGCTCCACATCGACACCACCTGGAAGTTTCGCGAGATGGTGAGGTTTCGCGACGAGTTCACCCGCGAGCACGGGCTCGATCTGCTGGTGCACACCAACCAGGCGGGGGTGGCCGCGGGCATCAACCCGTTCGACTACGGCAGCAACAAGTACACCGCGGTGATGAAGACCGAGGCGCTGCTCCAGGCGCTCACCCGAGGGGGATACGACGCCGCCTTCGGCGGGGCGCGGCGCGACGAGGAGGCCTCGCGGGCCAAGGAGCGGATCTACTCCTTCCGCGACGCCAAGCAACAGTGGGACCCCAAGAACCAGCGGCCCGAGCTGTGGAGCCTCTACAACGCCAAGGTGAACAAGGGAGAGAGCATCCGTGTGTTTCCGCTCTCCAACTGGACCGAGCTCGACGTGTGGCAGTACATCCACCTTGAGGGCATCCCCATCGTACCGCTGTACTTCGCCGCCCCCCGGCCGGTGGTGGAGCGCGACGGCACGCTCATCATGGTCGACGACGAGCGCATGCGCCTCCGCGACGATGAGACGCCAGAGCTCAAGATGGTGCGCTTCCGCACCCTCGGCTGCTATCCGCTCACCGGGGCGGTGCCGTCCACGGCCACCACCCTCCCAGAGATCATCCGCGAGATGTTGCTCGTGACGAGCTCGGAGCGCTCGGGACGGCTCATCGACTTCGACGAGGAGGGGTCGATGGAAGTGAAGAAACGCGAGGGGTACTTCTGATGCCCGGCGCCGCGCGGCCCACCGCGCTCT
The DNA here is from genome assembly GCA_964401935.1 of uncultured Polyangiaceae bacterium. Lineage (GTDB taxonomy): Bacteria > Myxococcota_A > Polyangia > Polyangiales > Polyangiaceae > JAPYTK01. The sequence continues at coordinate 65,172 of CAYOAL010000010.1, forward strand.
CTCTCGAGGAGGTGACCGAATACCTGAAGCAGCACGAGCAGAAGCAGCTCCTGCGGTTCGTGGCGGTGGGCTCGGTCGACGATGGGAAGTCGACGCTGATCGGGCGTCTGTTGCACGACACCCATGGAATCTACGAAGACCAGCTCGCGGCGGTGGAGCGAGCCAGCAAGACCCGTGGCTCCACCGGAGGCAAGCTCGATCTCGCGCTGCTCACCGACGGGCTCAAGGCCGAGCGTGAGCAAGGGATCACCATCGACGTCGCCTATCGCTACTTCTCCACCGATCGCCGCAAGTTCATCATCGCCGACACCCCCGGTCACGTTCAGTACACCCGCAACATGGCCACCGGCGCCTCCACCGCCGACGTGGCGCTCATCCTCGTCGATGCACGGCTCGGAGTGCTCCAACAGTCGCGGCGACACGCCTACATCGCGTCCCTCCTCGGTATTCCCCACCTCGCGGTGTGCGTGAACAAGATGGATCTCGTGTCCTTCGATCAGGAGCGCTACGCGGCGATCGTCGCAGAGTTCTCGACGATGCTGCGCGAGCTCCGCTTTCGAGAGGTGCGCTTCTTTCCGATCAGCGCGGTGGATGGCGACAACATCGTGCATCCGAGCGCGCGCGCAGCGTGGCACGACGGCGGCACGTTGCTTGGCTATCTGGAAGACGTCCCGGTCGAAGCGGATCAGAACCACGAGATCCTGCGTTTCCCCGTTCAGTACGTGCTCCGTCCCGACCTCACCTACCGCGGCTTCTGCGGCCAGGTGGCGTCGGGGGTGGTGGCGGCGGGCGATGAGATCGTCGTCTTGCCCTCCGGTCGCCGATCGCGCGTGGCCTCGATCGACACCTTCGATGGGCCGATCGCGGAAGCGTTCCCTCCCATGTCGGTCACGCTGCGCTTGGAGGACGAGATCGACATCAGCCGCGGCGACATGCTCGTGCACCCCGAGGCCCTGCCGAGTCGGGCCCAGCGCCTCGAGGCGCACGTGGTGTGGATGGGGGAGACGCCCCTCGACGTGAGCGGCTCCTACTTCGTCAAACACACCACGCGGATGGTGCGCGCGTCGGTGGAGCGCGTGGTGGGACGCCTCAACCTCGACGATCTCGCCGAGGAGCCGGCCGAGACGCTCGCGCTCAACGACATCGGGCGCGTCGTCGTGAGCCTGAACCAACCGATCTACGTGGATCCCTACGTGGACAACCGCAGCGTGGGCGCGTTCGTGCTGATCGACGCGCTCACCAACAACACCGTCGGCGCGGGGATGGTCATCGGCGCCCTGGAGGCGGAGCGAGCCGAAGGCGTGCTCGGCTTGACGGCGAGCGGGCTCGGCCCCGGAGAACGCAGCGCGCGCTTGGGCCACGGGCCCGTCGTCATCGGCTTCGGCTCGTGGAGCGAGGAGGGTGCGGCCGCGCAGCTCTCGATGGCTCGCTCGATCGAGCGGCGCCTGTTCGAGCTCGGCCTGCTCCCGGCGATGATCGACGTGGCCAAGCTGAGCGATCCAACCCGCAGCGCAGCGCTGGTGGCGGACGTCGCCGAACACTTCGTGGCGACCGGTCTCGTCACCATCTTGTCCACCGGTTTGCCACGGGCTGCCCAGCGCGAAGACCTCGCGCGGCGGCTCGGCCCAGATCTGGTTTTGGTGCCGGAGAACGTGACAGACAGGCGAGAACGACTCGACGCGTGGGTGACGGAACTGTTGCGTCGACGCGGCTTTGCGCCGAGCTGAGCCGCGCTCCGAGGAGAGTTGTCCACAGGTTCTCGGCACCCCCCAATTTGTCCACACGCACCGATTGGGGAGGGCTGGGGAGTTGTCCCACAGTGTGGGATAAATCACGACAGTGACCGACTGCGCCAGGGTAGGAGAAGTGGGTGACGACCTTCTTGAACGATGAGGTCAACCACTTGAAATAGACGGAGTTTTTTCTGGAACGAGGCCCACCGGCGGACGCACCCGTCGAGCCAGGCGATTCGTCACGGTCAAGAAATATCAAGCGAAAAAACTGCGAAGTCAGCGCTCGGGTGCTGTGGGAAATCTGTGGCCGCAGCGGTGTCGGCGAGAGCTTTCCCCAGGTCGGCCCGGCGCGAACGCCGCTGTTTCCGCGGGTTTCGTGGATTTGGCGTTTGCTTCGAGGCGTGTCATCGGGCACGACTCACCCGTGGGTTGGAAGCGTCGTCGCATGGGGGGCATGATGCTCGCCTCGGTGGCCGCGCTGTCGTGCTCGGCAGTGGCCCTCGCGGCCGAGCCCGACGCCGGCGGCACGCCCAGCGGCGGAGCCGAGCCGGTGGAGATCGATCTCACCGCGCCGGCTCCCGAGCCGAGCCCCCCGGCGGAGGAGACCACCTGGCTCGAGGCGCCGGCGGAGCGACGTTGCGGGTTCACGTTCGGGCTCGCCCTCGGGGCGCACATGGGCAACGTGTCGGGGTTTCCTCTCGACGCGTTGAAGGTGGGGCGCGACGAGCACGAGGTGGACACCGGGTTCTCCGGCGGCGGGAGCGCCATGGGCTGGGTGGGGCTCGCTCCGACCGACTGGATCGTGTTTGCTGGAGCGGGCAGCTACGGTCGTCTCGCGAGCTCCAGCCACGGCACCGAGTTCGGGGCGGTCGCCATCCACCTCGACGCCTTCCCTTTGTTCTTCCTCGGCGACGCCTGGCGAGATCTCGGCGTGACCTTCGAGGGGGGCATCGGCGTCACGACCTCGAGAGAGAACGACAGCGAGAGCGACGACCCCGCCATCGACTCTGGAGCAGCGTCGCGGATCTCCGCGGGGATCTTTTACGAGGGCGTCCGCGCCTGGAAGATCTCCATGGGGCCTTTCGTGTCGTACGACATGATGTGGAGTCCTTCGGTCAACCAGCCCACCGCGTGGATCGGATGGCGCTCCGCGCTCTACGCGGGCCCATGACCGCCCCCCACGTGACGGGGCGCGCGGACGGCGCGCGCTTCACGGTGGTGGTGAAGCCACGGTCGTCGCGGAGCCGCGTGGAGGGGGTGCGCGAGGACGGCGCGTTCACGGTGGCGCTCAAGGCACCTCCCGTCGACGGCGCGGCCAACACCGAGCTCATCCGCCTCCTCGCGTCGGCGCTCGGGGTGAGCAAGGGAGCGGTGAGGATCGCTTCGGGGGAGCGAGGGCGGCGGAAGGTGATCGATGTGGCGGGGGTGAGCGAAGACGAGGTGAGAGCCCTCGCGCGGTGAGCCTCGCGCGGCGCCGGACGGGGCTTCAGGATGAGCGGCATGCGTTTCGAGAAGTGGCAAGGACTGGGCAACGACTTCATCGTGACCGACGAGCCGATCACCCCGGCCGAGGCGCGGCGCTTGTGCGACCGGCGTCGCGGTGTTGGCGCCGACGGGGTGCTCGTGGTGGGAGAAGGGCCACGCATGATCGTGCTCAACGCCGATGGCTCCCGCCCTGAAATGTGCGGCAACGGGCTGCGTTGCGTGGCGGGCTGGCTGAGCGCGCGCGGCGCGGTGGGCAGCTCGATTTCGCTCCTGACCGACGCCGGCGCTCGCGTGTGCGAGATCGAGCCGCGTGGGGACGGGCGGTACGATGTGCGGGCCCACATGGGCGCGGCCACGGTGCTCGGGGAGCTCACCTTCGGTGCGCCACCCCGGCGCTTCGTGCGGGTCGAGGTGGGCAACCCCCACGCGGTGTGCTTCGAGCCCCTCGAACCGCTCGAGGCCGAGCGCCTCGGTCCGAGCCTCGAGGCCCACATCGAGGGGGGGGTGAACGTCGAGCTCGCGACGGCCCGCGCCGAGGGGGGCTTCGCGGTGCGCGTCTTCGAGCGAGGCGTGGGTTGGACCGAAGCCTGCGGCACCGGCGCCTGCGCGGTGGTCGCCGCTGCCGTGCATCACGGCCTCTGCCGTCGAGACGAGCTCGTGCCGGTGGCCCTCCCCGGTGGGCTCCTCGAGATCGAGCTCGAGGGCGAAGCGGTGTTCATGCGTGGTCCAGCCGTCCGCGTCTTCGTGGGGGAGATCGAGCTCACGCGCGCCTGAGCGCGTCGACGGCGCTCGTCGGGTGCGACCGCCGCGATGATCCGCCCACGAAACTTCGCACTGGCTGTATTAACCTCCTCTCGATGCCGAAGCTCTCGAACCGCGGGCACGACGCACCCGCCTCCCCCATCCGCCGGCTCACTCCCTTCGCCGACGCGGCCAAGGAGCGCGGGCTCGTCGTGCATCACCTCAACATCGGTCAGCCCGACATCGAGACCCCACCGGCGATGCTCGCGGCCTACCGCGCCTACGACGAGCGCGTGCTCGCCTACGCGCCGAGCGACGGCTTCCGCGACTACCGCGAGCGCCTCGCCGCCTACTACTCGAGCGTCTCCGCCGAAGGCGGGGGGGCGCCGGTCACCGCCGAGCACATCGTCGTCACCACCGGCGGCTCCGAGGCGCTCCTCTTCGCCGTGGCCGCCATCTGCGATCCGGGGGACGACATCGCGGTGTGCGAGCCCTACTACACCAACTACGGTGGCTTCGCGCACATGCTGAGCGTGGGCGTCACGCCGGTGACCACCGTCGCCGCCGACGGCTTTCGGATCGATGCTGCCGCGGTCGCCGCCACGTTGGGCCCGCGCACCCGCGCGCTGGTGCTCCCGAGCCCCGGCAACCCCACTGGAGTGGTGCTGCGCCGCGACGAGCTCGAGGCGCTCGCTGCGATCTGCCGCGAGCGCGATGTATTCTTCGTGTGCGACGAGGTCTACCGCGAGTTCGTCTACGATCTTCCGCGCGGCGCGCGCGCGCCGTCGATCCTCTCGTTGTCGGGGTTCGACGAGCACGGGGTGGTGATCGATTCGGTGTCGAAGCGCTACAGCGCGTGTGGGGCCCGGATCGGAGCGCTCGTCACGCGCAACGCGGCGGTGCGAGCCGCAGCGCTTCGCTTCGGGCAGGCGCGGCTCTCCCCCCCCACCGTCGATCAGCGGGCGGCGATGGCTGCGCTCGACACGCCGCCTTCGTACTTCGAGGCGGTGATCGACGAGTACCGCGCGCGTCGCGACGCCCTCGTGTCGAGCCTGAAGGCGATCGGCATCGACTGCGTCACGCCGGCAGGCGCGTTCTACCTGGTCGCGCCGCTGCCGGTCGACGACGCCGACCGCTTCTGTCGGTTCCTCCTCGAGGAGTTCTCCGTCGACGGCGAGACGGTGATGCTCGCCCCGGCCTCCGGCTTCTACGCCACCCCCGGCCTCGGAAAGCGCGAGGTGCGCATCGCCTACGTGCTGGGCGTGGAGCGCCTCCAGCGCAGCGTGGAGATCTTGGGCCGAGCGCTCGCCGCCTATCGCCCGGGCTGACGCACGTTCGACCCCGCCCCGAGCGTGGTCGAGGGTCAGCGATAGGTGAACGCGTCGGGGGGCGCCTTCTTCTTGGGCGCGGGGGGGTCGTCGTACATCGTGGCGCTCGGGGTGACGACGGTCTCGTCGGAGGCAACGGCGTCGGTCGCGCTCGGCGGCTCCCCGATGGGCACGCAGCGCGTGCTGTCCCACGCCGCGCCCTCGGGGCACGCGACGTGCGTGCCGACGCAATGGGCGCCGTCCCACACCGTCATGGCCGGACAGCGGACGTCGGTGATCACGTAGCGCCACACACAGGCCTCGCCGTCCCATTGCGTCGCCGAAGGGCACACGATCTCGGGCGCGAGCGCCTCGGCGTCGCGCGCGCTGTCGGCCTCGAGCGCGGGGTGGCAGCCCACGCCCGAGAGCGCGAGGGTGGAGAGCGCGAGGCCGAGGGTCGTCAGCCGCTGGGCGCCACGCCGAGACATCGAGCCATCATACAGGCCTGCCCTGCATCAGCGTCCACCCAAAGCGACCCGCGGCCTGCTGAGCGCCGGGTGGCTGGCGTCGCGGCGTCGTCACGCCGCCGTCTCGACGAGGCCCAGCCGCTCGAGCAGCGCCGACTGATCCGGGTCGCGGCCCATGAACTGCCGGAACAGCGCCGCCGGATCGTCTTCATCGCCGCGAGCCAAGATCTGCTCACGGAAGGAGCGACCGGTCTCGGGGTTGAAGAGGCCCTCGTGCTTGAACCGGGTGAAGGCGTCGGCGTCGAGCACCTCTGCCCACTTGTAGGAGTAGTAGGCGGCCGCGTAGCCGACGGGCGAGCCGAACAGATGCTCGAACGAGGTGATCATGCTCCAGTCGTCGTCGAGCTTGGTGGACGAGAACGGCTGCATGAGCGTGCGCGCGTACGAGCCCGCGTCCCCGTGGCGGGCTGGGTCGTAGTGAACGTGGAGCCCGAGATCCATGGTCGCGAAGCCGAGCTGGCGCATCTGCGCGCTGGCTGCGCGGAAGCGCCGCGCTCGCCGCATCGACGCGAGCAGCGACTCGGGGATGCGCTCGGCGGTGTCTTGGTGGGCGGCGAACAGATCCAGCGCCTCGCGCTCCCAGCACCAGTTCTCCATGATCTGCGACGGGAGCTCGACGAAGTCCCACGCGACGTTGGTGCCCACCTGGCTGCGCAGCTCGGCGCGGCTCAGCACCGTGTGCATGAGGTGGCCGAACTCGTGGAACAGCGTCTCCACGTCGCGGTGCGTGAGCTGCGCGTCGCGCCCCTCGAGCGGCGGGGTGATGTTGGCGACGATCACCGCGATGTGGCGCGTGTCGTCTTCGAGGCGACTCCTACCGAGGATGCCGTGCGCCCACGCGCCGGACTGCTTGGTCTCGCGAGGGAACGGGTCGAAGTACACACCTGCGAGCCACGCGCCGTCGCCGTCGAGCACGCGATAGGCGCGCACCGTCTCGTGCCAGCGCGGGGCCTCGTCCCACGGCTCGAAGCGAATGCCGTAGAGGCGGGCGGCCACCCCGAACAAGCCATCGACCACCTTCTCGAAGGCGAAGTAGGGTCGCAGCGTCTCCTCGTCGAAGTCGTAGAGCGCAAAGCGCAGCTTCTCGCTGTAGTAGGCCACGTCCCAGCTCGCGAGCTCCACCCCATCGAGCTCGCGCGCGAAGTCGGCGAGCTCCTGGGTCTCCCGCGCGAAGGCGCCGTCGGTGCGGGCGCGAAGGTCGTCGACGAAGGCATGCGCGTCGCTGCCCCGCTTGGCCATGCGGTCTTCGAGCACCAGATCTGCGAAGGTGGCGTAGCCGAGCAGCGTGGCCTTCTCCGCTCGGAGCGCGAGGATGCGCTGCACGAGGGGGAGGTTGTCGTGCTCCCCGCGGGTGGCCCGACTCATGAACGCGCGATACATGTGCTCGCGGATGCCGCGGTCTCTCATGAACTGCAACAGCGGCATGATGCTCGGCGGTTGGAGCGTGAAGCGATAGCCCTCCTTGCCCTTCTGCTGCGCGCTCTGTCGCGCGGCCTGCCGTGCGCTCTGTGGGAGCCCCTCGAGCTTGGCCTCGTCCTCGATGATCAACTCGAACGCGTTCGACGCGTCGAGCACGTTCTGGGAGTACTTGAGGGTGACCTTGGTGAGCTCGACGTCGATCTCGGCGAGCCGCGTCTTGCCGGCCTCATCGAGCTCGGCACCGTGGCGCTTGAAGTCGGCCATGGTCTTGTCGAGAAACCGGCGCCGGGCGCCGGTGAGGGCCTTGGCCTCGGCGGTGGCTGCGTAGCGCTTGATGCGCCGATAGAGCGGAGCGTTGAGCGGTAGCTTCGAGACGAACTCGCTGACGCGCGGCTGGGCCTCGTTGTTGGCGGCGCGCAGGTCTTCGCTCGAGCACACGTGCTCGAGGTGGCTCACGATGCTCATGCACAGGCCCAGGTGCTCGGTGACGTCTTCGAGCGCGAGCATCGTGTTCGCGAACGTGGGCTCTTCGGTCGCCGCGGCGAGCGCGTCGAGGGAGGCCCGTGCGCGCCCGAGCAGCTCGTCGACAGCCGGCGCCACGTGCTCGGCCTTCACTTGGTCGAAACGGATCGGGAAGCCGATGTCCACCAGGGGATTGGTCATATCCCTCAGACCCTAGCAGAACCCTCGCGCCGGGCGTTGCAGGGAGAGCGGCGCCCTCGCGGCGCGCGACGGTCGCGTCGCGCGCGGGAAGAGGACGGTCGCGCGTCAGCGGGTCACTTGGCGAGGCACGCGGCGAACGCGTCGGCGCAGGTGGTCTGCACGTCCTGGCCGGTCAAGACCGAGCCGAACATGCAGCCGACCGCGTCGCTGAGCTCTGGCGACACGGCCGGATCGGCGCCGACCACGCAGGGGGTGACGGCGGCGACGGTCGCGAACTGGTCGCCTCCCCCCGCGCTTAGGTTCTGCTGAAAACACGCCAGCGAGGCCGCGCAGGTCGCGTCGCCCTGGCCCACCCACTCGGCGCCCATGAAGTTGCTGGCCTGGGGCTTGTCGGAGAAGTACGAGCACACGCTCACCTCCGGCTGGGCCGGGTAGTACGACGCGATGAGCATGCACATCTCGTCGCTGGAGCGGGGGCCCTGGAACACGTCGCGTGCCTCCGGGTTCTCGTAGCGGCAGGTCCACTCGATGGTGCTCCCCCCTGCCACCTCGAAGGCCGGATCGTAGGCCTCCACCGGCACGTTCTCCCAGGCCGTCGTCTCGTAGAGCAGCGTCTGCTGACCCCCGCGCAGCACCTGGGCCTCGTAGTCGACCCCTCGCGCGTGCATGTGCGACTGCGCGTTGGTGATGCGGATGTCGTCGGGGATGGGGCAGCGCGCGGTGGCGTGGCTCTCCGACATGCCCGGGGCGGCGATGAACAGGTTGTACCAGAAGAGCATGCCCCCCTCTGCCACGACGTCGTCTTCCTCGAGCGTCTCGAGCGTGATGTCGACCTTCGGCTCGAGCACCTGACCGGTCGGGTTGATGTAGTGCGCGTTCATCAGCAGCACCGCGCCGGCGTGGACGGGGATGCCCACTCCCTCGGGGAAATCGATCAACGAGGCGCCGTCGGCGTTTTGGGAGCCACCGACGAGGTTGTTCACCGAGAAGCTGAAGTTGACGCCCTCGCTGCAGTCGAACACTCCTTGCTCCTCGTCGAGGTACTCGATGGGCTTCCCGTCGTTCTTGTGGGTGGGGATCGCCTCGTACGGCGTCTCGTAGAGCAGGAAATGGTGGCTGCCCTCGGTGTAGGCCACGCGATCCCGATTGACCCAGATGGCCTCGTCCGGGGCGGTCACGAAGCGGCAGTGCTCGGCCTCGGTTCCTGGCTGAAGCCGCGTGGTCATCGTGAACGAGACGCCTGCTGGCTCGGGTTCGGGGGTCGTCGGGTCATCGGTCGTGCTGCAACCCGCGAGCCCCCCCAGGGCCAGCATGACCACACTCGCTCGCGGGAGGTGGCGCATGGGGAGAGGTTAACCTCGCCCGGCGCGCCGTCCACTCGCATTCGTCGTCGGGAGAGCGTCGACACGTCCCGGGGGGAGACGCGCGGCCCGCTGCGCGCTCTCGTCGGGGTGGGGGCCGCTCACGCCGGCTTCTTGGCGTGAAAGAAGAACATCGGCGTGAAGATGCCGAGCTCACCTCCTCGCACGAGCTGATCGGCGCCGTTGTTGAGCATCTTGCTCACCGACTGGGCGCCCTTCGGCACCGCCCCCAGCGACTCGAGCAGGCCGAGCACGCGGTTGGTGGCGAGCCTGCCGAGGGGGCGGCGCGGCAGATCGCGCAGCGACCAGCCCGTGGTGGCGAGCGGCAGGTACCAGGGGGTCTCCGGGTCCGAAGCGCTGGCGCGGTCTTCGGTGCGGACCACCTCGAAGCCGGCCGCGGTCAGCGCGTCGATCACGTCGGCGGTGCGGGTCAGCGGAGGGAGACCGTTGCCGTGCTCGATGCCCCGCTTGGCCTGGCGGTGCTCGGGCTCGTCATCGTCGTAGGCGTCGGTGAGGCACCACTCGTAGCCGGCGAGCTCACCACCTGGCTGGAGCACGCGAAAGATCTCGGAGAAACACTTCGTTCGGCTCGGGGCGTGGCAGGTGGCCTCGATGGCGAAGGCACGGTCGAAGCTCGCATCCGGCTCGGGAATGTCGAGGAAGCTCCCATGAACGAATGTACAGCTCTTGGAGAGACCCGCGCGCTCCGTGAGCTTGCGGGCCCGGCCCACCTGATACTCGTTGTTGTTGATGCCCACCATGGTGGCGCCGCTGAAGCGATGGATCGCGCGGAGCGGGCCGCCCACCCCGCAGCCGGCGTCGAGCACCCGCATCCCCGGCCGGAGCTGCAAGGCGGCGGCGAGGTAGTGTTGGTGCCGCGTGATGGAGCTCTCGAGCGTCTCGCCGGCGTAGCGCGGAGCAAAGTGGAACGACGCACCCCAGCCCATCTCATAGAAGTCGGTGACCAGATCGTAATAGTGGTTCACCATGTCCTGCGTCTCGCCCGTCTCGGGCGCGCGATCGCGGGTGCTCTCGAAGATCGTGTCGTACTCGCCCAGCTGCTGCTGCATCCGACGGGCCCTAGCAGCGCTCCGGCCCGGTGTCTCGCCCGAGGCCGAGGGGCCTCCGATTTTCTGGGGCGTGGCCGGCGCGCGCCGTCGCGATCCGCGCCCCAAAAGTTAGCCAAGATCTGGGGCCGTGTTACGCGGACCGCATGGGTTTGTCAGCATCCCGAACCCCCAGGGCCGACGCGAGACGATCAGAGAGAAAGGCACGCGATGCGTTCCTCTCTCGCCTGACCGAAGAGCTCGGCGCGCTCCGCACGCGCGTCGACGAATCGCTCTCGGATCCTGCCGATGGGGCCGCTCGTGAGGTGTTGGCCAACAAATTCCGTGCGTTGGCCGGCGACGCGTCTCGGGTTGGGCAAGTGCAGCTCGCCGAAGAGCTCAGCGTCGTGCGTGCCGTGCTCCAGAGCGTGGGCGTGCTCGAGGCGCTCAGCGATGGCGATCGCCGCCACCTCCACGACGCGTTCACGCGCATCGGGTCGTACCTGGAGGCGGAGCGGAACCGGGAAATCGGCAGCACCTTGATGCCGGCGGGCACCCACCCTCGAGCGAAAGTCGGCATGTTGCGCGTGCTCCTGGTGGGCACCGTGCCGGTGGCAGAGTCGCTCCTGGCGGAGGACTGGGCGGCCGAGGACGACGCCCCCGCGATCATGGTCGAGGCGTGCCCCGACGCCTCCTCTGCGCGCTATGAGGTGAAGCGCAAGGCTCCCGACGTGATCGTCGTCGACAGTGACGTGGGCGGAGCGCGGGTGCTCGTGGATCGCCTGGTGAGCGACGACGAGACGGAGGAGATCCCCATCGTCGTGCTCGGCAAGTGGGACAAGGCCGAGGACGCCGCCAGCTTCGTCGCGCTCGGTGTGTCGCGGACGTTGGCCAAGCCGGTGTCGCCCGGGGCCCTGCGTCGTGCTTGCCTCGACGTGGCTCGCGGCGGGGCGCGGCCCTTCGAGCCCCTGGGCCAGATCACCCTCGACGGTCTCGGGGCGCGCCTCTCGGTGGAGCTGCACCGCGGCCTCTGTGACGCGGCGGAGGACACGCTGCGCAAGAAGGCGGTGGAGCTCGGCGACGGCGCGGCGGTGCTCACGGTGATGTGGGACGCGATCGCCAGGATTCGTGAGCTCGTGACCGCGCAGTCCAAGGGGGCCGTGCGGTTTCACGACCACGGCGTGGTGGGGGCGCTGCCTACCGGAGCGGGGCTCACGGTGGCGAGTCGGCGCCCGCACAACGAGCGCAGCTCGGCTCAGAACGAGGTGCGCGCGGGCGGCGACGCGCTCCCGCTCGACGGGTTTCGTATCTGCGTGGCCGAGGACGACCTCTCGACCAACTGGTTCCTCTGCGGCGTGCTGCGCGAGACGGGGGCCACGGTCACCGGCGTCTTCGACGGCCGCAAGGCGCTCGATCACGTGTACCGCGAGCAGCCGGATCTGCTGCTGAGCGACATCGTGATGCCCGAGCTCGACGGCTTCGCGCTCTGCCGCACGGTGAAGCGCGACGCGCTGCTGCGCTCCACCTCGGTGCTGCTCCTGTCGTGGAAGCCCGACCTCTTGCAGCGCATGCGCGAGCTCGGCGCCGGCGCCGACGGTTACCTCCTGAAGGAGGCGAGCGGCCGCGAGATCATGCAGCGCGTGCACGAGCTGTTGCGGCCGCGTCGCGTCCTCGAGCGGAGGATCGCCGAAGGGGGGACCGTGCGCGGGCGCCTGGACGGGGTGAGCGCGGTGGCGCTCCTCAAGATCGCGAGCCAGGTGCGACCGATGAGTCGCCTCACCATCCGCGACGCCCGCTTCGTGTACGAGCTCGAGCTGCGCGCCGGTCGACCGGTGCTCGCCACCCGCACCGCCGAGGATGGCACCGCCACCCGGGGCAAGGCGGTGATCGCGGCCCTCCTTGGCATCGGAGGGGGGCGCTTCACGGTCGCCGACATCGACGAGGGTGCGGCCCTCAGCGCGGAGCTCGTCGGTTCGCTCGAAGACCAGCTGGTGGAGCCGATCGCCTGGGCGCGGGCCGCGCAGGGCCTGCTCTCGGGCACCCAGCTCATGCGGGTCCATCGCGTCGTCCTCGACGACGAGCGCCTCGAGCCGTGTCTTGGCGCGACCCCGGAGCCTGCCCGTTCGCTCGTGCGCGCGCTCGCCGCCGGCGCTGCCCCCCGCGACCTCATCGCAGAGGCTCGCGCCTCGGCGGAGCTGGTGGAGCGCGTTTTGTGCGACGCCGCCCGCCAAGGGGCAGTGGCCCGCGTTCACACCGCCGCCGGGGAGGTGCTGCGCGCGGCGGTCGATCGCGAGATCGCGGTGATGAGCGGGGTGGCGTTGCCGGAGACCGCGGTCGCCACGATCGCCGACGCGTGCGTCGGGCTCGAGGGGCTCGATGACGACCCGCCGCCTCTCGACGTGCCGGAGGAGGTGCTCGCCAACACGCCGGTCGACGCCCTCGACGAGCTCGGCTTCGACGAGCCAAGCGAGAGCCACCCATTCGCGCTCGAGCCGCGTGAGCTCAGCGGCGACGGGGGCGCTCCGGAGCCCGAGGCCGGTCGCGCCACCCCCGTCATCGCCCGCGCGGTGGCCGCGGTCGTCCCTGCTCCCGCTGCAAACCGCAACACCCCCATCCTCGCGCGGGTGGAGCCGGACGCGCCGGCCTTCGCCACCGTCGAGAGCAAGCGGCGCGTGGCCGACGAGCTCGAGGACGACGTCGACGACGAGCTCGACGAGACGCCGTCGGAGAACACGCGCGCGCGCGATAAGGCGAAGCACCGGCGCCGGAGCAAGCGCCGCCGCCGCCGCGACGGCTCGGAGGGCCGCTCCTACCGGCGCGACGACTACGCCGACGAGCGCGACGACAGCGAGACGCCGCCACCAGCGCGTCCACGCCACCGCGAGCCGGCGTTCAGCGCCCCCGAGCCGCAGCCCGATCCCCGCCTGCCTCGCCTGCCGATGCCTTCTGCCTGGGCACCCCGCGGCGAGCCCACGCCCCCCAAGAAGCGACCGCGGTGGACGGCGCCGCTGTTGTTCGGCCTCGCCGGCGTGGGCCTCGCGATCGGCGCCCGCTACATGCGCGAGAACCAGCCCTACGAGCCGCAACCGGCCCCGCTCGTCATCACGCCCCAGGTGGCGGACGAGGCGGCCGCGGCGGAGGCGGAAGGGCCACCTCGGGCCCCCGAGGCCCCCGGCGCCGAGGCCGACGACGTAAGCGCCGCGTACGATCAACCGGTGGAGCTGCCGCTCAGCAAGAGCGAGGCCGCCAAGCTCGCCAAGGATCAGGGCCTCCTCGAGGTGGTCGCTGGGCGCGGGCACGAGGTCTTCGTCGATGGCAAGTCGGTGGGGCGAGGGCCGGTGGTGAAGGTGCCGGTCAAGGCCACCGCCCAGCCCCATGAGGTGCGCGTGAAGCTCAAGGGGGAAGAGCGCGTGCGCTACGTGGTGATGAAGCCCAACACGCGTCTCAGGTTGCGGCTCGCGCCGCCCTGGTCGCGCTGAGCTCGCGCCACGTCGGCAGCCCGGCGCCGCGCGGTGGGCTCGGCGCCGCGGCGGGGCGCGGCCCGCGGCAGGGGCGTGAGGCACGCCGCCTGCGACCCGGTATTCTTTGCGTTCGCGAATCGATCCTTGCCGCCGCGGGCTATGTCCTTCAAGGGTACGGTCGTGAACCGACATCTCGTACCTGTGCTCACAGCTACCCTCATGATCGCGTCCTGCGCCGACTCGACGAGGGATGACGACGCAAACGCTGGCGGCGGCGGTGACGTCTCCGTGGGTGGCAGCGGTGGCGGTGGCTCGGGGGGCATGGACCCCGCGGTGTGCGGCGACGGGGTGATCGATGCGGCCACCGAGGACTGCGACGACGGCAACGCGTCGGACGGCGATGGCTGCGCGGCGACGTGCGACCTCGAGCCCGGCTACGACTGCACCGGTGAGCCGAGCACCTGCACGACGACGTGCGGTGACGGCGTGGTGGCCGGAGGGGAGGATTGCGACGATGACAACGTCGCCAACCTGGATGGCTGCTCCTCGATGTGCTCGGTGGAGACCGGCTGGGACTGCGGGGGGGCGTCTCCCTCGGTGTGCGTCAGCGACTGCGGTGACGGCGTGATCGCCCTCGGGGCCGAGGCGTGCGACGACCAGAACGGCGCCGACGACGACGGCTGCAGCGGTACCTGCGAGATCGAGCCGGGCTGGAGCTGCATGGGAGAGCCGAGCGAGTGCGAGACGGGCTGCGGAGACGGCATCATCGCCGGCACCGAGACCTGCGACGACTCGAACATGGTGGACGCCGACGGCTGCAGCAGCGCCTGCGCCGTCGAGAGCGGCTACGTGTGCGAGGGCGAGCCGAGCACGTGCGAGCTCGCCGGGACCTGCGTTCACCCCATCGTCGTCACCGGCGACGGATTCGTGTGGCAGGCGCCGTTGCTCGATCCTCACGGGGACGATCTCGCGAACACGGACGGCTCCTGCGCGAGCGCGTCGTCGTCGACGAGTCCCAAGCCGGACGTGGTGTTCACGGTCGATCTCGGAGCCGGCGACCGGCTCCACGTGGCCGAGAGCGGCGACGCGGACGTCTTGATGCACGTCCTCGACGGGGCCTGCGCCAGCGCCAGCGCCTGTCTCGCGAGCTTCGATGGCATCGGTGGCTCGGAGATCGATCCGGGGCTCGTCTTCACGGCGCCGAGCGCTGGGAGCTTCTTCGTCGTCATCGACACGTGGGGCTCGAGCGACCCGGGCGACGACGTGGATCTGCTCTTCGAGATCAGCACGTGTGGCGACGGCGTCATCGGCTTTGGCGAGGTGTGTGACGACAACAACGCCAACGCCGGGGATGGCTGCTCGACGACCTGCACGGTGGAGCCGGGCTTCGAGTGCACGGGCGAGCCGTCCACCTGTGGCGCGCTCCCGGGCTTCGACTGCGCCAACGCGATCGTCGCCAGCGACGGCTTCACCCATGCCGGTCAAGCCATGGGCGCGTACGGCGACCTCTACGACTTCACCGATCCCTCGTGCTCCGACGTGAGCGGGTCGCCCAACGCGTCGCCCGAGATCGTGTTCTCCATCGAGCTGACGGCCGGACAAACGGTCAACGTTAAAGACTTCGGCACCCTGGACGTGGTGTTTCAGCTCATCGCGCCCACGTGCGCGAGCGGGCAGGCGTGCCTCGCCACCTTCGACGGGTTCAACGCGGACGAACAGGCGCAAGGGCTGAGCTACACCGCCGCCGCCGATGGCACCTTCTACGTGGTGGTGGAGAGCTACGCGGCGACGCCGAGCCCGACCTCGACCTTCGACATTCGTTTCGAGGTGGCGACCTGCGGCGACGGCGTGACCGAGCTCTCCGAGACCTGTGACGACGACAACACGGATCCGGACGACGGGTGCTCCCCCTTGTGCCGGGTCGAGCCTGGCTATGCGTGCACCGGCTCGCCTTCCACATGCGAGGAGCTCGAGGGCTCGATCTGCGCGAGCGCCATCGTGGCCGCGGACGACTTCACCTTCACGGGCACCAACATCGTGCCGTTCGGTGACGACTACAACTTCTCGGACGCGAGCTGCCAGGACGTGGGCGGCACGCCGAACGCGTCGCCGGAGATGGTGTTCCAGATCGATCTCGAGGAGGGCGACCGCCTCAACGTGTCGGAGCATGGAACGCTCGACGTGGTGATCCAGGTGACTCAGGGCGCGTGTGGCGCTGGTGCCTGCCTCGCGCGGCTCGACTCCGGCGAGACGGTTGGGCTCACCTTCGTGGCACCGGCGACCGACACGTACTTCGTGGTGGTGGAGAGCTACTCGGCGTCGCCGCCGACGTCTGGAACGTACGACGTGCGCTTCGACGTCATCCCGTGCGGCGACGGCACCGTGACACCGCCGGAGGGATGTGATGACGGCAACGATGACGCCAACGACGGCTGTTCGCCGAGCTGCGTCGTCGAGTCCGGCTACAGCTGCGTTGGGTCGCCGTCGGTGTGCACTCCGCTGCCCGCGGCGAGCTGCAGCGAGCCCTTGCTCGTCACGAGCAACAGCTTCGAGTATGCGGGCACCAACATCGCGGCCTTCGGCGACGACGAGAACTTCAACGCTGGCGCCGGCTGCGTGGACGTGAGCACCAGCTCGCCGAGCGGCTTCGATCTGGTGTTCCGCGTCGATGTCGAGGCTGGCGACACGGTGCGCGTGCGCGAGCTCGGCACCCTCGACGCCGTGCTCCACATCCTCGAGCAGCCGAGCTGCGGGGCGGGGACGACGTGTGGACAGAGCACCGACTTCAACGAGACGGTGGGGATCGCCTACACGGCGCCCGCCGCCGGCCCTGTGTTCGTCGTCGTGGAGAGCTGGGGCAATCCCAGCGCGAGCACCACGTTCGATGTGCGCATCGATCGCCTCTACTGCGGTGATGGCTCCATCGACGGCAACGAGCAGTGCGACGACGCCAACGGGGACGACTTCGACGGCTGCTCGGCGACGTGCACGGTGGAGCCGGGGTACCTCTGCCAGGGCGAGCCCTCGGAATGCTCGACGCCGGAGGTCAACTGCAACGATGGCGTCGACAACAACGGCGATGGCGACATCGACGGGGCCGACCCGACGTGCGCGCTCCCCGGGTACTTCCCCGCCTGTGGCGCCGGTGAAGCGCTCCTCGTCTATCCGTCGGGCGACCTCGCGCTGCCGATCCCCGACAACCAGGTCGGCGGGGGCGCGACCCATGACATCGCGGTGAGCGGCGTCACGGGGCTCATTCAGCGAGCGGCCACGGTCTTCACCATCGCCCACACCTGGGACTCCGACGTCGGCGTGTTCTTGACGCCGCCCGGGTCGGCTGAGCTCGGCCTCTCTACCGGCAACGGCGCCAGCGGCGACAACTACATCGACACGGTGCTCGACTCGACGTGCGCCACGCCGGTCACCGCCGGCACGGCTCCGTTCAGCGGCTGCTACGCACCGGAGGAGAGTCTCGCGCTGCTCTCGGGCTCCTCGCCCAACGGGAGCTGGACGGTCCGCGTTTCCGACAGCGCCGCGAGCGACGTCGGGACGCTCGAGGAGTGGATTCTCGTGCTTTGCGTTCAGTAGATTGCGCCGAGGGGCCGCTCGAGCACGACATCGAAGCAGGTGTTGCGCTCGGAGAGGACGCCAACGGAGTGGCCTCTCCGTACGCGCTTGGCTATGTGTCGCTTCTCGTGGCGCGCGCGGCCCACATCGCTCTCTTGGTGCTGTTCCTGCTCTGGATGGGAGTGGGCTGCGGCGCGTGCAGCTCGGAGTCGAGCACCGAGACGCACGCGAGCACGGCGACGCCGGAGTGGACGACGGCGGTGAGTCTGCTCGACGAGCTCCCCTCGTGTGAGATCGACCATCGCGGGCTCCTCGTCGATCTGGGCACCGAGGTGCTCCGGGGCCGGCTCACCTATCAGCTCGACGAGCCGGA
The DNA here is from genome assembly GCA_964401935.1 of uncultured Polyangiaceae bacterium. Classification (GTDB taxonomy): domain Bacteria; phylum Myxococcota_A; class Polyangia; order Polyangiales; family Polyangiaceae; genus JAPYTK01. Next base: position 82,855 of record CAYOAL010000010.1, read on the forward strand.
GGGGATCGTCAGCTCGGAGCATGACGGTGCCACGTGGGCCAGGGTGTTCGACAAGACGCTCACCCTCTCGTTCCACCTCCAGGAGGTGACGCCGATCTTCGTCGCGATGCGCGCCATCGGCGGGGACGCGACCAGCGTCTCGGTCTCGCTCGACGCCGTGACGCTCGGGACGATCAAGCTGAAGAAGGGGGAGATTCGCATCGGGGAGACGCGCATCACCAAGCTCCCCGTGGAGGCCGGCATGCACCGCCTCACGCTCGTGTTCCACGGACGCAAGCGCACGGACAGCGAGCCGTTCGCCGAGCTCGACTGGATCCGTGTGGGCTTTCCCGACGAGCTCGAGCGCACCTACGGCGCCCCGACCTTCGACGACCTGCTCGCGCCCGCGGCCCAGCTCGCGAGCGTGCCCCATCGCGCGCTGTCGATGCGAGCGCCAGGCAATGTGCGCTGCACCATCCGCGTTCCAACCGGCGCCCGCCTCCGCGCGGCGGTGGGCATGAACGGTGATGGTCACGGCACCGCGGCGATCCTCGTGCGTGAGGAAGGGAGCGATCCGGTGGTCCTCGATCGGATCGACGTGAAAGGGGGCCCGGCCGCGACGTGGAGCGACATCGAGCTCTCCCTCCAGGCCTACGCGGGGAAGATCGTCTCGCTCGAGCTCGCAGCCACCGAGACCACGGGTACCGGGCGCCTGCTCGTCGGTGATCCGGTGGTGGAGACGCCGTTGCGGCCGCTCCCGAGCGCGCAGCGAGCGAAGGCGGCGGTGGTGGTCGTGGTGGATGGAGTGGAGCGCAGCGATCTGCCGCCGTGGCGCGAGGCCAAGTCGCCCCATCTGCCCACGTTCAATCGACTCGCGGAGGAGATGACCGTGTTCCACGACCATCGAGCGCCGAGCACGTTTGTCTCGGCGGTCATGGCGTCGCTCCTGTCGGGGCTCAGCCCGCGCCACCACACGGTGAACGACAGCGGCGCGGCGTTGCCACCCGAGGTGCGTACCATCAGCGGGATCGCCCGCGAAGCGAGCGTGACCGCGCGCATGTTCACCGGGGTGCCGACCACGTTCGGACCCTTTGGGTTCGACGGTCAGTGGGATCAGTTTCAGCAGTACCCGCCCAACGAGGGGCGCCTCGCGTCGGCCCCCATGGATGACGCGGGCGAGTGGCTGGAGAACGGCGGTGGCGACGAGGGCCGGCCGATGTTGGCCGTGATCCACGCGCGCGGGGGTCACCCCCCGTGGGAGGTGACGCCGGTGGAGGCCGACAAACTGCCGCCGGCCGACTACGCGGGGTACCTCACGCCGCGCCGCAGCGCGCAGCTCCTCGCGAAGACCGAAGGGCGCCACAGCCGCCTCTCCGACGCGGATCGCGAGCGGATGCGGGCGCTGTTCCACGCGGGCTTGTCGCGTCAGGACGAGGCGCTCGGACGCCTCAGTCGACGGCTCGAGGACAAGGGCCTGTGGGACGATACGCTGTTCATCGTCACCGGTGACGTGGCCAGCGCACGCCGGTCGCTCTTCGTCGACGGTGGCGATCCCACCGAGAGCCTGCTCACGCTTCCCCTCTTCGTGCACTTCCCGGGGGGCAAACACGCCGGGGTGCGCGTGGACGACGAGACCGAGATCTACGACATCACGCGCACGGTCCTCGCCGCCCTCGGCCTCAAGGCTCCCGAGGACACGCTGGGCAACGACCTGTTGCTCGTGGCGGGCGGGTTGCCAGGCGACCGCCAGCGCGTTCGGGTGGCGTTCACCCACGACAAGTACTCGGCCCGCTGGGGCGACTTCGCATTGCACGGCGAAGTAGGGAAGCCACCTGCGCTCTGCCGGCTGAGCATCGATCCCACCTGCGCCTACGACCGAACGCACCAGTTTCCTGGCTTGACGCAGGCACTCTTCAAGCGGCTCGTGCGCTTCCAACAGCAGCGAAAGGTCAGCGTCGAGCGGGCGCGGTTGCGCCTCACCCCAGATCAGAGCGCGTGGCTCGACGTGTGGGGCTCGTACTACCAGAACCTGTGACCGCGGCGCCGGTGTCCGGAGCTCGCCGAGTGCACGTCTGGCCGAGAAAAGGTTGGCTCCAGCCCTTGACGACGATTCCATGAATGAATATTCGTTCACCCGTCAATCGAGGTGAACGTTCATTCATTCTCGGATCCGGCGGCGACGGAACAGGGAGCAAGTTATGAAGAAATCCATTGCGATTACGGGTGCTACCGCAGGAATTGGGCGCCACGCGGCGCTGTATCTCGCGGCCCGTGGACACCACGTCATCGCCACCGGGCGTCGTCGTGATGCGCTCGAGGCCCTCGCCGTCGAGGCGGCGGAGCTTGGTGGACGCCTCGACATCGTGGAGCTCGACGTCACCGACCCCGCGTCGATTCGGGCGGCTCGGGAGGAGGTGTCGGCGCTCCTCGCGGATCAGGGGCTCGACGTCCTCATCAACAACGCCGGCTATGGTCAAGGGGCTCCGGTGATCGAAGCCACCGACGCGGACATCCGTCGTCAGTTCGAGACCAACGTGTTCGGTTTGATGGCCGTGACCCGGAGCTTTCTCGGCGAGATGATCGAGCGCGGCCGCGGTCGGGTGATCAACGTGAGCAGCATCGGCGGCCGCATCACGTTTCCGATGATGGGCGTCTACCACGCTTCGAAGTACGCGCTCGAGGCGCTCTCGGACGCGATGCGTATGGAGCTCGCGCCGTTCGGCATCGACGTCGTGCTCATCGAGCCGGGACCCATCCGCACCAACTTCGTGGCCCGCCTCAACGAGGCTGCGGCCGACTATCGCGAGAGCTCCCTATATGCCCCCGTGTTCGAGCACGCCGATCGCGTGGAGGAGCGCGCGATGGCCATGGCGCCGGGGCCCGAGGTGATCTCGCGCGCGATCCACAAGGCCGCGACGGCGCGGCGCCCACGCGCTCGCTACGTGGCCCCGCTCTCCGCGCACCTCAGCCTCAAGCTGCTTCAGCTCGTGCCGTTGCGCCTTCGTGACTGGATGATGCGCGCCATGTTCGGCCTCACCCCGCGCCGGATGGCTCGCCTCGAACGCGGGCAGAGGGCGTTGTTGCCGGCTTGAGCGCAGGCGCGGAGGGCGTCGGCGCCCATCGCCTGTGGCTCACATCGCGTCGTGGGCCACCACGTCGCCGTCGATCTCGACGAGGCCGTCGAGCGCTTCCACGAGCTCGGGGGTGAGCGCCGCGCGCAGTCGCGTCATCGATTGCACGAGCCGCGCCCGCTCGTCGCCGGAGAGCCAGCCGCACGTCGCTCCAGCGCGGCGGAGATACCACGGAAGTCGCTTCGGATTGAGCAAGCGGTCGACCGAACGGGAGATCTCCTTGTCGTCGCGGAGCACGTCGTAGGCCCGGAGACGCCCTTCCAGCGTGGCGTGGGTGCTCGTGAACACCTTCGTCATGGACCGCTTGCGACTGACGCGCCGGAGCGATGCCCACACCGGGGCCCGCTGCGGAGCGTCCTCGGGCAGCACGAACAGCTCGATCAGGTTGCGCCTTTGGGCGATCGTCTCGAAGAGATCACCACCGAGCTCGAGGAGCGCGGCGAGGCGCGGGCCATCGTCGGCGAGCAGCACCGCCTCGAGCTCGCTCGTGAACGCCTTCAACGCCCCGCGATCGAGCTCGTACAGCGCGAGCAGCGCCATCAGCGGCGCCCCTCGGCTCGCTCGAACACGTCGTGCACGAGCGGCGCGCCAAACCGACGGATGCAGTCGCGTCCGTGCGCAAAGCTCACGTAGCGTTGGCCGGCGGCTGGATCGCTCTCGGCCCCCTCGAGGTGGAGATCGCGGGAGGCCACGGTGCGCGCGAGGGCAGGGTCCGCGAACATCAGCTTCACCAGGCCGCGCCGCCGCGTCGGTTCGTCGCTCTGGCAGGCGTCCATCCACGCGAGGGCCCACGGCGGGGCGCCGCGTTCCTCTGCGAGGGCTCGGAGCGCGTTCGACCGCTCATCGGCGAGGGCCGCCGCGAGCTGCAGCGGCAGCTTCCAGCGCGGCTCCTCGGCCGCCACCTGCGGCAGCAGCTCGCGGAGCTCGCCCTCGTCTTCCGCCTCGAGCGCGGCAGCCGCCCGCAGCAGCACCCGCAAGCCGCGCCCCCGATCGATCCGACGCAGCAGCGCGCGCACGCCCGCGTGATCCCCCGCCTCGCGCGCGGCGAGCACATCCTCGAGCGTCTCCTGAGGCGCGGCGGAGAACCCCTCGAGCGAGGGCCGCCCGGCCGCTTTGTCGCGGACACCGTCGCGCCCAAGGGTGACACGCTTCTCCGCGCGTGGCGGCCCCTCGTCCTCCACATCCTCCGGATCGACGATCCCGAGCGCGACCTTGGCTTTGTCGAGCCAGCCCATGGCTTCAGTTGGCCCCTGGCTCCCAGAGGAGGAAGTCGTCCTGTGCCTTGGGGGTCTTCAGGATCGAGCCGTCCGGCGCGTCCCGCCTCACCACGATGGTGCGTCGGGTGGTGGTGTCGGGTGTCTCGCGGGCGATGACGCTGATGATGTTGACGCCTGGCTGGAGGGGCACGTCGTAGCCGAAGGACGCCTTCTTCTTGTCGGCGCCATCTTTGTTCGACTGGTAGTGAAGCTTGCGCGAGCCGACGAACATGAACATGTCGAGGAGCAGCTCGTCGTCGTGTGCCGACACCTCCACGCGCACCGTGTCCTGCTTGGTGGCCATCGTGGCCGCCGACACGGTGAGGGTGGGCGGGGCGTGGCCGTAGACGGTGGTGAAGGCTACCTGCTCGGTCGCCGTCCCGCCGCGCTGGGTCGCGTCCGCTTCGATGAACGCGAAGCGTTGGGCACCGAGCTTCACCTTGAGCATCTTGCCGTGCCGTCCCACGACCTCGAGGCTCGTGTCCTTGGCCACCACCCCGAACGACGCGCGCGACCCCTTCACGTCGCCGAAGAGGGACGCCTCGCGGGTGGTGACCACCGTCCCCTGCTCGGCCGCGGCCGCGACCGGCGACGCGATGGGGATACGGATCTTCTCGCTCGCAAACTCCCGGAGATCGCGGTCGCCCACGCTCAGCGAGAGCACCACCTCGTTCTCTTTCAGCTGCTGCTCCACGTCGAACGTGAACACCACCTCGCGCACGTCGCCGGGCTTCATGCTCGCCACGTCGAAGCGCCCCTTGCGGAGGAGCACGCCGTCGCCCGAGCGGCTGGCCAGGTTCGCCTGCGTCTCGAAGGTGCGGCCCTTGCCCACGTTCTTCACGGTGAGGTAGATGCTCACCTGCTCCCCGCGTTGGAGGAGGCCGTCGCCGTTGCCCTTGATGTCGTCGGAGATCTGGTAGCTGTACTGAAACAGCGGTCGCTCGAGGGCGACGATCGTCGGGCGCAGCTCGGCGGAGGCAGGAGTGTGTCCGCCCGCCGCGTCGAAGTGCACCTTCACCCCGTCGCTGCGCGAGAGGGCATCCATCGGGATCTTGCACACGCGCTTGGCGTCCTTGGGCGCCGGCTTCGTAGAGCCAGGCTTCTTGCCCTCGACCTCGCACCAAGACAGCGGCGCCCGCGCCGTCTTCGTCTCGCCCGGATCGATCTTCCCGAACACCAGCTCCTTTTCGTCGAAGTAGGGGTTGTCGCTGTCGGTGGTGGCGCGCAGCCGATACACCGGCACCGTGCCCTTGTTCTCCACCGTGACCTCGATGTTGATCGGCTCGCCCGCGGTGACCGTGTCCTTGGGCTTGTCGGTCATCACGCTCACCACGAGCTCGCTCTGTTTCGGCCCCGTCGCGATGGCCCCGGCGGGGAGATCCCAGTCGACGCCGAGCGTGGCGAGCTCCTTGGACACGCTCTTCAGCTCCGCCGCGCGCGTGTCCTCGATGTACTGCCCCACCTGCTCGAGCTGTTCGGCGGCCACCTTGCCGTGCGGCATGCGCCGAGCGAGATCCCGCGCGAAGCGGGTTGGGAAATCGAGCGTGAACTCGTCCTCGAGCTCACCGCCCCGCTCGCGCATGTCGTCGCGCTCCGCACGCGGCAGGAAGTACCTCACCACCTGGGAAGGCTTGGCCTCTTTGGTGGCGCGCTCGTTCGACAGGTGCTGCGACAGGTCGCCCTCTTTGACGGCTTGTTCCACGATCGTGAGATCCATCTCGAGGGGGTCGACCGTCATGGGGTCGAGCTCGATGTGGGGGGTGACGCCCACCCCTTGGATCGACTTGTCGCCGGGGGTCAGGTACTGCGCGATGGTCAGCTTGAGGGCTGCCTTGTCGGGGGTGATGTCGGGGAAGACGAGCTGCACGCTCCCCTTGCCGAACGTCGTCTGGCCCACGATCACCGCGCGATCGTGGTTCTTCAGCGCGCCGGCCACGATCTCGCTCGCGCTCGCCGACGACCCATTCACGAGCACCACGAGGGGGTACTCGGGCTCCGTCCCGGCGGCGCTCGCCTTCTTCTCTTCGCGGCCCTCCGAGGCACCCACGGTGGACACGATGACGCCGCGGGACAAGAAGAGGTCGCTCACCTTCGCCGCCTGATCGAGCAGCCCTCCGGGGTTGCCCCGCAGATCGAGCACCAGCCCCTTGAGCTCGCCTTTGTCGCGCATCGCGTCGAGGGCGTCGCGGATCTCCTTGGTGGAGGTGGCCTGAAACTGCTTGAGGCGGATGTAGCCGATGTCGCCGTCGAGGCGCTCGTGCAGCACGCTCGGCACCTGGATGCGCTCGCGCTCGAGCTCGAACTTCTTCGCGCCTTCCCACTCGCCGTCACGCTCGACCCACACCTCTACCGTGCTGCCCGCCTTGCCCCGCAGGCGCTTCACCGCGTCGTCGAGGGGCATGTTGAGCGTCGACTCGTTGTTGATCTTGACGATGCGATCGTACCGCTTGAGCCCGGCGCGCGAGGCCGGCGTGTTCGGCATCGGCCGGATCACGGTGAGCATCTGATCGCGGATCGAGATCACGATGCCGAGGCCCCCGAAGTGACCCGAGGTGGAGAGGTTCATCTCCTTGTAGGCCTCGGGGGTGAGGAACGTGGAGTGAGGATCGAGGGTACGCAGAATGCCGTTGCAGGCGGCATACTCCACGCTGCGGAGATCGACCTCGCTGCCCTCGAGGTGCTTCTGCAAGAACCCGAACGCCTGGCGGAGCTTCGCGGCCACGTCCCACGGACCGAGCACGTTGTCGACCCGAAGCTTCTTCTCGTGGGTGTCGACGCGGATGGTGACCTCGCCCTCGCCGTTGGGGAGGACGATGACCTGCGCCACGTCTTTCTGGATGTGGTTGAGCGCCGAGAGGAGCATCTTGCGCGGCGCCACGCGATCCGGATCGACGTAGCGGTCGCGGATGTACTCGAGGGTGCGGTTGACGGCCTGCAGCTTGGTCAGGTCGTAGGGCTCGTCTTTGCCCTTCTTCGCGGTGGCGAGGGCCGAGTTGAACCCTTGCCACAGCCCCCCGGCGCCAAACTTCTGGGCGAGGAAACCGGAGAGGACGAAGGCGGCTGCGACGACGAGGAGCTTCCCGATTCGTTCGACTTTGCGCATGTCGGATCAGGGCCCACGCAAACCTGCAGGGGCGCTGTCCGGAGTTTGGCACGGGTGCGCGCGAAGCGCACGAGGGGCTTGGTAAAACGAACGCGGGCGCGGTGCTGGTCTCAGGCGTTCTTCTTCGCCTTCTTGCGCTTGCGGACGACGACTTCCTCCTCCTCCTCCTCCTCTTCTTCCTCCTCGTCGTCGTCGTCGTCTTCCTCGTCCTCTTCGTCCTCTTCCTCTTCGTCGTCGTCCACGACCTTCTTGGAGGTCGCGGCTTTGCTCTTCGCGTCGCCCTTCTTCTTGGGCTCGGGGAGCTGCTCCGCGTCGTCGTCCTCGTCCTCGTCCTCGTCGTCCTCGTTCTCCTTCAAGCCTTTCTTGAAGTTCCGAATGCCTTCGCCCAGGCCCTTGCCGATGTCAGCGAGGCGGCCGGCGCCGAAGAGGAGCAGTGCGATGCCGAGAATGATGAGGATTTCTGTGAGGCCTGGTCTCATAGCGGTTCCGAGCCACCGAGGTGCGTGGGGACGACGCCGACGGTGCCGCGAATTTCGGGACGATACCAGCCGAAAACCACGTGGCCAGCTTTCCTCCCTCGGGCCGCGAGCACCCCGTCGCTTCTGCGTGGCTCGCGCGGCGTCGTGCACGCCGCCGTTCGGAGCGCGGTCAGCATGGAAACGGCGGTCGCGAACGTGCTGTGGAGAAGAGCGCGAACGCCCGGCTCCGTACACTCCGATGTGTTAGCTTGACCCTTCCGAGATCGTCCTGATGACCGCACGCGCATGCTTTCGCTTCCCATCGCTGGCCCTGTTGGTGCTCGTTGCGCTCACGGCGACCGGCTGCAGGGCGTGCAGCGGCCTGGTGAACGACAGCCCGAACTTGCGCTGGTGGCTGTTCGAGAACTACGGGGCGAGCCAGATCTGCCCCGAGCTGACCAAGCGCGGCATGGGGCTGCGCATGCAGGATCAGGGGCCCGTCATCGGCCGCTTCTTTCCCACCGGCTGCACCGTCGAGGTCGACAGCGCCAACCACCTGGTGACGGTGAACTTCAATGGGTGGGGTTACGCCTACACGGCGGTGACGCGCAAGATCACGTTCGACACGAAGGCGGCCATCCAGTTCCGCCCCGAGTTCTACCTCGGGGAGGAAGACATCTACGTGTGGGGCATGTCCAATCGGCTGGTGAGCGGACCCGACTTCACGCTGCGGCAGATCGAGAACCCCATCGCCAACGCGCCGGCTCAGCTCACCCCGCTCGGCTCGGTGGCCAACATGTTCGGCAACCAGATCGCTGCCGGCGAGCTGACGCGCGGTTTCACCGTGTTGCAAAACTGGGACACCGACAGCCGCACCTTCGGGCTCGGCATCATCAAGCCGCCGCAGAAGCCGCACACGCCGTACGACACGCGCAAAGACGAGATGCACACGTTCCTCAACGAGACCCTCGAGGTGGCGTGGAACCAGCGTGACTTCCTCGGCCCGTTCGAGGTGGTCGACTCGGATCAGTTCCTCGAGCTGCGCATCTTCAACCGCGGGGCCCAGGCCGAGGCGTTGATCATCGAGCGCGGTCCGGGGGATGTCTGGCGCGACCAGTACATCCAAGGGGCGGCGCTCACCGCTCCGCCAGGGCCCATCATCGGCGCGGCGCCGCTCTTGCCGAACCGCGAGACTCGGTCGCGCTTCCGCGTCCTGGCCGGGCGCCAGTACTACGTGGTCATCGACAACACCTCCGCGGCCGGCACGTTCAACCCGCCCGGCAACCCCTTCACCGGTGGGGCGGCTGCGATCCTCAGCGCCGTGATCCAGCTCGGCGAAGACTGAAGGTCCGACCGACATTGCCTCGCGGGGCTCCTCGAGGCGCGGTCTGGCCCCCCACGCGCTCCTGATAGGCGCGGGCCTTGGCCTCTCGAGCGCGCTGCACGCGACGGTCCTCCACGTCGTTCTCCTCGGCAAGGACGGCTTGCAGGTGCAGCGCTGCCTGTTCTTGGCACGCCTTCAGCGCGTCCAGCCGGCGAAAGGATGGCGCGCTGCCGCCGGGTTCGGGCACGCGTCGGCCCACTGGGGCCTCTCCGTCGCCGCTCAGTTGCTGTCGTCGCACTCGGCGCAGTGGCCGTAGATTTCGTGTTTGTGGGACGCGATGCGGAACCCGAGCTGCGCGGCGATCTGCTCCTGCAGCTTCTCGATGCGCTCGTCGTGAAACTCGATGATCTTGCCGCAGTCGAGGCAGATGAGGTGATCGTGGTGCTCGTCGGTGCTCTGATCGGACAGCTCGTAGCGGCTCGGGCCGTCTCCGAAGTTGCGCTCGGCGGCGATGCCACACTCGGTGAACAGCTTCAGGGTGCGGTACACCGTCGCGTAGCCGATGCGCGGGTCGTCTTCGCGCACCGCCGCCAAGAGCTCCTCGATCGTCACGTGACTCGGGCCGTTGAAGAAGGTCTCGGCGATCACCCGCCGCTGCGTGGTGCTCCGCAGCCCCTTCTTGTTCATGTAGGTGTCGAGCTTGGCGAGGAGCCGCTCCTTGGTGGCCGGCTCCCCCTCACTGTTCCGGCGGGGCATCAGGATTCCATCCTCGTGGGGCCGACCGCTTCGGTCAAGCAAGATTCCGTTGCGTCACTTCCGTAGGCGCGAGGGCCGACGACGCAGCGGTTCTCGCGTCGCAGCGGCAGCGCATCGTCGAGGACTTGGCCACGATCGAGCGCGGTTGTTAGGCCCGAGTGGCCCCATGCGCAAGGCTCCTCTGCTCGCCGCTCTGATCGCCGTCGCCTCGTTGGTGATGATCGATCGGACCACGTTGGGCCTGGCGTCCGATCGGGCGCGGGCGCTCGTGGCGCGGGCGACCGGCGCGCCCCTGCCGCCACCCCCACCCGCTGCCCCCGCGCTCGTGCACATCGAGCCGAAGGTCGAGCTCGAGGACGTGCTCGGCGCGCCGCCGTCGTCGACGTCGGCGACCGGGGCCGTCCCCGAGGAGCCGCAGGAGATGGATGAGGACTGGGGTGAGCTCCTCCCGTCCGATGACGAGGGCAGCCGGGCCGGGGATCCAGCGTCTCCCGCCGACCCGTCCGTCGATCCGAACGCGCCGAGCGACGAGCGCGACGCGCCTGTGGAGGACGCCGGCGACGACGACACGACGGACACCGAGCCAGCGCCGGTCGGTCCGCCGCTGCTGGTGAGCATCGCGCGTGAGACTTGGGTCTACGCCGAGCCGCGCTGGAAGAGTCGGCGCGTGGGCTACCTGCGCGCGGGGGCCGCCGTCGCGCGCTCGGCCGAGCCGGTGAGCCGGCAGAGCTGCCGGCGCGGCTGGTACCGCGTCCAGCCCGCCGGCTACGTGTGCCTCAACAAGCGCGCGACCCTCGATCCGGAGCACCCGGTCGCGGTTTTGTCTGCGCGGCGGCCGGATCTCGGCGGCCTCCCGTACCCGTACGTGATGTCGCGCTTTCCAACTCCTCCGCTCTACGCGCGCCTCCCCAGCGAGGCCCAGCAGAAGCACGTGGAGCCGGAGCGGCACTACCACCTCCGCAAGCACCAGCAGCTGATGAAGGACCCCGACTTCGTGGCTCTCCCTGCGCCCGAGCAGGTGCCGCCGTTGCTCGCCGACGGCGCCCTCATTCCGCCGCTCGGCGGCGAGCTGCGGGGAAAGAACACGGTGCTCCTGCGCCACGCGCGGGTGCGGTCGGGCTTCGCGCTGCTTGGCACGTACGAGCGCGACGGTCGCCAGTTTGGTCTGACCACCGAGATGGCCGCCCTTCCCCTCGACCGCACGCGCGTCGTCGAGCCGTCGCGCTTCCGCGGCGTGGTGCTCAGCGACGAGCTCACGCTGCCGGTGGCCATCGTGCGCAGCAAGTTCGCCCGGCGCTACGAGCAGCACGAGGCTTCGGGAGCGCTCGCCGCGGTGGGCCAGCTCACGCCCCGCGCCGTGCTCGGCCTCACCGGGGAGCAGCGCAAACATGGCGAGCACTACTTCCTCGAGGCGCGCGACGGCACCTGGATGCGCTCGGATCAGGTGGTGCGCATCGACTCCTTCACCAAGGCGCCCAAGTGGGCGCAGCAGGGCAAGAAGTGGATCGACGTGTCGATCCTCCGGCAGTCGCTGGTGGCCTACGAGGGGGAGAGGCCGGTGTACGCCACGCTCGTGTCCACCGGCGCCGACGGGATACAAGACCACCAGAAGTCGCACGCCACCATTCAAGGCACGTTCCTCATCCACACCAAACACCTCACGGTGACCATGGATGGCGACGAACGCGGCGACGAGTTCGACCTGCGCGACGTGCCCTACGTGCAGTACTTCACCGAGGGGTACGCGCTGCACGGCGCCTACTGGCACGACGACTTCGGCACGCCGCGCAGCCACGGCTGCGTCAACCTCGCCCCTCTCGACGCCGCGTGGCTGTTCCGCTGGACCGAGCCGGTGGTCCCCAAGGGCTGGCACGCGGCCCTCTCGCTGAAGAACGGCACCATCGTGTACATCCACCCCTGAGGCGGCGACGTGGCGGGAGGGGGGGCCCCTGGGGCGCGCGCGGGCTCCGGATCGGCGGCCCCCGAGGCGGCCGGGGTCGTGGCTAGGTGGTTGAAATTGGTCGAGACGGAGGCGACACACGGCTCCCGCCCCCAAACGCCTGTAAGCGCGGGCGGCTCGACGCGTTTCTCGCTCGTGTGTGGGATGGGAATGGTTGTTGACCTTTGGTGGGGGCGCTGGCTAGCTGCCACTCATGCCCGATCCCATCTCGCTCGAGCAGCTGCTCTCCATCGACGAAGTGCTCTCCGAAGAGGAGCGGATGGTGCGCGACACGGTGCGCCGCTTCGTTCGCGAGCGCTATCTCCCGCGCGCCGGCGAGCTCTTCGCCAAGGAGCAGTTCCCCACCGATCTCATCCCCGAGATTGCCCACATGGGCCTGCTCGGGGCGGCCATCCAGGGCTACGGCTGCGCGGGCATGAGCACGGTGATGTACGGCCTCGCGCTCGAGGAGCTCGAGTACGGCGACAGCGGCATGCGGAGCTTCGCGAGCGTGCAGGGCTCGCTCGTGATGTGGCCGCTGAGCGCCTACGGCTCCGAGGAGCAGAAGGAGCGCTGGCTGCCGAAGATGGCGGCGGGCGAGGTCATCGGCTGTTTTGGGCTCACCGAGCCCGACTCGGGGTCGGACCCCAGCTCGATGCAGACCCGCGCCCGTCGCGACGGCGATCACTACGTGCTCAACGGCACCAAGATGTGGATCACCAGCTCGCCCATCGCGCAGATGGCGCTGGTGTGGGCCAAGGTCGACGACGGCGGCCAGGAGTCGATTCGGGGCTTCATCGTGGAGCGGGGGATGGACGGCTTCGAGACGCCCACCATCCACGGCAAGATGAGCCTGCGGGCGAGCCCGACGGGGGAGATCGTGCTCAGCGACGTGAAGGTGCCGGCGAGCCACATGCTCCCCGGGGTGCAGGGGCTCAAGGGCCCGCTCTCGTGTCTCACCACCGCGCGCTTCGGCATCGCCAACGGGGCGCTCGGCGCCGCGCGCGCGTGCCTCGAGAGCGCCGTGAGCTACGCCTGCGAGCGCGTCCAGTTCGGCGTTCCCATCGCGAGCAAGCAGCTGATTCAGAAGCAGCTCGCCGACATGGCGACCGACATCGCCACCGCGAAGCTCACTTGGCTGCACTACGCCCGGCTCAAGGACAAGAACGGCAAGCTCACGCCCGTTCAGGTGTCCATGTGCAAGCGCAACAACGTGAAGGTCGCGCTCGACGTGGCGCGCAAAGCGCGTGGCATTCTCGGGGGCAACGGTATTCTCTTAGAGTATCCGGCCATCCGCCACATGCTCAACCTGGAGAGCGTCTACACCTATGAAGGCACGAACGAAGTTCACGAGCTCATTCTCGGGATGGCGCTCACGGGGCACAACGCGTTCTGACCAGCGGGGGGCGGGGTCGTCGCCGTCTCGAGGGGCGTTAGCGCCTTTCCGTCGTTCGTCCGTAGAAGGAGCCATGTCGCGCTCGGGGAGCTTGGTTCTGTGTGCCGCGATGGCGGCGACCGTCATGGGGTGCGCAGACATCACCATGCGGACGGTAGACACCCAGACGGAGGTGCTGTCGCGCCGACAACACGTCATCGCCGGCCGCAGCGTGAAGGTGCGTTCTCGCATCGACGGCACGACGCTGTTTCTCCAGACCAACCAGGGTTGCGATCTGGTCGAGATGGAAGACGTGCGGGTGACGGAGATCCGTGAGGCCGACGAAGATCTCACCGAGGAGTTCACGGTGCTCGGGCTCGCGACGCTACCGCTCGCCACGGGCATCATCATGCTCGTCGACGCTCCCAACGTGTACGGCGACGAGCGCAACTCCGCGCAGTACAACCCGGTGGGTCCGGAGGGCGCCTACGCCGGGGGCACGGTGCTCACGGCGGTGGGCGGGATCATGGCCCTCGTGCCCATCATCGAGCTCCTCCGAGTGGCGGCTGCCGGCGAGGTGACCACGTCGACCTCGTCGCGGGAGGGCGCCGTCATTTCGAGCGACGTCCCGTGCAGCGCGGAGAGTCGACCGGTGCGCACCTCGGTGGTGCTGCGCGTCGGCGCGCGCAACCTCAGCACGCAGGGCACCGATCACAACGGCTACCTCGAGCTCGATCTGGCCAAGGCCATCCCCCACGAGGTGGCGAAGAAGGCGGTCTCGGTGGAGGTCATCGTGGCCGGCAAGGTCGTGGGTGAGCTCGACATCGGTCCCATCCTCGACGCGCAGATCGAGGCGCAGCGCGCCGAAGACGAGGCGGTGTGGCAAACCGTGGAGAGCGCCACGTGCAGGCAGCCGGGGGCGGCCGACTCGAACGCCTGCGCGAGCGTGCGCTCCTATCTCAACCGGTTCCCCGATGGCGCACACGCCCAGGAGGCAGCCGCGATCCTCGAGCAGCACGACAAGAAGAGCACCAACGTCATCGCCGAGGATCCTGAGGCAGCGACGGACGCGCCGCCGCCGAGTGAGTTCGAGGGCGTCAAGAACGACCTCGAGCGGACGCAGCGGCAGACCTGTCGAGCGGCGTGCGTCAAGAACTGTGCGAGCAAGGGCCCAGGCGGCAAGGCCGCCGAGTGTGTACAGGGCTGCGTGAAGGAGGTTTGCCAATGAGCACCGCCCGGTCGTGGATGAAATGGCTCGGTGTGGCGACCCTCGTGGCCGCCCCCATCGCGATGGCTCCTTCGTGCTCGCTGCAGAACGTCGACGGGCCGAACGTGACCTGCGAGATGCTCGAGTGCGGGCGCGTCAACGCCTGTCAGGATGGCATCATCGCCCAGTGCGTCGATGGCGTGACCGTGAAGTATCACGTGTGCAAGTCGTCCGCGGAAGACATCTGCGACGAGGAGTGGCAGGTGCCGGGGGAGTTCCGGTGCCTCGAGTTCCAGACCGAGTGCGAGGGGTGTCGACCGGAACGTGAGGAGGGCTGCGGCTTCTTCGCTCAAGGGGGTGGGGGCAGCGGCGGCGACGGCGCGGGGGGCGCTGGGGCCGGTGGCACGAGCGCCGGCGGCGGAGGCAGCGGCGGGGACGCCCCCGGTGGTGCAGGGGGCAGCGGCGGCGGTGGCGGTGCGGGGGGCGGCACCGGCGGGGCCGGCGGCGCCGGTGGCGCTGGCGGCGGGGGCGGCTGACACCTCGCGGTCGGGTTCTGGGCGCAAGCGGCGCGTCCTCTCGGGTGGCCCCGTTCTCGCCCGGTCGTCTCGGCGTCGGGGTGGATCGAGCGACTCCGTGGGAGCCGCTCGACGGCGCCTGGGCTATGACGTCGGGGACGGATGCGCGAGTGGTCCAACGAAGAGATCAAGCGTTACCTCGGTGACGAGCTCGGCTGCTATCTCACCTGGTCGGAGGACGACGAGGTGCGGGTGGGTGCGGCGTCGGGCGGCACCACCACCCAGCTCTGCATCAACCTGCTCGAGGCTGGCATCGTCGACGGCGTGGTCGTCTGGCGGCTGGTGCTCGGCGAAGACGATCCGCGCACCGAGGCGGTGATCGCCACCACCCGCGACGAGCTGCTCGCGGCGCGGGGCAGCAAGTACTGCAGCGTGTCCTACCCGCGGGCGATGCCGCAGCTCGAGGCCTTCCAGGGCAAGCTCGCCTGCGTGACGGTGCCGTGTGATGCGTCGTACCTGCGGCGAAAGATGAAGGCCGACCCCGCCCTCGCCGACAAGATCCGCCTCATCATCACCCTCTTCTGCGGCCACAACAGCGAGCCCGCCCTCACCAAGCTGCTCGTCGAGCGGCATGGGATGCGTTGGCGCGACGTCACCGAGTTTTCCTACCGCACCGGGCGCTGGCGCGGGGTGACCACGTTCGCCGACGCCACCGGGCGCAAGGTGGAGATCCCCACCCGGACCTTCACCCACTATCAGAACCTGCACCTGTTCTCGGAGCGCAAGTGCCTCTTCTGTGTGGATCACTACGGGTACGACGGCGACCTCTGTACCGGCGACATCTGGTCGCAGAAGCACAAAAGCCGCGAGGTGAAGCCCACCCTGTTGGTCGCGAAGACCGAGCGCGGGCGCGCTCTCTTCGAGGCCGCGCGCACCAACATCCACGTCGAACAGGTGCCGCCCAAGACGGTGGTCGACGGCAACAGTCGCGGGATGACCTATCACTACAACGTCTCGGCGCGGTCGCGGGCGGCGGCGCGGCTCGGCCTCAAGCTGCGCGATCCGCTGCGGCTGCCCGTGACCACCCTCGACACGCTGATCGCGACCATCGGCGTGGGCAACTTCAAGCTCTCCCATGAGGAGGGCGCCTACGAGCGCATTCGGGCGCTGCCGTTCCCCGTCATCCAGGCCTACATCTACCTGTTCAAGGGGCTTCAGCAGCTCAACTTGCTCCTCTACCGGCCCTTCCCACCGGTGGAGCGCGTGAGCTTGATCGGCGCCACGCTCACCGGCAACCGCGGCGCGGAGGCGATGTTGGCGACCAGCATTGGGCGGGCGCGCGAGGCCCTCCCCGGCGCACGCTACGTGATTCACTCCTACTTCCCCAAGCGCGACCGAGAGCTCTTGAAAGACCTCGACGTCGACATCGTGGACGCCGGCCCGGCCGCGCTCGTCCTCAAGTACTTCCCCTTTGCGGTGCTCGATCGTGCCGCACGGCTCGTGGGCGCGCGTTGGCCGCGCCGCCTCACCCCCCACGGGCCGCGGGAGCTCAGCGACTCCAAGGTGTTGCTCGACGTGTTCGGGGTGGCCTACTCCGACGGACGCGAGAAGTTCCTCCCCTTCAACGTGCTGTCCAACCTCCCCGCGATGCTCTACGGCGTGCCGGTGGTGAAGCTCTCGCAGGCGCTCGGGCCCTTCGAGGGTCGCCTCAACCGATGGGTGGGTCGCGTCATGCTGCGCGCGTGCGACCGCGTGTTCGCCCGCGGCGAGGAGACCTTGCGGCTCTGCCGCGAGCTCGGGCTCGACGAGGAGCAGCTCGCGCTAGCTGCCGACATCGCGTTCGCGTTTACACCCGAAGACGCGCTCACCGACGAGAACCGCGACTACGAACAAGAGCTCACCGCGCGGCTCGAAGACTTGCGCAGCGCTCGGAAGGTGCTCGTCCTCGGCGTGAGCTCGGTGGTGCACCAGAAGTGCGTGAAGGCAGGCATCGACTACCCCGCGGCGATGGCGGCGGTGGCGAAGCACTTCTTGGCCCGCGACATGGCGGTGCTGCTGTTCCCCAACGCTACCCGCGAGGAGACGAGCTCGCTCCACAACAACGACCTCCCCGTCATCCAAGACATCGCGACCCGCGTGGGCCAACACCGGCACCTCGTCCCCATCGACCGCGATCTGAACACCGCGGCCCTACGGCGCGTCCTCGCGCGCGGACACCTCCTCGTCGCGTCGCGCTTTCACGCGATGATCGCAGGGTTGAGCCTGGGCATGCCCACCATGGTGCTCGGTTGGGGGCACAAATACGCCGAGGTGCTCGCGCAGTTCGGGATCGAGGAGTGGGCCTTCGACTTCTCCAGCATCGATCCCGAGGTGCTCATCCCCCACATCGAGCGCTTCGTGGCGCACGAGGTGGAGCTCGGAGAGCGGGTGCGCCAGCACGTCCACGACGTGACCGCGTCGTCGCGCCGTCAGTTCGAGTGGCTCGCCGGCTTCATCGCCCCCGATCTCGCGCGCGACACGACCGACGAAGACGTCTGAGCGGCGCCCGAACCTCACTCAGTCGGGGAGCTCGGTGGCGTCGGCGCCGCTGCCGCCGCCACCCTCCCTGCCGCCATCGTCATCGTTGGCCCCCGGTTTGGAGCGGGGCGAGGGGCGCTTGGGCGGCGTGGGCGACGCCTCGCCTTGGGCCTTGGCGTCGTGCACGACCTTGTCGGGATCGAGGCGGAAGAGCTGCACGCCCTGATGGCTGTCGAGCAACACCAGCTCCTTGCGGGCCACGCGGCGTTGGTGCCACGTCTTGGTCCAGCTGCGCAGATCGCTCGTGTGGATGAGGACGAAGTCGGTGATCTTGCCCTGCCGGTAGAAGTGCACCTTCTCGCGGTTGGACACGTGCGCGCCGATGCGGTTGGTGGTGGTCACCGACGCGCCCGGCGGGATCCTGTCGACCATCTCGCGCAGGCGGCGGTGCTTCTCGCGTTGAGGGGGGGTGAGCGTCTTGCGCGGGTGCGCGAAGCCGCCCCGGAACGAGGAGTTCTCCGTGATGCCTCCGAACTTCCACGAGCACACGAGCGACGCCACGAGCATCCCGCCGGCGAGCCCCGCTGCCCACTGACGCGGCTGAAAGCCGAAGGGGGCCGTCGCGGCGCGGTCGCGAAGATCGCGGAGCGTGACGGCGCTCAAGCCGATGAGCAGCGGGAAGCTCACGCAGCTGTACTGGAAGTGGGTGGAGAAGACGTACTCGCGGGTGGCGAGGAGCAGGAACACCCCCCCGTAGAGGAGCATGATCCAGAGGCCGCGCCGCACGAACAGCGGGAGAAAGAGGAGCGGCACCAGGAGCTTGAGTACGAACTCGAGCTTCGCCTCCCGGAGCATGATGCTGAACGCGTAGGCGGGGCTCATGATCGCGGTGGTGACCAGGCCGCTGAAGCTCTCCCCCTTGGGGATCATCTCCCGGTAGTAGTAGGCGAACTTCCCCTCCATCAGCATCTCGTCGGAGGTCATCGCCCACTTCTTGACGACCACGAAGTAGGCGAGGCTGACGGCGATGGTGATCCAGCCCGCGCGCACCGCCGGCCTGTCTTTCGACACGATGGCGGCCGCGCCCACGAAGCACATCAGCAGCGGGATGTCCTCGCGCACGAGGAGCAGGATCACCAGCGTGGCGAAGTAGCGCTTCAGCTGGCCCGCGAGCAGGAAGTGCAGCGCGAACAGGAGCGGGGTGGCGGCGAGGGTGAGCGAGTGGAACTCGTACATGTTCGCGCCGTGGAGCGCGGGGTAGACAGCCCACACCAGCGCGAACGTCACCCCCACGAGCTCGCTCTGGAGCTGGCGCTTGCCGATGAGATAGGCGGCGATCGCGCCTGCGCCGCACCAAGCGGCTTGCAGCACCAGCAACATCTCGGCGCGCGGGTAGAAGCGATAGAGGGGAGAGAGCACCACCAGGAGCGGGTCGAAGTGTGCGGAGCCGTGATAGCCCGACTGCACGAAGCTCAGCCCAAGGGGGCGACCGTGGAGCGACTGGTAGAAGATGTTGTCGTAGTACCCGAGGTCGGTGACACGCGTGATGAGGCCGTGGTGATTGGTCACCGACCAGCGCGAGAACAGGTAGCCATAGCCCACCGCGACGGCCATGGCCGCGAAGGGGCCGAGCCACTTGCCGGCTGCGCTGAGCCGCCGCTGCCACCGGCTCTCGCCCCACGTCCCGTCCGCCACGAGCGCCGCCACCGACGGCGTCGCGAACGCTCCGCACACGCCAGCGTAGAGCGCGGTCACGATGGGCTGGTTCGACTCAAACTTGGGGATCCGCAACAGAACGATGAAGGGGCCCATCGCCGCGAAGCAGAGCAACCGGTTGAGCCGCTGCATCACGGGGATGACCGGCGCGGCGCGCCACCACCGGGTGAAGCCAGCCACCGCGCCCCAGACCAGCAGGCAGATCGCGGTGGCGACCACCGCGAACAACACACCATCGTCGCGCTCCTGCTTGCTGAGCACGTTGCGGCCGAGGGCGTGGAGGCGGTCTTCGTGCTTGTGCGCCCACCACAGGCTCGCGAGCGAAAGGCCCACGAGGACGGGCATGATCACCCCGTGCCGCACCACCGTCGCGACGTGGACCGCCATCGCGTCAACACCCGCGATGCCCCGTCGGAGCTTGCCGAGGAGGCCGGTCGCCTCGCCGTCGGGCGTGCCGGCCTCGGGTGGGGGTGGCGCCGTCGTGTCCGGCTCGTGCTCGGGGCGAGCGGGCGTCTCGGCCTCGGGTGGCGCCGTCGTGTCCGGTTCGTCGTCGGGGCGAGCGGACGTCTCGGCTTCGGGTGGGGGTGGCGCCGTCGTGTCCGGTTCGTCGTCGGGGCGAGCGGACGTCTCGGGCTCGGCGGCGGTCTTCGCTGCTCCCGTCGCGTCCCCTTCCGAAGGGTCGCTTTGTCGCTCCTCGTCGCTCACAGTTCGGAGGCAGTCTCCTACCATTTCGCGCCGCTGTCAGCGCAGTCTGCTGCAGAGCGGGTGGGCTCGCCGTGGGCTCACCAGCCGAATCCCGTTGACTTTCGAGCTCAGTCCAAGGGCTCTGTGACCCCGAGCTCTTCTCGGATCGGCAGCCGCTCACGATCGTGCTTGCGCTGGTGCTGGAACGCCATGAACTCACCGATCAGCCCGAGCGACAGGAACTGGATTCCGAGCAGGATGCAGAGCACCCCGAGCATGAGCAACGGGCGCGTGCCGATGGCGTGGCCCTGAAACCACAGCACGGTGAGGTAGGTGCAGATCACCATCCCGACGAACGCCAGCAGCACGCCGATGAAGCCGAACAGGTGCATCGGCTTGCGCGAGTAGCGGGTGAGGAACACCACGCTCATCAGATCGAACATCCCGCGGAGGATCCGCTCGAGACCATAGCGGGAGCGTCCGTATTTTCGCGCGTGGTGGGTGACGGGCACCTCCCCAACCCGAAACCCCTGCCAGTTTGCCAGCACCGGGATGAAGCGGAACAGGTCGCCGTAGATCGGGATGCTCTGGATCACTTCGCGACGGAACGCTTTGAACCCGCAGTTCATGTCGTGGAGCTTCACGCCGGTCGCGATGCCCACGGTGCCGTTGAAGATGCGCGATAGCACCCGGCGGTTGGCTGGATCGAGGCGATTGACCTTCCAGCCCACGACCACGTCGAGGCCTCCGTCGATCTTCTCGAGGAAGCCGGGGATGTCCTTCGGATCGTCCTGAAGATCCGCGTCCATCATGAAGACGAGGCTACCGCGAGCCCGCGCGAAGCCGGCGGTGAGGGCCATCGCCTTGCCGAAGTTGGCGCGCAGGCGCACTCCCCGCACCCGCGGGTTCTCCTCGCGGAGCCGGCCGATCACTTCCCAGGTGGCGTCGGTGCTGCCATCGTCGACGAAGATGATCTCGTAGTCGCGGTCGAGCGCGGTGAGCGCCTGGTGAATGCGCGAAGCGAGCTCGGGCAGGCTCTCCGCTTCGTTGAGCCCCGGGATCACGACCGAGATGGTCTGAAGACCTCTCGGTCGCACCGACAGGGCTCCCCCGGCGACGCCCACCACCTCGCGCGCCTCGTCGCCGATTGGGCCATCGACGGGCGCGCCCGGCGTCTTCTGGGCCAAGCTGGCAGACGGAGACTCGCCCACGCTCGGTTTATAGCAGGACGCCCGCGGCGCTGGATCATTGTTGGGGGGAACCACCCGCGTCGCCCTCCGTCGCGGTGGCCGGGCCCCCCGTGGGCGACGGGCTGGCGCCGGGGAGCGCCTCGCGTCGCCCAAGCCCGACGAGGAACACCTCGTAGCTCACATCGCGCACCGCCTCGGGGCGCAGCGTCCGCACCTTGTCGAAGAGCTCTCGGAGCTTGTCTCGGGCGTCGGGGAAGTAGCCAGACATGAAGATCTTCCCCACGAAGTGGCCACCCGGCGCGAGCCAGCGCGCGGCGAGCTCGACGGCCCGACAGAACACGTCGAAGCTCCGGATCTGATCGGTCGCCTTGTCCCCGGTGGTGTTGGGCGCCATGTCGGAGAGCACGACGTCGTAGGGAGCGTGCTCCCCGATCGCGGCGCCGAGGCCTTCGTCGAAGGCGTCGCCCACGAGCTGAATCACGTGGGGAGGGAGCGCCTGGGTGATGGGCTTCAGATCGATCGCCACGAGGGTGCCGCGCCGCCCGATCCGTTGCGCGGCATAGGCCGACCACGAGCCCGGCGACGCACCGAGATCGAGCACGCGCTTCCCCTGTTCGAGGATGCGCGCGCGCCGATCGATCTCCTCCAGCTTGAAGACGCTGCGGGCCGCGTAGCCCGCCGCCTTCGCGCGGAGCGTGTGTGCATCCGGACGCTTGTAGCGGTTTTCGCGACGGCCTTTGCGGCTCACGAGCCGGTCACGCGGAGGGCTTGCCGCCCGCCTTCTTCACCGCGCCCTGGATGCGAACCACCGACTGGACCGCACCCGGCACGTTGCCCGCGATCAGCACGAGCTGCTTCTCGGGGATGACCTTGGCGATCTTCTGGTTGAGCACGCTGACGATCTTGTTGCCGTGCTGACCCGCCATCTTCATGCCGGGCTTCACCCGACCGGGGGTCATGTTGGTGCCGATCGAGCCGCCGTGTCGGCTCCACTCGTGGGCACCGTGGGTGGCCTTCGCCCCGCCGAAGTTGTGGCGACGCATGACGCCGCTGAATCCGCGACCGATCGAGCGCGACTGAACGTCCACGCGCTGGCCTTCGGTGAAGAGGTCTTCC
Organism: uncultured Polyangiaceae bacterium; assembly: GCA_964401935.1. Lineage (GTDB taxonomy): Bacteria > Myxococcota_A > Polyangia > Polyangiales > Polyangiaceae > JAPYTK01. The sequence goes on from CAYOAL010000010.1 coordinate 105,121, forward strand.
ACCTTCACCTCTTGGCCCAGCTCGAATCCAGCCACGAACTCCGGTGTGCCGCGCAGCTCGCGGACGTGCTGGGCCACCTTGGTCCCGTTTTTCTCCGCGTTGACGCGCTGCGCCTTGGCGGTGCGCTTCGACTTCTTCTCGCCGAGCCCGAGGACCAGCGCGTCGTAGCCGTCTTTGGCCTGGGTGCGCTTGCCAACGACGAAGCAGCCAGCCTGAATGACGGTGCAGGGCACCACCGTCCCGTCTTCGAGGACGAGCTGGGTGGTGCCGATCTTGGTGCCGATGATGCCGGGATGTTTGTTCATGTCTTCACCTGGTGCGCTCTGGGTGGAGAGGGGCTCCGTGGGGAGCAGCGGACCTCCTCATCACCGTGGCGGTCGAGAGCGCGCGCGACCGCGGGCGGCGAGAGCCACCCAGGCGAGCTTGGAGGGGCGCGCAGTCTAGCGACTTTGCTAGCCAGGGAAAGCAAAAACGCACGCGCTGGCGAGCGTTCCGCTGGGTCTCCTCGTCTCCTCGCGCGGTCCCCTCGAGCGGTCACCTCGAGCGGTCACCTCGCGCTCTTCTCGCCCTGCCGGCGAACTGGTGCTAATTGTCGCCACACTCGAGCACGGTGCTAAGGTTGTGGCACGCTCGAGGTGCGTCGGGGGGTTGGGCACTTGGCCAACCTCGCAGACCGAGTTCGCGGCGCACAGTCGAAGAAAGCTTGTTTGGAGGAATCGAGACCATGAATCGGAAGATCTTTGCCCTTCTTTCGGCCAGCGCGCTGGCCTTCACTTTTGCTTGCGGCGACGACGAAGACACCACGACGTCGACCACATCCACCACGTCCACCAGCAACGGCGGCACCGGCGGTACCGGCACCAGCAACGGCGGCGCCGGCGGCGGCACCACGGCGGAGTGCACGGTGGACGGCGCAGCGCGTCCCGCGGCGGGCGACTGTCAGGCGGCGTGCGAGATCCTCTTCTGCTGCGCAGAAGGCGATCGCTGCGCCGGCCTCGATTCGAGCAGCGAGGACGCGTTCATCGACGGCTGCCTCGACGGTTGCGCGGCCAACATGGCCCTCATCGCGGTGGTGAACGGCGGCGACTGCGACGGCACGGTCAACACCATCAAGACCGTCAACCCAACCTTCGCCGCCTCCTGCGACGGCACTGGAACCGGCGGTGCCGGCGGTTCCGGCGGCGGCGCCGGCGGCAACTGAGTTTCCTGGAGGGTGCTCCGCACCCTCCCCCCACGCTTCGCGCGGGGCCCCCCTCCCACCGCGGTGCGCGTGGGGCCCCATCACCCAAGCGCGCTTCTCGAGTGCGTCGGCCTTTTCCGGTCGGCTCTTGAGTCTCCTGGGAGGGGGCTGCCGCACCCTCCACCCCCGCGAAGGTGGGCACGACAGGCGACCTCGCGGTCGCCTGTTGCGTTTCGCGCGGGGCTGGGGGGAGCCCGGTCTCGGTTTCGATCACGAACACCGTCGAGCGAACGTGAAGGCGATCATCATTGGAGCCGGGCGCGGCCGCCGTCTCGCGCACCTCACTGAAGAGGTGCCCAAGCCGCTCGTGCCCATCGTGGGGCGCCCCATGCTCGAGAGCGTGCTCGAGGCGCTCGGTGCGGGGGGATTCACCCGCGACGACGTCGTGTTCGTGCGCGGCTACCTCGGCGAGGTGATCGAGGCGCGTTATCCCGAGCTCACCTACGTGGAGAACGCCGACTGGGAGCACAACAACATCCTGCTCTCGCTCTTGCATGCGCGGGCCCACATGGGGGATGGGTTCGTGTCGACCTACGCCGACATCGTGTACCGACCGCAGGCGATCGAGGCGGTGATGGCCTCTCCACACGACATCACGCTCGTGTGTGACACCGACTGGCGACGACGCTACGTGCACCGCAGCGAGCATCCGGAGAGCGACGCCGAGAAGCTCTGCGCGAGCGGCGACCGCGTGCTCTCGATCTCTCGCACCATCGTCCCCGAGGACGCCTTCGGGGAGTTCATCGGCGTGATGAAGCTCACGTCGAAGGGCGTCGAGCGTTTCCTCGCCGCCTTCGATCGCGCGCGGGCCGCGCACCGCGACGACGCTCCCTTCTGGGAGGGTCGCACCTTCGCCAAGGCGTACCTCATCGATCTGCTGCAGCAGATGGTGCTCGCTGGCGAGCCGATCCACTGCGTCGGGATCCACGGCGGCTACATGGAGATCGACACCACCGAAGACGCGGCGCTCGCGTCCCGTTGGTGGCGAGGCGAGTGACGCGCACGCGCCCCTCGAACGAAAAACCTCGTCCTGGGCCCCTCGGCGCTCCCGTCGCCGGGTGGTTCGGGTAACAATAGCGCTGGCTCATGAGGGCGGATCGGGGGCAGCTGGTCGGAAAGACGCTCGCAGCGCGCTACCAGCTCGTGCGCGAGATCGGTGTCGGCGGCATGGGTCGCGTGTTCGAGGCGCTCGACTTGTTTCACGAGCGCGCGGTGGCGGTGAAGATCCTCCACGAGGCCAAGCCGGAGCGGGTGGCGCGCCTCGAGCGCGAGGTCCGCGCGATGGCCGCCGTCGACTCCCCCTACGTGGCCGCCTCGTTCGACGCCGGCGTCGACGCGGACACGCAGCTGCCCTTTCACGCGATGGAGCTCCTGGTGGGAGAGTCCGTGTCGGACTGGATGACGCGCAGGGGACGATTCGATCCTCGCACCGTGTTCTGCGTGGCCGCCCACGCCGCGGAGGGGCTCGGGCTCGCCCACGCGATCGGCGTCATCCATCGCGACATCAAGCCCGCCAACCTCTTCGTCTCGCGTCGAGCCGGCCGCACGCCGGTGGTGAAGGTGCTCGACTTCGGTCTGGCCAAGCTCAACGAGGAGGCGTTCTTCGGGGCGGTGGGGCGCGCTCCGAAGCTCACCAAGCCGCGCAGCCTCGTCGGCTCTCCACGTTACATGTCGCCCGAGCAAGCCCGCGGGACTCAGGAGGTGGATCGACGCACCGACATCTGGTCGCTCGGCGTCATCATGTACGAGATGCTCGCCGGCGAGTCGCCTCACGGGGAGGCGAGCAGCGTCCAGGATCGCATCCTCCGCATCTGCGTGAAGGAGCCGAACCGGTTGCGGGCCACCGTCCCCGACGTGCCCGAAGATGTCGAGCGCATCGTCATGCGCGCCGTCACCCGCGACCGCGACGCGCGCTACGCGAGCGCGGCGGCCATGCGTGAGGAGCTCGTCGAGTGGCTCGGCGGTGACGTCGAGCTCGATCCGGGGCTGGTCTCTTGAGCGAGCGGGACCAACGCCTCAACGGAGCCGGGTGGCGGCTTCGTCGTGGGCGACCGTCTCGCGGCCGAGGGCCACGGTGAGGCCCTCGTCGGGCGTGGGCGGCGGCGACTGACGCCGCACCACCTGTCGCACGAGCGTCGCGAGATCCTTGGCGACGTCGTCGCTCGGGTGGGCGTCGTCCACGTGCTCGAGCAGACGCAGGAGCGCCTGCGCCGAGGGGGCGCGCTGCTCGACGTCGCGCTCGAGCGCCCGCAGCACCACCTCGTCCCAGCCCGTGTCGAGCAGACCGCGCTCGCTCGAGGGGCGCGGGATGTCGGCGTGTACGAGGGCCATGAGGGTGGGCGCCTCCGCGCCGCGGTGGAACAAGGGGCGGTTGCAGAGCATCTCCCACACGATCGCCCCGAGGGAGAAGAGATCGCTGCGCTCGTCGACGGGCTTGGCTTGGGCCTGCTCGGGCGAGATGTAGGCCACGTGCCCAACCACCGACGTGGTTGAAGCCGAGGCCGTGTCGCGCAGCGCCCGGGCCACGCCAAAATCGGCGATTTTCACCTCGCCGTTCGCCGACAACAGCACGTTGGCGGGGCAGAGATCACGGTGGACCACGCGCATCAGCTGGCCGTGCGCGTCGCGCGCGCCGGCGTGGGAGTAGGCGAGGCCGGCCAGCATCTCCGCGGTCACGTAGGCCGCGAGCGGGAGCGCCAAGAGCTCATCGTCGTCTCGCAGCTGCTTGAGGAGCTGCGCGAGCGTGATGCCGTCTACGTACTCGAGCGCGAGGAAGTAGCGCTCCCCGATCCGTCCGAAGTCGAGCACCTGAACGATGTTGGGGTGTACCAGACGCGCCGAGAGCTCCGCCTCGTGACGGAACGCGTCGACGAAGCGGGGCTCGCGGGCGAGGTGATCGTGGATCTGTTTCACCGCGACCGGTCGCTCGAAGCCTCCCTCCGGGCAGTAGGTTGCCTGATGGACCGTCGCCATGCCGCCGGCCCCGAGGCGCCGCTCGAGCCGGTACTTGCCGAACAAATCGCGCTCGCGAACCGTCGCGTGCGCGCGAGCGAGCGCCTTCTGGAGGCCACCTGCCGCCACCGATCCCAAGATACCGCCAGCGACCAGCGACAACGAGCGGGCGATTTGCATCGCAGGAGTGAAGAGCGGATCGTCCGCCGCGTGGCTCGGCAACAGGCCCCGTACCACGGCGAAGTAGAGCGTGGCGAAGGCGAGCGCGCCCGAGCCGGCGAGGATGAGCGGGCGGGCCGGCCACAGGCGCGCGGTGGAGGCCACGATGAGGGCGCAGAACAACATCGGTGGCACCCACGAGCCGAGGGCGTAGGTGGCGCTCTGGGTGACCGCCAGGATGAGCAAGAACGCCCAAGGCATGAGGCTCTCCACGAGCACGCTCGCGACCACGAGCCAGCGCGGTGCCGCGCGCTGCGCCCGGATCCGCTCCTCGAGGCTGAACCACAAGAGGCAGACCGCCGCCCCGAGCGAGCACCACGCGCCCATGCGCAGGCCGAGCACGAGGTAGGTGACCAGGCCCAAGATCACCGAGAGCAGGGCCAGCACCCGCCAGAGCTGGCAGATCATCAGCTCGAGCCGTTCGATCTCGAGCCCGAGGGCCGCATCGAGCTGCGAAGGGTCGCGGGCGCTCAACGGGATGACGAGAACGCCTGATGGCCCGCCATGACGTCACTGGGAAGCGTTGGCAGCGTGTGCCAGGCGTCGTCGCTCTTGCCGTCGCGCGCGCCGAAGGTGCTCCACGGCGTCACCTGAGCGATCCGCAGCGCGTGGTGGCGCACCTCGGGCAACAGGCGTCCTTCGAGCGCGGCCCTCAGGAGGTCTGCAAAGGCGAGCACCGACGACGGGCGATCGCCGACGTGTTTGGCCATGCCCACCAACAGCGCGAGCTCGACGTCTTCATGGACCGGCAGCCATCGGCTCGGGGCGGGGGGTTGATCGTGCACCACGCGATACACCGCCCCCACGGGATCTTCGGCCGAGAAGGGAGCGGAGCCGGTGAGGGCGCAGTAGGTGACCGTGGCGAGGGCGAACACGTCGGAGCGGCGATCGATCGGCTCCCCCAGCGCCTGCTCTGGTGACAGATAGCCAGGGGTCCCCACGATGTGGCGCTGGGTGATCGAGCTCGCGCCGGAGTCGCTGAACTTCGAGAGGCCGAAGTCGAGGATCTTCCAAACGTAGTCGTCCCCGCTTCGCGCAAGGAACAGGTTGGAGGGCTTGATGTCGCGGTGAACGATGCCGCGCTCGTGCGCGCTGGCGAGCCCGGCGGCCACTTGCTCCACCATGAGCACCACCGCGTTCACGTCGATGCGTCGGTGGACGCGGAGCAGCTCCTGCAAGCTCTCCCCTTCGAGCAGCTCCATCGCCAGGAAGTGATGCCCGTCGTCGGTCACGCCCCACTCGTGCATGGTGACGACGTGCGGCGAGGCCGAGTGACGCAGCGCCTGGACCTCCCGCATGAAGCGGATCGACGCGGGGGCCGACGTGGCCGGGCGGTTCATGATCTTGAGGGCCACCACGGCGCCGCTCGGGACGTGCACGGCGCGGTACACGTGGCCGACGGCGCCCGAGCCGACGAGCGCACCCACCTCGTAGGGGCCGACGACGTGGCCGCTGTGCGGGCCGCGCGACGGCTCCGGGGCACCCTGTCGAGCGTGCCCGCGGCTCAGGCCGCTCCGTTCGAGCAGCCCGCCCAATGCGCTCCAAGCGCGCTCACCGAGACCCATTCGGCGACTCCTGAAGTGTTGCTCTCGCGTCCCACACACCTTGCACACCCGGGACGCGCAGCAGCACCTACATAGCAATCCTCGAGCCAGCGCTCAGGTGCTCGGAATCCCCTGATTTCTCACGCCTCCATCGGCCGGCCACCCATCTCTCGTGGATCGAAAGATCCAGCTCATGTGTCGAGAATGATGTGGGTATATGTAGGCCAATCGGCCAATCGGCAGTGGCACGCGGCGGCGCCCAGGCACACCCGCGCGTGACCGCGCGCGCCGCGCCGGTGGCTCGTCACGCTCGCTCAGCGAGGGAGCCAGCGCGGGAGCCAGTCGGCGGCTCTCGCCCGTGTCACGCGGCGAACCGACGAGCCGTCGCTGGGCATCACGAACACGTCGGGGTTGCCCTCGCGGTCGGAGGTGAAGGCGAGGTGGCGGCCGTCGGGCGAGAACGCGGGCTGTTGATCCACCCACGCGCCGTCGGTGTGGGCGACGACGACGCCGTCACGGACACGCACGACGCGCAAGCCGGCCCGTCCGTCGCGCTGCGCGACGAAGGCCAGGAGGGTCCCGTCCGGAGACCACGTGGGCTCGCGCTCGGCGGTGACGTCTGCGTCGGGGGCGGGGCAGAGCGGTCGGGGCTGGCTGCCGTCCGCCTGCATCACGAAGATCCGAGGGGTCCCGCTGCGGTGGCTGACGAACGCGAGGCGGGTGCCGTCCGGCGACCAGGTGGGGAGCCGATCCGTTCCCGGCGACCACGTGAGCCGTCGCGTGCTCCCGGTGGCGAGGGTGAGGCTGTGGATCTCTCCGTCACCGGTGTCGGGCGACGCATAGGCCACCAGCTGGCCGTCGGGGGACACCGCCGGCTCGAAGCAGCCGTGCGCACAGTCGGTGAGACGCACCGGTTCGCCGCCCTTTCGCCCGACGCGGAACAGGTTGCGGAAGCCGTGGGCGTCGCTCTCGAACACGAGGCCCTCCCCATCGGGGAGCCAGCTCGGATGCCGCGCGAAGCGGCTCTCCGGCGCGAGCGGCGTGAGCTGTCCGTCGTCGAGCAGGTGGAGCTGCTCCCTCTGGTCTTCCCCGTGACCGACGCTCGTGATCACCACCAGCTCGCCGTGGGGACCGATGGGCGCACCGAACGCCGCCCCGTGTGCCACGGTCGCGACCGGGTGCGGCTCGGCTCCGAGCGAAGCGAGCGCGTACACGTTCGCTCGGCCACTCCGCTCCGAGACGAACACGAGCGAGCCGGCGGGCGCCTCGTGCGCGGCGCCATCCTTGGCCGCTCGGCGCACGGTGGGGGGGAAGCGCTGGCCGAGCTCGGGCGCGGCCGCGTGTGCGCCGAGACTGGTGAGCGCCGCGGCGACGGCACCTCCCGCGAGCGCTCGCGCGGCGGAGATCATCAGTTCACCTCGACGAAGCGCACGGCGTCGGCCACCACCACGCTGCCCGGATCCGTCCAGCGAGAGAGCGCGACGGTGTTCCAGCCGGCGGGGAGCTCGTAGACGCCGAGGGTGACCCACTGCCCACCATTTTGGCGCTGATTCTTGTAGACCACGTCGCGCTGCTGATGGTTGGCGTCGAGGATCACGAAGGGCGCCGCGGTCGAGCGGTCGCTGGCCGCTGCCCACCACGCCTCGAGCCTCATCTTCCTGGCCGACGGCAGGAACGCGGAGAAACGCGCGGCGTCGGCGGACGCGCCGGTGGTGCGCCACCAGTAACCGGTGTTGAAATAGCCGGCCACGTTGGAGCTCGCCGTCCAGTTGCTCGACACCTCGCACTTGGCGGAAGCGCCGTTGTCGGCGTTGTTGCTGTCGACGACGATGGTGAGCGCACCCTCGGGCGGAGGCTCGGTGGGATCGTCCGGGGGCGGCTCCGGGGGCGGGGTCTGGCTGCCACCACCGCACGCCGCGTCGACCATGCCGAGGTACTGCGCCCACGGCCAGTTGGGGCCGGGATCCACTCGGTTGTAGGGCTGCAGCTGGCCGTGGCCGACGATGTGCCACTCGTCGCGTGGGATGGCGTGGGCTTGGGAGATGTCACACGTGAGCGCCGACGAGGCTTGGAGCAGACCGGGGCTCCACGAGCTCTGGCTCGCGAAGCCGGCGTGCTCGATCCCGATCGTGAAGTTGTTGCTGCTCACGTTCTCGAGGTTGCACGCCACGCCGTCGTTCCGTGAGCACTTGTACGTGGCGCCGATGTGCCAGGCCTTGCGGTTCTCACGGACGAGCTGCGAGATCTCCGCGCCGGAGCCGTCGACCACGTAGTGCGCGCTCACGCCGGACGACGGGTTGTTGAGCCAGCCCCAGCAGCCAGAGTACGACCCCTCGCAGGTGTGGATGATGACCATCTGTGGGTCGCCGCTGACGCCGCTCGGTCGTGCGCTGTGGTTGGGGGACGGGCGCCACTTCGCGGGCGCATAATCGGGACCGGGCTGGGCCGACTGGTCCATCAGCGGATAGAGAGGCTGCACCTCGAGAGGCTCGAGCGTCGCGCTCTCGGTGCTCACGCCGAGCTCGATGGAGCGGTAGATCTCGTCGTGCACATAGTGCGAGCGCGCCAGCTCGGTCTCGATGTCGCCGTAGCGCGCGGCCACCGCGGCCCACGCGCCGAGGTCTCCGCGTTCGATCCCCGCCTCGTCGGCATAGGCCGACAAGAGCGCGGCCGCCGCCTGGATGTTGCTGGCGCGGTCTGTCTTCGCGTCTTCGAGCGAGAGCCCCGCGAGCGCGGCCGCTTCGTCGAGCACCGCGTCGGCGAGGGCCATGATGCCGTGACGCGCGCCCCGACCCTCGAACTCCTCCTCGCCGGCCACCATGTGCCAGCGCGTCTCCACCCAGCCGATACTCTTGAGCAGCACGATGGGCACGTCGTGGGCGCTCGCGGCGGTCGCGAACTGCGCGTCGAGCGAGGTGCCTTCGGGCTGCGTCTCGCCGTCGGGGAGGGCGCCCGCCACGACCCCTCCCTCGGTGGACTCGAGCCACGCCGCCTGCTCGTCGCGCCCCTCCGGCGGCGCGCAGCCGCCGAGCGAGCTGGCCAGGGTGCTCATCCAAACCACATGTGCGCTCAGTCTCATATATCGACCCACAGACCGGTTCTGTCCGACGTGAGCTCCAATGCAGAATCAATGCCAATGAAGTTTCGTGTACTTGAACGTCGTTATCGACCGACCGGCCAGCCTGTGGAACAGGTGGAACATGGTCCGAACGTTTCTCCCACGGACGACCACACGCAGCGCGCGGCACACCATCGCCACGGCGTGGCTCGTCTGGGGCTATCCTCCCTGCTCATGTCGGTGCGGATCCGAGCGGCCACGCAGGCCGACGTCGCCGAGCTCGTTCGCCTGAACGGTGAGGTCCAGGGGCTGCACCACGCGGCGCGCCCCGACGACTTCAAGCCGTCCGGGGATCGACACGTAGCGGCTTGGCTCGAGAGCGCGCTGGGTGACCCCGATGTCGCCACGTGGATCGCCGAGGACGAGCACGGGCGCCCCATCGGCTACGCGCTGCTCATGCTGCACGAACGTCCCGAGACGCCGTTTTGTCCGGTACGTCGCATCTGCGAGCTGGATCAGATCGCGGTGGCTGCCGCGCATCGGCGGCGCGGGGTGGGCAGGGCGCTCATCGAGCACGCCCTCGCCGAGGCGCGTCGCCGCGGCTACCCCGCCGTCGAGCTCAACGTGTGGGCTTTCAACGAGGTCGCGCGGGCCATGTTCGAGCGGCTGGGGTTTGCCCCGCAGCGCCTCACGCTCGAGACCGAGCTCAGCCCTGTAGCGCGACCCCCAGGAGCAGCGCCAGAGAGAGGATGAACGCTCCGCGGACGACTTGCGCCGTGCTCGCGTGCACCTCGCCACGGTTGTGGCGGCGCACGGCGCTCGGGGCGAGCGCGGCGTCTGCGACCACGATGGTGAGCCACGCCCAAGGCGAGAGCAGGTCGAGGCCCACGCTGGCGAGGAGCGACGCGACGCCGCCGATGAAGAGGATCCCACCCGTCAGCCGGTGGTTGGCGTAGAGGTGCCCGAGCCCGCCGGCCGGGAACACCAAGGCCACCGCCACCGCGTTGAGCGGCTTCTTATCGAGCTGCTCGGCAGGCGCGAGCTCGCCCCGCTGGTTCTTCGTGGCCTCGGTGTCCGCGAACGGCTCGATGGTCACGACGCGCACCAGGCTGCGCGGATCGGCGCCGTGGCGCAGCCCAGTCCGCACCGGATCCACGCGCTCGAACACGATCTCCGAGAGCTCGCCCTCCGCCGCCTCGAGCTGCTCGAGAGAGGGGCTCCCCGGCGCGAGCGCCCGGGTCGCGTAGCCCACCGCGCTCGCTGCGGCGTGAACGCACAACGCCATCAGCTCGTCGTCGGGCTCGAAGACGAGGGGCGGGAAGTCGCCGCGAGAGATGATCTGATCGCCCACGCCGATCCCCACCGCGCGGAGGCGACCCTCCGCGTCTCGCTCCCCTTCGCGTCGGGCCTCGGCGGCGAGCAGCGCCTCGGCGGCGCGCGCCGCACAACCCGCGGCGGCCGCTGCCCACTCGAGAGGGGTGGGCGAGGCCGCACGGTAGCTCGCGAGGCTGGGTTGGTTCACGAGCGTCTCGCAGGCTGCTGCGCGCTCCCCGCAGCGTTGACTCGACGTGAGCTCGTCGGCCGCCTTCAGAGCCTCGGTGATTGGGCCCCGGCGGCTGTCCGAAGGGAGCGCGACGACGGCCTGCCGCGCACAGCGCACCGCGGCCTCCACCAACGCCACGACCGGCACACGCTCCACCGCCGCGAGCCACACGAGCCAGTCTCCCCGATCGCACTCGTCCCACAGCGCGTCGAGCGTGCGACCCGTCGTCCAGCCGAGCAAGTCTCTGGGCGCCTCCGCGCGTCGCAGTCGCGCGGTCGGGTCGTCGACCACCCCCTTCGTGGCCTCGAGCTGCGCAGCCTCGAAACGCCGTCCGCGCGTCACTCGTCGCGGAGCCCCCGCATGTCGATGCCCGCCTCACGGAACCAGCGGTACAACGTCGTGCGGCCCACCCCGAGGTCTTCGGCCATCGCGCTCGCGTTGCCCCCGAGCTCGCGGAACCGCGCGATGAGCACCTCCGCCGAGGGCCGCGGCAAGCTCACGCCCCGGTGGCTCGCCCGTGGCGGCGGGATCACCGACTCCACCGTGGCCTCACGCTCCGCCGATAGACGCTCTGCGAGCGCAGATGTGAGGCGCAGGGGTCCCTCCGGAGGTTGCTCGAGCACCGCTTCCTCGATCACCGCCTGCAGCTCGCGGACGTTGGACGGGAAGTCGTAGCGGATGAGCGCGTGGGCGAGCGAACGGGAGAGCTGTCGCGACGCGCCCGTCGACTGCAGCACGAAGTGCTGCGCGAGCACGAGGATGTCTTCGCGCCGCTCGCGCAGCGGTGGCACGTCGATCACGAAACGCTCGAGCCGACTCCGGAGATCCGCGCGAAAGCGGTTCTCGGTCACCGCCTGCGCGAGCTCCACGTTGGTCGCCGCCACGAAGCGGGCGCTGGTGTGGCGGATGGCGTTGTCGCCGACCATCCGAAACTCGCGTTGCTCGAGGAGCCGCAGCAGCGTGGCTTGAAACGCGGCGGTGGCGTCGCCGATCTCGTCGAGGAACAGGGTGCCGCCCTCGGCTGCCGCGACCAGGCCCTCTCGTGGAGCCACGGCGCCGGAGAACGCGCCGCGGGTGTGCCCAAACAGCTCGCTGTGGAGCACCCCGTCGCCAATCGCGCCGCAGTTGACGGCTACGAAGCGCCCGGTGCGCTCGCTCTCGGCGTGGATGGCGCGCGCCACCAGCTCCTTGCCCACGCCTGTCTCGCCCCGCAACAGCACGCTCACGTCCTTCGGCGCCGCGAGCGCGATGCGGTGATGGAGGCGGGCGCAGGCGGCTCCGATGCCCACGATCTCGCGCCGTCGCGGCGTCTGGATGAACCGTGGGCCCTGATGCACCAGCAGCATCACGCCGCCGAGCGCGAGCACGTCTCCCCGTCGCAAGTCGGCGCGCTCGATCGGGAGCCCGTTCCGCAGCGTGCCGTTGCGGCTCCCCAGATCGCGCACCGTCACCACGTCGTCTTCGAGCAACAGCTCCGCGTGTTGCCGCGACACCTTGTTGTGTTGGAAGGCCGCGACCGAGAAGCTCTGGCACCCGCGCCCCAACACCACCGGCGCGCCCTCGACGAGCACCAAGCGCTCTCCTACCGTGCCCGCCTCGTCCGGATGGTAAACGAGCGTCAACACCCAGTGGTCATCCGTGGCCGCGGTGGCGGTCTCGGTGCCCGGATCGGTCTGCGTCTCGAACGTCTTCAGCGTTCGCCAGGTTAACGATCTTGTTGGATGGAGTCGAAGGCCTTCATCTCGCGATCACCGGCCGAAGACAGATACGCGAGGGACATGCTGGTGAGCATGAACAGCGTGGCCATGATCCCCGTCATGCGGGTCATGAAGTTGGTGGAGCTCCGCCCTCCGAACACCTGCGACGCGCCCGCACCGAGCGACCCGCTGAGACCACCACCCTTGGACTGCTGCAACAGCACCACGAGGATCAGGAACAAACAGGTCATCACGTGGATGACGTTGATGATCGACTGCAACATGTGAGTGCTCCGACAACCGCGTCCCGCGGGGGACAGGGACCCTACTCGTTTTTCCCTTGTTGCGCCAGCTTGCCAGCGATCTCCACGATCTTGCCGAAGCCCTCCACGCTGAGGGCGGCGCCGCCCACGAGCGCCCCGTCGATGTCGGTTTGAGCGAGCAAGCCCTCCGCGTTGTTGGCCTTCACGCTCCCGCCGTAGAGCACGCGGGTGCTGTCGGCGAGCTCCGAGGAGCGCTCCTCGAGCAGCGCCCGGATCGCCGCGTGCACCTCTTGCGCGTCCTCGGGGCTGGCCACCTTCCCCGTGCCGATGGCCCACACCGGCTCGTAGGCGAGCACGCCGATGCCGACGTTTTCGGCGAGATCGTCGAGCACCGCCGCCACTTGCCGCTTCACGACGTCGAGCGTCTGGCCTGCCTCGCGCTCTTCGAGCGTTTCCCCGACGCACACGATGGGCGTGAGGCCGGCCGCAAACGCCGCCTTCGTCTTCAGGGCGATCGCCTCGTCGGTCTCGCCGAAGAGCTGGCGCCGCTCGCTGTGGCCGAGGATGACCCAGCTGGCCCCCGCGATCTTCAGCATGTCGGCGCTGATTTCGCCGGTGAAGGCACCCTTGTCCTCGTGGTGCATGTTCTGGCCCGCGATGAGCAGATCGCCGCTCTGCTCGCGCACCGCGTGGGCCACCGCGGCCAAGGCGGTGAACGGGGGCGCGACGAGCACGTCCACCCCCCCGACCTCGGCGGCGACGCGAGCCACACCGAGCGCGAGCTCGCAGCCGTCGGTGCCACCGGCGTGCATCTTCCAGTTTCCAGCGATGAGAAATCGGCGTGCCATCGTGCTTTACCTTCCAGCCCTCGCGTCCTCGAGCTTAACTCTCCGACCCCAGCGTGTTGTGACGCAGCGCCTCGATCCCCGGCAATTTCTTGCCCTCCACGAACTCGAGCGAGGCGCCGCCGCCGGTGGAGATGTGGTCGAACGCGTTGGCCACGGCCTCCCCCGCTTGGTACACGGCGGCCGCGCTGTCCCCACCGCCGACCACCGTGAAGCCGTTGGCCTTGCTCATCGCCAACGCGAGCTCACGGGTGCCTCGCGAGAATGCCTCCACCTCGAACAGGCCCATCGGTCCGTTCCAGAACACGGTCTTGGCCGACGCCAACACCGCCGCGAAGCGATCGATGCTTTGCGGGCCGATGTCGAGGGCGAGCGTCCCTTCGGGGAGAGCGCTCACCGCCACCGTCTTTCCCGTCGCTGCTTGGAGGCTCTCGCCCACCACGACGTCGCTCGGCAGCACCAACTCGACGCCTGCGCTCTCGGCCTTGCTCATGAGGGTACGGGCGAGCGCGAGCTTGTCGTCTTCGACCAGGCTCTTCTGCATCGCGTGACCCTGGGCGGCGAGGAACGTGTTGGCCATCGCGCCGCCGATACAGATCGCGTTGCAACGCGCCAAGAGCGCCTCGATGACCGCGATCTTGTCGCTCACCTTCGCCCCGCCGAGCACTGCCACGAACGGCCTCGCGGGGGCCTCCACGAGCTTGCTCAACGCCTCGAGCTCCTTCTGCACGAGGAAACCAGCGCCGCGGTCTTTCTTGCTCCGTGGCAGCCCATCGACCGACGCGTGCGCGCGGTGCATGGCACCGAACGCGTCGTCCACGTAGATGTCGCAGAGCTCCCCGAGCGCGCGCACGAAGGCCTCGTCGTTCGCCTCCTCGCCCGCATGGAAGCGCAGGTTCTCGAGCAGGCACACCTGAACGTCGCCGCGCTCGCGCGCACCGGTCGACGCGACCCGAAGGTCGTGGATCACCTTCTTGGGCGCGTCGCCGATGCAGTCCTCGGGAAGATGCACCTCGAAGCCGGTGAGCTCGGCGAGCCTGTTGCCTACCGGCTCGAGCGAGAACTCGTCGTTGCGCTTACCCTTCGGACGGCCGAAGTGAGAGGCGAGCACCACCTTGGCGCCGGCGTTCACCACGTACTCGATGGTGGGGATCGCAGCGCGGATGCGGGAGTCGTCGGTGATGACGCCCGCCTTGTCCATCGGCACGTTGAAGTCGACGCGCACGAAGACGCGCTTGTTCGCCAGGTAGCCGCCTTCTTCGAGCGGTCCGCGCTGCAGCTCTTCGACGGTGGAGATGTTCCCGAGGATGGCCATGGGTCAGCCCTTGGCGACGATCTTGGCGAGGTCGAGCATGCGATGGGAGAAGCCCCACTCGTTGTCGTACCAGGCGAAGATCTTCACCATGCGCTTCTGCAGCACCTGGGTGAGCGTGCCGTCCACGGTGCTCGACGCCGGGTTGCCGATGAAGTCGCCGCTCACCAGGGGCACCTCGGTGTAGTCGAGCACGCCCTTCATCGGACCCTCCGAGGCAGCCTTCTTCATGGCCGCGTTCACCTCGTCCACCGACGTGTCGCGCTCCGTCTCCACCGTGAGATCCACCAGCGACACGTCGATGACGGGCACGCGGATGGCGACGCCGTCGAACTTGCCCTCGAGCTCGGGGATGATGGCGTAGATCGCCTTGGCCGCGCCCGTCGAGGACGGCACCATGTTCACCGCCGCCGCCCGCGCGCGCCGGAGGTCGCCCTTGCGGTGCGGCAAGTCGAGCAGCGCCTGGTCGTTGGTGTAGGCGTGCACCGTGGTGAGCATGCCGCGAACGATGCCGAACGCGTCGAGCAGCACCTTCGCCGGCGGAGCCAGGCAGTTGGTCGTGCAGGAGCCGTTCGAGAGGAGGTGGTGCTTGCCGGCGTCGTACTTGTGATCGTTCACGCCCACCACCACGGTGAGATCGTCGCCCTTGGCGGGGGCGCTGATGATCACCTTCTTGGCGCCCGCCTCGAGGTGCAGACCGGCCTTGGCGCGGTCGACGAACAAGCCGGTGCACTCGAAGGCGATGTCGACCCCGAGCTCCTTCCAAGGGAGCTTGGCCGGATCGCGCTCCGCGATGGTCTTCACCTTCTTGTCGCCGATGGCGATGAAGCCGTCGCCCACCTCGACGTCGGCGCCGAAGGTGCGGTGCGCGGAGTCGTACTTGAGGAGGTGCGCGAGCATCTTGGTGTCGGTCAGGTCGTTGATCGCGACGATCTCGAGGTCTTTGTCGCCCCGCTGATGCAGCGCCCGCGCGACGCAGCGTCCGATTCGTCCGAACCCATTGATTGCGATCTTCGTGGCCATGATGTTGCTCCCTGTCTCCTGTCGTCGTCTTCCCGTGCCATCTTCCGCCGCGCGCGGTCACCGCTCCCTTCGTCGAAGGCGTCCCGTGGACGGCCCTGAGGAGGCGGCCCGTGGAGGCGTGAGCGGCGCCGAGACGGCGGGTCCCGTGCTTGTCGAGGCCGGATACGTACCGAGGGCCGTCCAGACGGTCAATAGCGATACGTCACGTTTCCGTGACTGTTACGCTTCGGAGACCTCTACGCTTCGGTGAACTGTCCGAGCTGGCGGAACCGCTCGTAGCGTTGCTCGACCACTCGGTCGGGCTCGAGCACGTCGAGCTCCTCGAGCGCTCGGGCGATCGCGTCGCCAACGCGGGCCGCCGCGAGATCGTAGTCGTGGTGGGCCCCTCCCGGCGGCTCGGGCACGACCGCGTCCACCACGCCGAGTCCGAGCAGATCGTGCGCGGTGATCTTCAGCTGCGCCGCCGCCTCGTCGGCGCGCGCCCCGTCGTTGTAGAGGATCGCCGCGCAGCCCTCGGGCGAGATCACGGAGTAGCAGCCGAACTCGAGCACCAGCACCCGGTTGGCCACGCCGAGCGCGAGCGCGCCGCCCGAACCGCCCTCGCCGATGATCACGGCCACGATCGGCACCGTGGCCCGCGCCATGGCGGCGATGGCCGAGCCGATGGCCTCGCTCTGCCCGCGCTCCTCGGCGCCGATCCCGGGATACGCCCCCGGCGTGTCGATGAAGGTGACGATGGGCAAGTTGAAGCGGCTCGCCATCTCGTAGAGGCGGATGGCCTTTCGGTAGCCTTCGGGGTGGGGCATGCCGAAGTTGCGCACCACGTTCTCCTTGGTGCCGCGGCCTTTCTGGTGGCCCACCACCACCACACTGCGATCGCGAAAACGACCGAGGCCCCCCACGATGGCGGCGTCGTCGGAGAAGCGCCGATCCCCGTGGAGCTCCACCCAGTCGTTGAGCAGCCGCTCCACGTAGTCGAGGGTGTAGGGCCGGTTGGCGTGACGCGACAGCTGCACCTTCTGGATGGGCGAAAGCGACGAGAACAGGTCGCGCGCCACCTGCTCGGCGCGCTTCTCCAGCGTCTCGAGCTCGGGCAGCAGCGACGCGTCGTCGGTCGCCGCGGCGCGCACCTCGCGCACGCGGTCGAGCAGATCGACGATCGGTTTCTCGAAGGGAAGTACGACGCTGGCCATCGGGATCGACGCTTTAGCCTGAAGCGAAAACTCCGACCAACGCATTTTCCGCGTTGGCCGCGCGGAGCTGGTCAGGTCCGTGGGTGGTGCACCGACGACGGATCGGTGGGGTGATCGGCCACCGCGATCGCGGCGGGCACCTGCGCCAGCGGACGGGTGCGGACTACGTTGTACACCCGCATCGGCCGTTCCCGGCCGCGGATCCGCATCGGCGCGAGCTCTTCGAGCTCGAAGCGGGGTCCGAGTCGACCGCGGGTGTCCTCCGAGATGATGATCTGTCCGGCCAGCGCCTTGGCGCAGATCCGCGCCGAGACGTTCGCGACGTCTCCGATCACGGTGTAGCTGAGCGCCTTGCTGCTGCCGATGTAGCCCGCGACCACCTGGCCGGTGTGGATCCCGTAGCCGACGCCGAGGGGGGGCTTGTCGTTCGAGAGCCGATCGCGGTTGAACCGACCGAGCACCGCCACCTGCTCGAGGGCACACTCGGCGGCCCGCTCCGGATCGTCGTCGTGCGACACCGGCGTCCCCCAAAGAGCCATGATGCCGTCGCCCATGAACTTGTCGAGCGTGCCTTCGAGCTTGAAGATCACGTCCACCATCTCCTCGAAGTAGGCGTTGAGCATCTCGACGATCTCTTCGGGTGGGGTGTGCTCGCTCATGCGGGTGAAGCCGCGGATGTCGCTGTTGAACACGGTGCAGTCGGTGCGCGCGCCGCCGGGCTGGATGTCCACGCCCTCGCGCACGATGCGGTCGAAGACGTCCGGCGACACGAGCCGACTCAGCCGATCTTTTTGCTGCGAGAGCATGTTGATCTCGATGAACATCGCGGCCTGGTTGGCCACCGCGCTCACGAGCTCGAGATCTTTGGGCTGAAACTGCGCCAGCGACTTCGAGTCGAGCCACACCACCCCGAGGAGCTCGTCCTTGTGCAGCATCGGCGCCACGATCGCCGACTGGATCTGGTTCAGGATCATGCTCTTCCCCTTCGACGCGGCGAAGTCCATCGCTGCGTCGTGGGTGAGCACCGCCTTCCGGTCCTCGATCACCTTGTTGAGGATGGTGGTCGAGACGTTGATCGGATCGTCGCTTCCGTCGGTTCGATGCTGCCGCGTCGGCACCATCTCGCCGTCGAAGTTGATGAAGATCACGCCGCGCTGGGCAGGGATGAAGTTGAAGATGCTCTTGAGGATCTTCTCGTAGAGGACGGCCGGATCTTTCTCGTCGGCGATGTCGCGCGTGAGCAGATACGACGAGCGGAGGCGCTCGTAGTCTGCCCGGAGCTGGTTCATGTTGCCGGCGATCTCTTCGAAGGAGCGGAAGTTGCGCTCGGTAGCAACGATTTCGGCGCCAATTTGCCGAGCCTCGTCGTCGCTCGTGTCGATGTGGGTGCTCTGAGAGAGCGCGGGGAGGTAGGCGGTGCTGAACCCGCGGGACGGCGTGCGCATCGCCGGGGGCAGCGGGCGCCGCGCCGGTTGGCCGGCCACCGGTGGGGGGCCCTGGCGCGGCGGGGGTGGCCCCGGAGGGCGTGGAAAGCCGGGCGCCGGCGGTGGCTGTTGTTGCTGGTGTTGATACCCCGGCGCGGCGGTGCTCGGCACGTGGGACATCGGCGCTTGCTGGCGACCGAACGCATTCTGCGCGCCCGAGGAGGGAGGCCACGGCCCCGGCTGGGCCGCCTGTTGGTGCCAGCCGGTGTGGCTCTGCGGCGGAGGATACTGCGAGGGACCCGTGGCCTCCTCGTAGCGGGCCTTCGTTTGACCCAGCGCGATCTCGTCGCCGTGCTGGAGCTCCTTCTCGCCCTGCACCCGATCGCGGTTGATGAACGTGCCGTTGAGGCTGCCGAGGTCGCGGAGCCAAAACACCACCCCACGGCGCTCGATCACGCAGTGCTCTTTCGAGACGATCTTGTCGAGGAGCTGAATCGTGTTGCTGGGGTGGCGCCCGAGGGTGTTGTGATCCCTCAACTCCACGATTTGTTGTCCCTCGGCCGTCTGAAGCACCAGGCGAGCCATGAGCAAAGGTGAGCTTAGCGAGCCCGGTCGGTCGGCACAATCAGGGAGGTGTGGATTTTGCACGATCTTTCCGATGTCTTCGTGCTCGAAATCACTGAGAGACCGCCCGCGCCCACCGCCCCTGCGGCCCCGTTGTCATGTTGTCACCCGTTGTTGACGAACTTGTCACGGGAATTGCGGTCCGCTAGCCGTCGTGACGCCGAACCTCGGTCGCGTTAGGCGGAGAGCCATGGCGAAGGATCTGGTGTTGGCGATCGATCAGGGGACGACCGGGACGACCTCGCTCGTCCTCGATCAGGGAGGGCGCACGCTCGGACGCCACAACGTCGAGTTCGAGCAGCACTTCCCCCAGCCGGGGTGGGTCGAACACGACGCGGACGAGATTTGGCGGAGCGTGGAGGAGGCCACCCGGGGCGCCCTGTCCACCGCACAGGTGAGCGGCGACGCGATCGCCGCCATCGGCATCACCAATCAGCGAGAGACCACGCTCCTCTGGGACAGGGACGGGGGCAGACCCATCCACCGCGCGATTGTCTGGCAAGACCGCCGCACCGCAGAGCGCTGCGCCGAGCTCCGTGCCGACGGTCACCTCGAGCTCACGCGGCAGCGCACGGGCCTCGTGCTCGATCCCTACTTCAGCGGCACCAAGATCGCGTGGCTGCTGGATCACGTCGCCGGCGCTCGCGCGCGTGCGGAGCGGGGCGAGCTCGCCTTCGGCACCATCGACACGTTCTTGATCCACCGGCTCTCTGCCGGCGCGGTGCACGCCACCGACGTGACCAACGCGTCGCGCACCCTCCTCATGGACCTCGCGTCCCTGCGCTGGGACGACGAAATGCTGACGCTGCTCCGGGTGCCGAGAGGGGTGCTCCCCACGATCATGCCGTCGGCCGGGGTGCTGGCGCGCACCAAGGGGTTCTCCACGCTGCCCGATGGGGTCCCCATTTCCGGCGTGGCGGGCGACCAACAAGCGGCGCTGTTCGGCCAGGCGTGTTTCGCGGTGGGAGACGCCAAGTGCACGTACGGCACCGGGGCCTTCGTGCTCGCGAACATCGGCGAGCGACCGGTCGTGAGTCGGTTTGGGCTGCTCACCACCGTGGCGTGGCAAGCCGGTGGCGAGGTGGCCTACGCTCTCGAGGGAAGCGCCTTCATCGCGGGGGCGGCCGTGCAGTGGCTACGGGATGGGCTCGGCCTCATCGCCTCGGCGCAGGAGATCGAGGCGCTCGCCCGCCAGGTGACCTCCACCGACGGGGTGTTCTTCGTGCCCGCGCTCGCAGGGCTCGGAGCTCCCTATTGGGACCCCGAGGCCAGAGGTCTTCTGTGCGGCCTCACGCGCGGGACCACGCGCGCTCACGTCGCGCGCGCCGCGCTCGAAGGGGTGGCGCACGAGGTCTCCGACTTGCTCGAGGCGATGAGCGAGGATCTCGGTCGACCGGTCGGCAAGCTGCGCGTAGACGGGGGCGCGGCGTCCAACGCGCTCCTGATGCAGGAGCAAGCGAACTTCGCCGGCGCGATCATCGAGCGCCCCTACGAGCTCGAGACCACCGCCCGCGGAGCGGCGATGCTCGCCGCGCTCGGCGCGGGGCTCTTCAAGAGCAAGGTGGAGGTCGCGCAGATGGCGCCCATCGAACGAACCTTCACGCCCGACGCCCACTTCGATCGCGGTGCGGCCCGCGAAGGTTGGAAACGAGCGGTCGCGCGCGCCCGCGCGTGAGGCCAAGGCACACAGAGCCGCCCACGTCGCGCGACGAAAACGATGGTCGAGTGGTTTTGGGAAGCCGAACCCGAGCTTGTTTGTTAGGCTCCGAGAACGGAGCCTTTCGCTCCAAGACACGCAAAGCTTAACCCGGCCGACAGCCCACCCCGCGCGTATGCCTCCCGGCCCACGATGTGCGGGGGTCGGTCGCAAGGAGGACGACACATGGCGGGGAGCCAACCATCGTCGGGGAAGGCACCCGACCCGAACGCGCAGTGGCGCGACGTGCCCATCGACTGGGAAGCGCTCGAAGACGCCTTCGAGAACAACGCCCCCGAGGTCCACTCCTACCTGCACGTGCCGACCGGCGACGTGTTGCGCATCGTGGATGGCATCGCCGATCCGCAGATGCACGCGCGCATCGCCGCCGACACCCACTACCTGCGCATCGAGCCGGTGAGCTCTCGCGAGCAATATCGGTGGATGGAGCGTTACATCCCGATGGTGGAGGACGACGACCTCCAGACCAAGCTGACCCGGGCCATCGACGGCAAGGGAGCCTTCCGTCGCTTCAAGGACGTGCTCATGGGCTACGGTCCAGAGCGCGAGCGCTGGTTTGCGTTCCGAAGCGAGCGGCTGCGTATCTTCATGGAGGCTTGGCTCAACGCGCACGCGCTCAATCCCGTGAAGCGCCCAGTGTGGGCCCCCGACATGGTGGAGGAAGCGCCGCCGCCAGCGAGCAGCCCGAGCACGCCACCGCCGCTGCAGGAGAGCCGCGAGGCACGCCGGAGTCACAACGCGGAGTCGCTGCGCCGGCAGCTTCGCGACATGATCGAAGCGCTCGGCGTGCGCGAGCTCGACACGCTCGCAGCGTTTGGCGAGTTCTTGCGGTCGCGTCGCGCGAGCCGCGCGTCGCTCACCGGGAACGATGTCGGCCCGAGCGACAGCGGGAACGACGAGCCCGATGACGCGAGAGAGCCGGCGCCGCCCACCGAGAAGGCGAAGAGCCACGCGAGCAGCACCGATCGGGTGGCCGCGAGCAAGCCGGTCAAGGCGTCCAAAGAGCCGAAGGAGCCCAAGGAGCCGAAGGAGCCCAAGGAGCCGAAAGACACCGCCAAGGAGGGGAAGAGCGGGAGGACTGGACCTCGCTCGGACCGTCAGCCTTCCAAGCGCGCCGCTGGCGACTGAAGGTGCGACCGACATGGCCTCGCGGGGCCCCTCGAGGCGCGGTCCGGCGGGGCTCGGCAGAGCGGGCCGCGTGGGCGGGCGGTCCCCCGAGGGCTGTCGGGGTCGCGGTCGCTCGTTTCGTGAGGTGCGAAAGCGCGGCGGTGCCCTCCGCGCCCTGGCTCGTGAAAGAATCGATGCGGGTGGGTGAATTCGCTCGCTCGCCCTCGACAGGATTTTCGTCTCTCTCGGCTCCACGCTGGCGCTCTCTCGGGCCCGCTCTCGACTTCGAAATCGACAGGGGGCACTCGCGCTGCGAGCGCGCCGCTCGGCGCGACCACGGGGCACTTCCAGCGCGCAACGCGGGCGCGCCGAAATAGCTGCCAAAAAACAGTGGTGATGATGCTCGCCGAGGAGCAGCCATGAGCGCACCACTGGCGCCCTCGCCTCCGGTGAGCTCTTCTGGTCGGTCGTGCGGGAGCGCGCTTTCGGCCCCAACACCCAAGCGCGCTTCGCGAGAGCGTCGGTTTTTTCCGGTCAGCTCTCGAGTTGCTGGAGGGTGCTTCGCACCCTCCTCCCGTGCTTCGCGAGGCGGTCCCGTTCAGGTGGCGTCGCGGCGTGGGCGGCTCGCGCTCCGGTAGCGGCGCTTCTCGGGTGTGGGCCGCTTCGGCTTCGCGTGCGCTCGGTCGGCGCGGTTCGCGCTTCGAGAGTTCGCCTTGGCCGCGCGGGTGGGGGTCGACGCTCGAGGCTTGGTCTGCGCCGATCGGGGGGCGACGGCCGCCGGCTCGGCTACCGGCGGACGGCCGATGACCACCACCTCGACCCGAGAGCGCACGTTGCGGAAGTAGCGATCGAGCGCGGTGGCGAGGCGCGCCGACGTGTACCAGCGCTCGATGGCGTCTCTCGCTTCGTCGAACGACTGCGGGGTGAAGGGCGTCTCGCCCCGCCGGTGGGCCTCGCGAAGATCCAGCTCGCTCGGCTTGAGCATCGGCGCCACCATCTTGTCGAGATACCAGCTCGCCCGCGCCCGCCGGCGAAGCAGCGCGTCGAGCTCCTCCCGCGCGATCCCTTCGGCACGTCGCGCCGCGTCGAGCTTGGCGAGGCCCACCGCACGGCGCGCTTCGTTCGTCGCGTCGGGCATGTCGGCGGCGATCCGTTGCGCGAGGATCTCGCGAGCCGCTTCCGCGTAGCTCGCCACCTGTTTTGGCGTCGGGTTGTCGCTCACCGGCAACGACGCGAGCATCTCCTCGCTGATCCGTCGCTGAATGGCCGCGCGGACGTCTTTGGCCGTGTACGGCGCGCTCTGCGTGCTCTGGTTCGTCAACGCCTCGAGCCGCGCCTCGAACGCGAGCTCGCGGGCGGTGATGAACTTGGGCTTGGCGATCCCCCGGGCCCCGAGCGCGTACCAGCGGACGACGGTGCGATCGAGGTCCTCGGCCGGGTTGGAAGGCGCCTCGTTGGCAGAGCGCGGGCGTCGACGTCGTCCCTTGTTGACGCGAGGAGGAGGTCGCGTCGGTGCGGCCTCTTCGGGGGTTGGCGCTGGCGCGGGCGGCTCGCCGTCCGGGCGCGCTGGCTGCAGCGCGGCGACGTCGGGAGCGAACAGCGAAAGCGTCAACGCAACGGCGACACACCACGAGCGCATGGCGACAGTATAGAGCTCAGCGCTTCTTCTTGCGCACCTTGCTGGTGCGGGTGAGCGCCTTCTTCTCGGAGGCGCGCTTCTCGGCCACCTTGCCTGCCTTCTTCTTCGTGGCCTTGGCCGGCGCCCGCTTCCGAGGCGACTGCTTCGCAGCCAGCTCGGCCGCTTTCCTCGCCTCGGTTCGCAGCTTCGGCGTCTTCTTGAGGATCAGCGGTCGCTGGGGCACGTCCGGCGCGCTCGGCGCGTCCTGCTTGAACGACCGGTTCAGCGTCACGCGGATCCCGATCTCGTCCCCTAGCGCCGCGAGCGCGATGGCGAAGCGCTCGCGATCGAGCCAGTACTTCACACGGCGTCCAAAGCGCTTGGAGAGCACGACGCCCTCGTTGATGAGATAGTTGAGATGCACCACGGTGCCGGCGAGCTCGATCGGCATCTCCGCCGCCATCTCGTCCGTTTGCATGGCTTTCTTTCCAAGCAGCTCGATGAGAGCCACGCGCGACGGGTGCGACAGAAGGGCGAGGATGCGCGCAGTAGGTTCTTCCATGGGACGACCCTACCAAATCATTGATCGGATCAGAACGTGGACACGAGCTCGATACCTGCTCCCTCGAACGCGGGAAACACGCGGCACACGCCGCCGACGCACCGGAGAGCTGCGCGACGCTGGCCCACGAACACCCGCACCAGGTCGGTGAGCTGGTCGTACCAGTGCTCGCTCGACTTCGAGCGGTACTGAATCGCGCCGTTGAAGTAGTGCACCGGCAGCCCCGGTCGCGTCTGATATTCGTACCCGAAGATGAACGACCAGTTGGGGCTCCAGTTGAGCGCCAAGAGGTTCTCGCCTTCGTGCCACACCTCCGACAGGGTGATCGGATAGAGGCGCTGCCGGTGATATCCGAGCGCGCTGATGGAGAAGGGGCCCCCGAGGTACTGGTTGAAGTCGTAGCGCACGTAGCCCTCGCGGTAGAGCACCGCGGTGTTGCCTCCGAGCGACGCGTACTGCTCTCCCATGTCGGTGAAGCGCGCGCCCACCCAGCCCCAATAGTGTGTCTTGCCTTCCTGAAGATCCAACTCGCCGCCGGCGGCGAGATCCCAGGTGTCGCTCCGTTTCCGATCGTCGGTGTCGCACTCGTTGTTGAGGGCGTCGAACTCGGTGAAGCTGGTGTAGCGCCCAGCCCACCCGTACACACGCAGCTCGTCGTTCAAGTTGAGATCGGTGCGTAAGCGTCCGCCGGTGACACACACATCCGGCGAGCCGATCGGCTCGGTGTAGATCGACTCGACGTTGGGCGGCCGGCTGTAGATCACGATGCTCGCCTCCGGCGCGGAGAAGCCGGGCGTGATGGGGTCGGTGTTGGCGCCGAGCAGGAAGTAGCTGCGGTAGTGCTTGCCTTCCAAGGTGAACGTGATCGGATCGAGCGTCACGTTGACGTTCGCGTACACCGCGTAGCCCCACAGGTCCTTCTCGGTGCTCGCTACCGCTCCCGTGTTGTCGATGCCCGTGATGCGGCCCTTCGTCTGGTTCTGTGCGGCTACCTCCACGTAGGCGTCGACCACGCCCTCGATGGGCGGGACGCGCACCGAGCCGCTGAAGTTGACGATGCGGTCATGCGAGCGCGAAGCGTCGGTGGAGTTGAAGGCGGGGAAGTCGGCCGAACAGTCGTCGACGTTGCCGCCGAGGGCGATGCAGCGCTCCTTGTCTTCGCTGTTCGACTTGCGGAAGAGCGCGGCGACGTTGGCGCCGAACGCCACCTGCTTGGGGCCGAGCTCTACGCTGCCGCCCACGACGGTGTCCTCGAGATAGCTCGGCTTGGCCCGATCCGTCTGAGGCTCGAACGTGTTGGGTCCGGAGGAGGAGAAGTAGTCGAAGTCGCCCGCCTCGGGGAAACCGAAGAACAGCGGGGAGCCGTCGCCGTGGAGGATGCGCCCGGTCGCATAGTCGATGCGGATCGGGTTCATCTGGCCGCCGAAGGCGTTCACCTCCAGGTTGAAGTCGTCGACCGACCAGCTCCCCTTGAGCTTGCCGCCACGCACCGTCGTGTCGATGCCCACCTCATCGATCTTGCGCACGCTGAACACGAGCCCGCGCCCGAGCTGCATGTAGAAGTCGCCGAGCGTCGCCTCGTACTCCTTGTGCTTGAAGCTCAGCCACAGCTTCGACGGATAGACGAGGCTGGTGAAGCGCGTGTGGATCTCGCGCGCGAACTGGTTCTCGAGCGCCAGATCCGGCGCCCCGAGCTCCTCGAGGATCAGCTCGCGGGCGCGCTCGCGGTCGAAGGTGTGGAAGTAGACCGCGCTGTCGAGCCGGAGCCCCAGCGAAAACTTCCAGTAGCGCGTGCGAAGGTAGAGCCGGTTGAGCCACTCGCCGTAGTTGTCGTCGACGTGTTGGCTCGGGGTGAGCGTCACGCCCCCGGTGTTGGTGTCGTTGCGGTTGTCGAACCGATACGAGAGCGAGCTCGTGTTGCTGATGTCGACGCTGAGCGTCTCACCGCCCACGTCGTCGAAGTCGATCGCCGCCGCGGGCCATGAGAGACCCACGGCGGCGCACGCCGTCGCGTTGGCCACGAGGTGCGCGGTTCGACTCGTCACGCTCGGCTCGTGTCACCCGGCTCGCGTCACCTGGCCAGTGTCACTTGCCGGCGAGGGCCTTGTCCACGGCGTCGACCAGGCTCTTCCACGAGGCGTGGTCGCCCGGCTGGTAGCCGGCGCGCTTGAGCACGATGTGCCCCTGCTTGTCGATCACCGCGGTGAACGGCAGCTCCCCCTTCGGGTTGTAGCGGTCCATCGCCTCGGTGTCCTCGTCGAGGAGCACGGGGAAGGTCATCTTGTTCTTCTTCACCGTCGAAGGCACTTTGGCCGCGGTCTCGGGGCCGTCGATGGTCACCGCGAGGATCTCGAAGCCTTGCGCCTTCTTCTCCTCGTAGAGCTTCACCAGCTCCGGCATCTCGGCGAGGCAAGGGTCACAGGTGGTCGACCAGAAGTCGACGAGCACCACCTTGCCCTTGAGATCGGAGAGCGTCACCTGGCCGCCGTCGAGGGTCTTGAGGGTGAAGTCGGGGGCCTTCGGACCCGTCGGCGCTGGGGTGGGCGAGCCGTCCTCACCGGTCGCGTCCGGGGCCGGCGCGGGGGTCTCACCGGTCGGAGTGGAGTCGGTAGGATCGGAGACGTTGTTCTGAGGAGAGCTGCAGCCGGTCGCGACGAGGCAAAAGATCCCCGCGACGAGCCGTGGGCTTCGGAGAGTGCGCATGAGGGCTATGTAGTTGATTCGGTCCCGCGGGGGGAGCTTCGAAGGGAGGTCTTGCGGCGACGCTCACTGAACGCCGCCGAGCGGCTCCTGGTACGTTCCGTCGAGCACCTGGGAGAACGTGTTCCAGAAGTCGGCCTGGGGGATCCCCGCGACGCGCCGGATGATCTTCATGTCGCTGGTGCGCACGATGATGTTTCCGGGGAACGCGGGCTCATAGAACGCCATCACGTGGTTCGATGGGTCCATGGTCATCGTGTACTGCGGCTGGAAGGTGCTCGACCAGCCGAAGAGCTCGTCGACGGTGGCTGGTGTGCCCGGATCCGCGCCGTCGATCAGGATGGCCAAGAAGTGGCCACCGAGCGGCTTCCAGTGCGCGAACTCGCCGGGGAGCACGTTGGCTGCCTCCTGACGGCAGGGCCCACACCACACCGACGAGATCAACATCACCAACGCGCGCGGCTTGGCTTGACCAAGCCCGAAATACGCGAGGTCGTCTCCGAACGTCTCCGCGCTCGTGGGGTTGTAGAAGTCGGAGAGCTTCACGATGCGCATCTCCGCCCCGCGGTTCACGAAGTCGGGATAGCCGAGGAACTGCATGTCGGGGAGGATGCTGCCCACCTCGAACCCATAGGGCCCCTCCGGGTAGGCCGCGTTCGCGGCGGGCAGCGCTTCGCCTTGGCCCTTCTCGAACTCCGGCGCCTCCTCGTCGGCCGCGATGCAGCCAGCGGTGGTCCAACATACGGCGGCGGAAGCCGCCAGGCCCAAGAGCTTCGTCCTCATCGTCATCTCATCCATCGCCCCATCGTTGCCAGCACCGTCGCGCGATCACCGCCGCGCCATCACCGCTCTACATCAACCGCTACGTCGAGTGGCCGAATCGGTTTCGTGTCCGGCTCGGTCTCACCGGCGCAGCGCCAAGCACGCTCAGCCTAGCAGATTTCACATCCTCGGTGGCTCTGGTAAGAAGTGCGGATGAAGGGCTGGCTCGGGCCGAGGAAGTGGATGGGGTTCTTGGCTGCGCTGCTCGCCCTGCTCGCCGTGGCCATGGCGCCCGCCGCCGGCTGCGTCACCGGGGCGCTCTGTGAAGGCGGCTACGTCACCGAAGACGGCACCTGCGAGGCCCAGTGTGTGGCCAGCCGCTGCAAGGCCGGCAACGTCTGCGTGGGTAACCGCTGCGTGCTCCCGTGTGTCGATCACGGCGACTGCCTCGACGGTCAGGCCTGCCTCGAGGCGAGCGACGACCGCGGCGGGGCCATCCGCTTGTGTCAGCAGACGCGACGCCGCCCTCCGTTCGTCGATCCCGCCACCAACACGCAGCCTGGTGGCTATGGCTGGGCCTGCCCGTTCGGCGACACCGACTGTCGCTGCCCGTTCGGCGTGGACAACTGCGCGGTGCAGCCAGCGGCGTGCCCCAACGGTCTCGAGTGCGATCCCAACACCTGCGCCGACTGCGCACAGGACGCCGCGGTCTGCCAAGGCGACCCCGACTGCAACGTCGGTCGGTGCGGGGACGGGACGCCCTGCACCTTCAACACGTGCGAGCTCAGCCAGTGTCGGCCGTTCTCCTGCGTGGGTGCGGGCGAAGGCGACGCCAACGCCTACTGCACCCAGCACGACTGCGACTCGGATGCGGCTTGTCCGCTCGGCTACTACTGCGGCAACACCCGCGCTCCCCACGACATCTGTGGCAACACCTGCGACGGCGGCACGTGCAGCAACGACGCTGCCGTCGCGTGCAGCAACGACGGACAGTGCCAGAAGGGCAACAACGCCAACTGCGGGACCACCGACGAGCCGTGCATCGACATCGCCGCCGCCAACGCGGCCGGCGCCCGCTACTTCGAGAGCGGTCTGTGTCTGATGCGCCCGACCTGCCTCGTCCGCGACGAGTGCACCCGCTGTCGCGACAACCTCGACTGCTCGCTCGGAGACGCTCAGGTGTGTGGCGCCCACGCCGGTCAAGACGTGTGCCTCCGGCTCTGCAACGACGGCACCGACTGCCGCCTCGATGAGAACTGCGTGAGCTACGCGCCAGCGAGCGGTGGCGCTGGCAACACCTGCGCCTCCAACGCGAACGTCGACTGCGAGACGTCGGACGACTGCCCCGTGCCCGGTGATCTCTGCGTGCCGCGCAGCGTCTGTGTGCCCGCCGCGGGGGCCTGCGACGCGAGCGACTCCTCGAGCAAGTTCTGTCGCCACTGCGTCGACGACGAAGACTGTGGTGGCGCCGACAAGCCCGGTCGGTGGGCGTGCGTGGAGGTGACCAACGGCGAGCGTGCGTGCTTCGACCTTGCCTTCTCGTTCACGTGTCGGTCCGATGAAGACTGTCCGCTTTCGCCCCGCGGTCGTCACGGCGCCTGCCTCGACGACGAGGTGGGCCCCAACAGCTCGGTTTACCAGCGCTGTTACTTCCCGTTCTGCGACGCGTTCGATCCGCTCGGGGCATGCAACCCGGCGCGCTACACGTGCAACTGAAGGTCCGACCGACATTGCCTCGCGGGGCTCCTCGAGGCGCGGTCCGGC
>CAYOAL010000011.1:0-128424 GCA_964401935.1 uncultured Polyangiaceae bacterium
CACCTGAAGCGACCCACCGACCCGCCACTCCGCCTCTTCCGGTCAGGTCTTGAGTCTCTTGGAGGGGCTGCCGCACCCTCCCCCCACGCTACGCGCGGGGCTCCCCTGCCACCGCGTCGCGCTTCTCGCCCCAACGCCCAAGCGCGCTTCGCGAGAGCGTCGGTCTCTTCCGGTCGGGTCTTGAGTTTGCTGGAGGGTGCTCCGCACCGTGCCGCGTGTCGCTCCGGCCGGGTCGGCGGCGGTTAGGGATCGACGACGGTGAACGCCACGTGGCTGTCGCCGCTCGAGTTGTCGACGTATGCGACGAACAGCTCGGAGCCTTCGAAGTCGAGGCCGATGCCGCTCCCGAGCCAGCGCTGGTCGTCGTCGATGAGGGACAGGGTGACCGGCTCGTGGACGAGGACGCTCGGGAGGCCGAGCGGCGGGTCGTCGGGGGTGAGCGGGGGCTCCTGCATCAGGTTCGCCGGGGAGAAGCGCACCCGGCGCAAGCTCGACGCTTTGTCGGCGAGTCCGGCGCCGTTGTAGAAGACGAGGTGCCCCGTCTCCGGCGGCTCGAGCGCGAGCTGGTGCAGGGCGTGCACGGCTTTGATGTCGGGGTCGCTCACGACGCCAACGTCCATGATCGTCGCGCCGCCGTCGGCGGAGTAGGCGACCTTGATTTCGTTGAGGCCGTTGTTGCCGCCGACGCCGTACGACACCCAGACGTTGTCGCCCTGGGCGATGCAGGTGGCGCCGCCCCTCACTTGATCGCCGTCGGCGCTCGCCTGGATCCCCTGCCACGTGTCGCCGTTGTCTTCGGTGCGGGACAGGCCGATGCGGCCCTGCACGAGCTCGACGAGGTAGGTACGGCCGTTCATGGTGTTGGCCGCCGAGCAGAGGGTGGGGAAGAAGCGGCTCGCTCCTCCTTGGGACAGGAGCTGGATGGTCCACTCGCTCCCGGTCTGATCTTTGGTGGCCACGCGCAGCTCGGCCACGCCGGCCACCGTCTCGGTGTAGCCGACGACCAGGCGGTTGGTGTTGGTGAGCGTGAGGCGGGGACGCCCGAAGTAGCTCACCATCATGTCGTCGTTGATCTTCTCCGGCTCGCCGAACGTGGTGCCGCCGTTGGTGTGGGCGAAGTAGATCGCGGCGCCGTCGGGCCCGCGGTCGTAGCCGAGGAAGACGAGGTACACGTTGCCGCTGTTGTCCACCGCTACGTCGGGCGCGACGTAGTTGTCCAAGTCGGGCGAGGCGATGGTCTGCGGATCGGTGAAGGTGGCCCCGCCGTTGGTGCTGATCGCGTAGCCGATGGTGCCCGGCGCGTCGGGCCGCAGGCGCCCGGTCCACACCACCGCCACCACGTCGTCGTTCACCGCGAGCTGCGGATCGGTCTCGTAGTTGGACTGGCCACTCGCGGAGATGATCCCCTGGGTGACGGGGCCTCCGCCACCCGCACCGCCGGCGCCTCCTTCGCCGCCGTTTCCTCCCTGAACGATGGGGCGAGGGGGCGCCTCGGTGCCGCAACCCACACCGAGCCCGACGCCCGCGCCCAACAATACCAAGCAAGCCAATGTGACCGTGTTGTTCATGCGCACCACAAAGTTGTACTACCGACTCGACGGACTTGTCGATCCGGTGCACAAACTGGGGCGTGAAAGCGCAGCAGAGCTCGGGGGGTGGGAGCGCTCTCCACCCCACGCCTCGGACCGCTCCTCCGAGCCGGATGAAGCCAGCCAAGGCCAGCGGGCGCGCGCTCGCGGAGGTTCTTTCGCGGCGGGGGGCTGGGGCGGCGGGGGGGCGCTGGGGCCACGGGCTCGCGGTGGTGCTCTTGGCCGCAGCGGGCGCGTGCACCGAGCCCAAGACGGCGAACCCGCTGGTGATGCCGGCCCGGGAGGCGGCGCCCTCGCAGCTCGCACCCGTCGCCAAGGTGGAGGTGGACGACAGCGAGGACGCGCGCCTCGTGGGGCAAGGGGCCCCCGAGCTGCTCGGCGCGGTGGAGGCCTACCGTGCGGGACACGCGCAGGCGGCCCTCGCGCGGTTCTTCGAGGTGATGCGCGATCCGCTGCGTCCGTCGACGCCGAAGCACCTCGCCGAGATCTACGCGGCCAAGGCGCTCCTCGAGCTCGAGCTGCCCCACGCCTCGTGGATGTTGTTCGATCGGATCGCGAAGAGGAGTCACCCGCTGCGCCTCAACGCGCTGCCCTGGCTCGGCCTGCTCGCAGGTCGGATCGATACCGATGCGGTGCTTGAGTCGCTCGTCCACTACACGCCGAGCGAGCGCGACGCGCTCACCACCCAGTCCAAGCCGCTCCTCGAGCGCCTCGCCTACCTCTTCGGGCGGCAGGCGTTCCTCAAGGGCGACGACGCGGGCGCGGGGGCCCTCCTCGGCGAGGTGACGGCCGCGTCGAGCGATTATCCGCGAGCGCTCTTCATGCTCGGGGTCATCGACGTTCGCGCCAAGCGGGCGGACGCTGCGCTCGACACGTTCGACGCGGTGACCGGGGCGGTCGCTCGGGCGGGCATCGAGGAGCCGGAGCGGATCCGCGCGATGGCCACGATGGCGCAGGCGCGCGTCATGTACGAGCTTGCGGCGGACGATCCAAACAAGCTCGAGCTGGCGCTCTCGGCCTACCGGAAGGCCCGTGGGCTCGAGGACGTGGCCGAGGACGCCAAGGTGGAGAGCCTCTGGGTGCTCCTGAAGCTGGGGCGCGTGGACGAGGCGCTGACCGAGCTCTCGGCGATCCGGCCCACGCTCACCGCGCGGCACGCGGAGGTGGATCAGCTGGAGGTGCTGCTCCACGTGGAGAAGTGCGCGCTCGACCCGGCCGAGACGCTGTTGAGCGCGGCGACGGTGCGTCACAAGGACGTCGCGGCGCGGATCGCGAAGGTGCTCGCCGCCGATGGCGACGCGGGCGTGGATCGGGCGGTCGCCCTCGGGATCGGGGGGGCGAAGCCAGCGTCGCCAGACGACGAGGTGGTGGTCATCGCGACGCGGCGGGCGCGTCTCGCCCGCATCCTGCGTCGCTTCGGGGCGATCCGCGAGGAGGTGCAGCGCGCGGCCGCCCTCCCGCTCGATTTTCGCGAGAGCCTGGCCGGCAAGCAGGTGCAGGCGCTGGTCGATGCGGCGGTGCTGCGCACGCGGCAGGAGGTGGGCACGCATCTCAGCGCCGAGCTCGCCGAGCTCGAGGAGATCACCGCCACCCACCTCGCGAGCTTCGACAAACTCGAGGCGGAGATCGCGCTCCGGCGGAAGGAAGGCTGCAACTGACGGCCGGCGACCGGCGTCTGCGGGGCGCGGAGCTCGACGCGCGAAGGGTCCAGGCGGCGCCTCAGAGCGTGATGGCGAGCGCCGAGAGCTCGGGGGCGTGAGGTGCCGACACCGACAGGAGGCCACGCCAGAGGATGTGGACCTTGCGCCGCTCCGCGTCGATCACGACGGTGTCGATGGCATCACCAAAGGACGCGAGCCGCTGGTCGTGATCGCGGTGCAGGCGGGGCGCAGCGCGGGGAGGCTGCCCGAGAGGGGCTCGTCGTTGGGGCGGGCGCCGTGGATCTCGAAGGGCTCGTCACCGTTCAGGTAGTCGAGCTGCTGAGGGCGAGGGGCAGACTGGAAGAACTCCCAGTTGAAGTCGTCGGGGAGCTCGTCCCAGGTCTGCTCGAGGCGGCCGCGCCACGAC
The DNA here is from genome assembly GCA_964401935.1 of uncultured Polyangiaceae bacterium. Classification (GTDB taxonomy): domain Bacteria; phylum Myxococcota_A; class Polyangia; order Polyangiales; family Polyangiaceae; genus JAPYTK01. The sequence goes on from CAYOAL010000011.1 coordinate 3,657, forward strand.
TGCCCGACCCGGCGATAGCGACCCTCCCAGCTCGGGGAGATGGGGGCGGTGCAGGCCGGACGCCGCTCGTCGCCGCGGCGCGAGAGCAGCTCCTGGGGGTCTTCCAGGCTGGGTACGAAGCGCCCCCGGTGGCTCTTGCCAAAGCCCACGCCCACCGGGTTCTTGTCGAAGCCGGGGCCGCCGAACGCCCGCTCGTAGAGCAGCGGCACGGAGCGGAAGAGATCGGGCCGCGAGGGGACGCCGTCGCGCCACTCCCGCGCACCGAACACACTCAGCTGGCGTTCGAAGCGGTTGTCGCCGCGGCCGAAGGTGAAGCTCAACGTGGCGTAGCTCGCGCGGCCCCCCGGGGCGTAGACGTGGCCGACGAGGAGCACGTCGGCGCGGTGCTTCAGGAGCGCGTGGTCGCTCGGGTAGACCAACGTTCCGGCGGGGTCGCCGTCGTGAAACACGTCGCCCCGCGGCGCGTCGGTGGTGTCGCGGAGGCGTACGGCCCCGCCGCCGGTCGGGATGTCGCAGGTGGCCTTGGCCACGACGGTGAGCGAGTGCTTGCCCTTGAGCTTCCAAGGGACGGTCCACACCGCGAGGGGGGTCTTGTTCTCGAGGGTGAGCGCCATGCGCTGCGACGGCGGCGGGCGATCGCCGGCGCCGATCACCACCGTGCCGAAGAGGCCCTCGTCGGGCCCCGGTGACGGCACGACGGTGCCGTGCAGCGAGGCGAGCGTGGCGTCGCGCGGGGGGGCGACGGCCGGCCCCTGCGGTGCAGGGATCGCGTGCGGTGTCGTTGCGTGCGGCACGACCATCCCGTGCGGCGTTCCAGCGTGCGGCGTTCCAGCGTGCAGCGTTCCAGCGTGCGGCGTTCCAGCGTGCGGCGCCCTTTCTTGGGGGCTTACCGCTCGCAGTGGGTCTTCCCGCACCGTGGACGGGGCCGCGCCGTGGTGCGGAGGAGCGGTCGGTGGGGCGACGGCGGTTGGCGGGGGAGACGGCTCTGGCGGGGCGCCAGGGGACGGGAGCGGCACGTCGATCTGTGTCACCGAGGCGTCCGGATCGAGGGTGATGGCGTCTTCGGCGTCGAGCGTGATCACCTCCACGGGACGCTCGGGCGTCGCCTCGGCAGGGGGGGGAGCGGAGGCCTGGGTGGCGGAGGCGGGGGTGCGGCGCGGTGGGGGCGGAGGACGCGTGCCGCGACGGGGAGGGGCGCTCGGCCGCGGGACGACGGGGCGCGCGGCGCCGCTCGTCGCCTCACGCGGCAGCGTGGCGTAGAGGTGGCTCCGGCTCAACGCGCGCTCCGCGACCACCTGATCGCGCGAAGGCCAGTGGATGGCTGCGCCGCCGAGCGCGATGCCCACCAGCGCCACGAGCTTGGCCTCCGCGTCGGAGATGGTCACCTCGGCGCGAATCCCCACGTCGGCGACGGCACGATCGCGGGCCAGCGCGAGACCCTCGACCTCGAACGGCAGATCCTGGAGAGGCTCGCGGGGTCCTTGGATGCGGTGCACGCGCAAGCGGGCGTCCACCTTGGGGAGCTTGATGCGCAGGCCGTCCGGTCGCTTCACCAGCTCCTCGACGAGCGGCCAGTGGATGAGCTCCTCCATCGAGATGTGGAGCGGGTCCTCGAGGTAGTCGTCACGCAAGACGGCGGGGCGCTCGGCGTCGAGCTCGAGCCTCACCGTGACGGCGACGATGGCCTTGAACAGCTGCCCCGACGGTCGGAGCGCGATCGATGAGGACACCGCTCCCGGACACCACAGATCGATCTCGGGTTGACGCACCGCTGACCCTTACACCAGCCGCAAAGGGGGGGAGAGGGGCTTTGCGCGGCGGCGTGGACGACGCGGCTCAGAACGCGCCGGTGAGGCCGAGCCCGTAGTGACCAGGGGCCGCGAGGGGTTGGATGTCGACGCGCAGGCCGTCTTTCCGCCGCAAGACGGGCTCGGGGGCGGCGAGGCCAGCGATGAACATCGCGAGGCCCGCGGTCTGCGCGATCCCGTCGATCACGAGCACGGCCCCACCCGCTACGTTCGCCTCCATCGTGGCGACGGCGATGAACGGGCCGACCGCGGGGAAGAAGAGCGGGATGTAGGCGTCGTCGTCGAGGCTGCCCACGTCGAGGAACACGGCGCCGAACACCGCGGTGAACGCCCAGAGAACGCCGAGGGTGACGCCGCCGCCGATGGCGAGGCCGCGGCGGACACGGGTGTCGGGTGCGTAGCCGTCGGGGATAGGGTCGCCTTCGCTGTAGGGGAGGTACTTCGGGGCGGCCGCGGCGAGCGGCGGGGGTGGGGGGCGCACGCCGGTTGGCGGTGGACGGCGAGGGCTGGTGCTCGAGGCGTCGAGCAGCACGCCGATGAACGGTGAGCGTTTGCGGATGGTGGGGTCGGCCTTGGCCGCCTTCTCGGCGAGGGCGATGCTGAGCTTCATCGCCTTCTTGGCGTCGTCGCGCGCTTTGCCGGGCGGCATCTGCGCGACCTCGTACACGCCGTTGTGCTCGAGGAGGGCGCCGGCGAGATCGAAGAAATAGGCCGCGAGCAGGGCTTGCACGTCGGGGTGTTTGGTCTTCTTGGAGGCGGCCTCGATGGCGTTGTAAATCTTGGTGCGGGTGGGGCCGGTGGCGAGGCGCGTCACCTCGGCGTGCAGGCCCTCGGAGCCGGCCATGACCAGCTCGCCAGTGAGCTGGGCGATCGAGTTGTCTTCGAGGTTGTCGCGGTACTGCTTGTAGGAAGTCTGCACCGCCTTGAAGGCGACGAGGATGGGCTCGAGCGGGACCGCGATGGAGAGGCCCTGCGCGCCACGGCGCGGATCGGTGGTCTTGATCGCGATCCCGAGCAGGTCGTTGTGGGCGTTGAGGACGGGCCCTCCCGAGTTGCCGGGGTTGAGCGACATGCTGAGCTTGTAGTGCCGGTCGCGGGTGAGGCCGGCGAGCGAGCCGTTCGACTGGGTGGGGAGCTCCTCGGCCGAGTCGAGCGGATAGCCGATGGCCACCGCCGGATCGCCCATCGCCGGGGCGGGGGCGGCGTCGGGGAGGGGGAGGTTGTCGGCGAAGAGACCGGCCGCGACCACGAAGGCGAAGTCGAGGTCGGGGTGCTCGTACACGACGCGGGCGCTGTAGGCGCGCTCGTGGCCGGGGGCCCGGATGGCGAGGAGGCGCGCGCCGTGCACCACGTGCTTGGCGGTGAGCACCAGCCCGTCTTCGCTGAGCAACACCCCGCTCCCATGGCCGGCGCGGGGGATGCCGAAGGGGCGCTTCTTCTGGGGCGTCTTGCTCCGCACCTCGGTGACGTCGACCCCCTGCACGGCGAAGACACGCACCGTGGAGCGCTGGGCGCGGTTGGTCTGGATGGTCTGCGCGCTGGCCGGTCGCGACCCGTACACCGAGAGCGTCGCGAGCGTGAGGCAAGCGCAGAAGAGGGGGCGAACGAGGGGGTGGAAGCTCACTGAGATCTCCGTGAGCGCAGCATAGAGGCGACGCTCCGCTCGGGTCCACCGCGCGACGACCGCGGTGGCGGGCGCACCGCCGCCGCTTAGGTCTTCGCTCGGCACTCTGCTATGGTGCGGGCTCTCGAAAGGATCGCGTCGATGGCACAAGGTGGATTTGGCGGTGGACAGCCCCCGGGTGGGGGATGGGGCCAGCCTCCGGGGGGGCAACCGCCCGGTGGAGGTGGCTGGGGTCAGTCCCCCGGTGGCCAGCCGGAACAGCAGCAGGGCTACCCGCAGCAGGGCCAGCAGCCCCAGCAAGGTTACCCGCAGCAGGGCCAGCAGCCCCAGCAAGGCTACCCGCAGCAAGGCCAGCCCCAGCAAGGCTACCCGCAGCAGGGCCAGCCCCAGCAGGGGGGGTACCCGCCGGCCCAACCACAGCAGGGCGCCTACGCCGCGCCGCAGCCGCAGCAAGGCGCGTGGGGCCAGCCAGCGGCAGGGGGTGGCGCGTTCGGGCAGCCCGGAGCGGCCGCGCAGGCTGGTTTCGGCGCGGCGCCAGGGGCCTACGGGCAGCCCGCGCCGGCGCCAGGCGCGCCTCCGGGGCAGTTTGGTCAGCAGGCGTTCGGCAGCGCGCAGCTCGAGCAGGGCATCAAGCGCTTCCAGAAGCACGGGCTGATCGGCGGGGCCATCGGCGGGATCGCGTCGTCTATCCCCGTGCTCAACATCTTCAACGCGTGCTTCTGTGCCCTGGTCGCGGTGGGCGCGATCATGGGGGTGAAGATGTACCTCGACGAGAACCCCGGCGTGAGCCTGAGCGATGGCGAAGGCGCCACCCTCGGCGGCATCGCAGGCGTCGTCGCGGGGGGCATCGCGGGCATCGTCGGCATGGTGTTCAGCCTCGCCCTCGGCTCGCTGTTTGCCGGGCTGTACGGCTCGATCCCAGGCGCCGCCAACATGATGGCGGGGAGCCTCGTCGGAGCGATCGTCCGCATCCCGGTCAGCATGCTCGTCATGGGCATGTTCGGCGCGCTCTACGGCTTCCTCTCGCTCCAGGTCTTCTTCAAGGATCGCCGTCGGGCGTGAGATGAACGCACGCTGGTGGTGGGGGGGCCTCGCGGGGATGTTCGCCGTCGGCGCGCTCCCGTGGGTGTTCGCGGCCACCGGCAGCGATGGGCACGCGCTGTTCGAGTTTCTCTGCCACCAGCGCCCCGAGCGAACGCTGCACCTCGCCGGCGAGCCGATGGCGGTGTGCAGCCGCTGCGCGGGGATTCATCTCGGCTTGATGCTGGGCGCCCTCGTGGCGCTCACGAGCCGAAGCCACCCCTTCTTCCGGCGTCATGGCACCGCGCTGGTGGTGGCCGCGCTCGCGCTCAACGTGGCCGACTGGGCGATCTTCCAGCTCTTGCCCCTCTCGCACGAGAGCCGCCTCCTGGTCGGCGCCCTCTTCGGCGCGTGTGGGGTGGCGTTCATGTTCTCGGCCCTCGCCACGCCCGCGACGGCCGACCCCCAAGCCCTCAGAGCTGGGGATTCACGTAGGCTGGCGTCGTCTCGAACCTGAGCGCGGCCGACACTTGGCTGCAGGTTCCGCTCTCGTTGGCGGCCATGTCGGCGAGGTTCGACAGGAGCGGGACGACGGCGCCGATGACGTCGTCGCCGATGTTGAGGCCGGCCACGATGTCTTCGAAGTCGGCCACCTCGATGCCGCCGCCGCCGAACCCGCGGAGCGAGAAGCCGCCACCGAGCGGCTCTTCGGTGATCTCCATGCGGAAGCGGGCCCCGTGGAGGTGGAGGTTGAACTCGGCGTCGAGGATGCGCACGGGGAGGATGACGTCGGCGGGGCCGGCGTGCAGCACGCCGCCTTCGATGCGGCCGCCGAGGTGGCTCACCGGCGCGGTCTCACGATCGTAGCCGAAGGTCTGATACGGCACGTAGGCGCCGGCGGCGTCGAGCAGGGGGGCGCCCGAGCCGGGGCCGAGCGACACGTCGACGCAGCTGTCCTCGCGGGAGTCGTCCACCCCCTCCACGTTCATCACGAGCAGGAGCTGCCCGTTGGCGATGGCCCCCTCGAGGATGGCGTCGATGTTCTCGGTGCCCACGAAGTCTTCGATGAGGGGGAGCAGCGTCGCGAACTGGTTGTCGATGCCGCGGCGCCCATCGGGGGACACGAAGTCGTTCGCGTAGCAGCCGGCCACGTCGTCGGAGGTGCTGTCGAGGCCGTCGATGTCGAGGCCGTCGGCCACGCGGTTGTCGTCGTCGCTGCGGCGCGCGAAGGTGGCGAAGGTGACCACCGTCCCTCTGGCGCTCCCGCTCGAAGCGCACGGCTCCGGGTCGCCATCGGTGCAGCCGCCGAGCCAGGGCGCGATGGGGAGGAGGGCCGTGAAGAGCGCGGCCGCACCGAGAGGTCGGGCGCCGCGGTCGCGCACACCGCGCGCACGCTGGGGCATGGCGGTGGGCTCGAGGTCGCTCATGATTCGATCGCGTCGATGCCCTCGGTGACGTAGCCTTCGTCGCCGCCGAACTCGGTGGGCGAGAGATCCATCACCCGCAGGATGGAGAAGCCGAGCTTGCTCGCGTTCTCCGCCGCGGCGCGGTGGTGGATGCCCTCCTGGATGCGTCCGCCGCCGCTGCCGGCGAGGAGGAGGGGATAGTCGTCGATGGCGTGCGACTTGCCGTAGGAGCAGTCGCTGAAGCCGAGCACCAGGCTGTTGTCGAGCAAGGTGCCGTCGCCCTCCGGGATCGCGCGCAGCGCAGCCACGAAGTAGCCGAGCTCGGCGACGAGCTGGCGGATGATGTCGTTCACCTGGGGTTGCTCACCGAGCTCGTCGTGGGTGAGCTGGTGGTGGCCGGCGGAGGCGCCAGGGTAGAGCACGTCGCTCACCGGTCGGCTGAACAGCATCGAGAAGACGCGCGTCTGATCGCAGGCCAGCGCCATCACCAAGAGATCGCTCATGGCGCGGCTCACGGCGGACATCTGGGGGATGCCGCCGTCGTCTGGATACTCGAGCGCGGGCTCGGTGGGGCGCGTGCACGCGGCGAGGTTGGGGGGATCTTCCTCGAGCCGGGCGAGCTTCTTCTCGAGGGAGCGGATGTTCTCGAAGTGCTGCTCCATCCGCTGGCGATCGATGTGCCCGAGCCGCTCCCTCAGCGCGACCGCGTCCTCGGAGATGACGTCGAGCACCGAGCGGCGGAGACCGAGCTTGGGATCGAGGATCGGCTCGTCGCCAGGCTCGGTGAAGCCGGCGCCAAACAGGCGCGTGTAGAGCGCGTGCGGGCTGATCTCGGGGGGGATAGGCTGGTTGGCGGCGGAGTAGGCGAGCGATTTGGTGGTGCGCTCCACCGCGACCTCGATGGAGCGGTAGAGGGTGTCGCCGCCGATCTTGGCGGCGACGAGCTGATCGAGGCTGGGTGCCCCGAAGGAGGACGAGACGAAGTCGCCGCCGGCCACGCCGAGCCGGCGCCCGGTGAGGATGCCGGCCGGGCCGGTGCCGTGGGGCACGCTGTTGGGGGTGTACACCTTCAAGCCGCTGACCACCGTGATGTGGTCCTTCACGTCGGCGAGGGGGGCGAGCTGGTCGGAGAGCTCCCAGCTCGGGCCGTCGCCGGCGGGCACCCAGCGGTTGGCGTGCACGCCGTTGCCGAAGAACCACCAGCCGAACCGCTTGGGGAACCCGCTCGTGTCGGCGTAGGCGTCGCCGTGCTCGTTCATGAAGATCTCGAGCGGCGGGAGGGCCACGCTCACGGCGGCGGCGCCGAGCATCCCGCGGAGGAGCGTGCGTCGATCGAGGCGTCTCACATGCCCTCCATGTCGGTCGGTGGCTCGCTCGGCTCGAGCGCGCGCGCGAAGCGGAACCCGTCGGAGCGCACGATGTGCGCCAGCAACGGGCGGAGGCGGAAGCGGGCGTCGACGAACGTCTCGGTGAGCTCGCCGAGCAGCGGCTCGTCCTCGTCGCTCTCGGACAGGCCCACCGCGTAGCGGTAGAGGTGGCGCACGAGACAGCCGGCGAGCGACGGGTGGCGGGCGAGCACCTCGCCCATCCCGAGCGCGTCGCTCCAGCGGTCACCGTCGAGATCGCCGCTGGGATCGATCGGGGAGCCGTTCTCCTCGAGCCGAAACTGGCCGAGACCGTCGAAGCTCTCGAGGCCGAGGCCGATCGGATCGAGCAGGCGGTGACAACCTGCGCAGGCCGGGCTCTCGAGGTGGGCCCCGATGCGGTCGCGCAGCGTGGGGCGGTCGCCCGAGGGCTCCGGCAGCGACGTGTCGACATCGGCAGGTGGAGGCGGGATGGCGTGACAGAGCAGCGCGGTGCGGACGAACTTGCCGCGGAGGGTGGCCGAGGACGAGACGGGGTGGGCGTGGAGCGCGAGCACGCTGGCGTGGCCGAGGAGGCCGCGCCGGGGGCCGTCGGCGGGGAGCTCGGTCTGCGCGAAGCCCTCGAGGGTGGGCGCGGGGACGCCGTACAGCGCGGCGAGCTTGCGGTTCACGAAGGTGGTGCGCGTGGTGAAGAGCTCGCGGTAGTCGCCGTCGGTCTCCAAGAGGAGCGCGGCGATCGTGGCGAGCGTCTCCTCGCGGGCGAAGCCGCCGAGCTCCGGGCTCGCAGCGGGGAAGACGGTGCTGTCCTTGACCAGATCGTCGAGCTTGTAGAGCTCGAAGCGGTCGTCGAAGAAGCTCCTCACCCCCTCCCGCGCCCGCTCGTCGGCGAGCATGCGGTCGACGTGGCCGGCGAGGGCGTCGGGATCGGTGAGCTCACCGGCCTCTGCGGCGTCGAGCAGCGCGTCGTCGGGGGTGGTGTTCCACAGCGCGAAGGAGAGGCGGCTCGCCATCTCGAAGCCCGAGTAGCGGAGGCGGCCTTCGAACGACTCGCCCACCTCCACCCGGAAGAGGAAATTGGGCGACATGAGCATGCCGGCGAGCGCGAACTCGAGGCCGTCGAAGAAGTCGCCGAGGGTCGTCGCCGCCTCGTTGGCGATGCCCGTGTAGCGCTCCCGCTCGTCGTCGGTGAGGGGCCGGCGGAACGCGCGTCGCCCGAAGGTGGTCACCACCTCACGCGCGCACTTGGCGTCGGTGGGCTTGGCCTCGGTGGCGGCGGGGACGCAGGGCATGAAGGCGTCGCGCTCGGCCCCTGGCTCCATGGCCTGGGCCGCGATGTCGTAGGCCGCGGTCTCGTAGCGCTCCACGCCGAGCGCAGAGATGCTGGTGGTGGCGGCGCCCACCGCGAGGAAGCCGTCGACGGCCACGTCTGGCTCGAGCGAGATGGGGACGGCGATGTTGTCGTGGAACAGGGCGTGGATCGTGTTCTGGTACTGCCGTCGGGTGAGTCGCTTGAGCGCGAGGGGCGAGCTCCCGAGCTCGATTGGCGGGCGGGGGGCCTTGTCCACCCCCTCATCCACGCAGGAGGCGTGCAGGGTGAGGGCGGCGCCGACGGCCACGAGGGGGAGGTGAGGGCGGAGCATGAAGCGACGACGATGAAGCCGAGAACCACGACGCCGAGGACCACGACGCCGAGGCGTACGGTGTTGATCTATCATAGACCGAGAGGATGCTGGAGCTCGAGTCGAGGTCGTGGGTGTGGGGAGCGCTGTGGGTGGCGCTCGCCGCCGCCTGTGGGGGCGAGGAGGCGGGCGAGCCGCTCGGGCCGCTGCCCGATCCCCGCACCTACGCGCTCGACGGCGACGGCCCGTTCGCGGTGGGATACCGCACCCTCGAGGTGAGCTACACCTCGCCGGCGGGACCGCGCGAGCTCCTCGTCCACCTGTGGTACCCCACCGAGCAGCCCGGGGGCGAGCACCCGGTGTACAGCGGCTTGTTCCCCGACGAGGCCTCCTTCGTCGACGCGCCGCGGGCGCGCCCGGCCTACGATGGGCGCTTCCCGCTGCTCGTGCACTCGCACGGGCACCTCGGCTTCGCGGGAAACAGCGCCGATATCATGCGTCACTTCGCCACCCACGGCTGGCTCGCGGTGGCGCCCGACCACACCGACAACACCCTGTCGATGAACATCGAGCCGCGCCCGACCCGCCACTTCTTCGAGCGCCCCCTCGACATCCGAGCGTCGCTCGACGCGGTGCAGGCGCTGCCAGCCTCGGATCCGCTCGCGGGGCTCGGCGACGTGGCGCGGGTGGCGATGACCGGTCACAGCTTCGGCACGTACACCACCTGGGTGAGCGGCGGCGCCGCGTTCGATCTCGCCGCGCTCGAGGCCGCCTGCGAGGGGGGAGAGCTGCCCTCGGGGGAGTGCACGAGCGACGAGCTCGCGGTGTTTGCCGAGCAGGACCTCTCCGAGCCGCGGGTGACGGTGGTGATCCCGATGGCGGGCGGGGCACGCGACGAGCTCTTCGGGGCCGCGGGCTACGACGCGGTCGACGTGCCGGTGCTCCTGATGACGGGCTCCGAGGACGAGGTGGGGGCGGCCGCCCTGTTCGACCGGGTGAGCGACGCGGTCGACATGACGTGGGTCGACATCGCGGGTGGCTGCCATCAGCTGTTCGGGCTTGGGGGCTGTGAGCTGCTCGACGACGGGCGCGGGTTCCCGATCGTGAACGCTTACGTCTTGGCCTTCGCGCGGCGCTACGTGCTCGGGGACGAACACCCCGACGTGGTGGCGGTGGTGGAGGGGACCGAGCTCGTCGCCGACGAGGTGACGTTCGAGCGCAAGTGAGGGACGCGCCGGCGTGCGCGCTCGACCGCCGCGCGGTGAGACCTCAGCGCTCGACGACGAGCTCGCCGCGGGCGATCATGGCCAAGAGGGCGTCGAGCTCGCGGCGCTCGTCGACGCTGAGCTCGCCGTCGGAGAGGAGGAAGGTGTCGAGCTGGCGCTTCTCGTCCTGGGTCATCTTGCCGTCGGCGATGATGTCGGCGACCAGGTCCTTGATGCTCTTGTCGGTCATCACACTCACATCTGGATGGGGAGCAGCCCCGCGCAGGCGAAGGCGCTGCTGCAGGCCACGAGGCCGTTCATCATACACGTCGTGAAGCCGTAGAGCTGCTCGTCGGGGAGGCTCGAGGCGAGGACCGCGCAGCCGAAGGTGCAGCCGTCGGCTTGGCCCTGGATGCAACCCTTGGGACCCCCGGAGGTGCCGTACTGATCCTTGAGGTCGCGGCAGCGGGCCCCCTCCGGACAGTCGGTGTCGCTCTCACAGGCCGGAACACAGGATGTCGCAGCGCAGGCGGTGCCCTCGGCACAGGGGGGGCTGTCGATGAAGCAGCGCGGTGCGCCGCTGCAGGCGTCACCCTCGTCGGCGCTGCCGTCGCAGTCGTCGTCGCGCCCGTTGCATTCCTCGCCGCCGAGACACACGCCGCAGGTCTCGGCGCGGGGGAGACAGTGCCCGTTCACCTCGTCGGTGCCGTCGGGGCAAGCGTCGTCACCCTTGTTGGCGACGCAGACCATGCGCCCGAGGGACGGGAGCGCCTGGCACACGTGACCCTCGGCGCAGTCGGCCTCGGTGCGGCACGGGCCGCACGCGACGCGCGCTCCGCACTGGGCCCCGCAGTCGTCGGAGGGCACCGGGCAGCTCGCGGCGTCGGCGCAGCTGCCGTCGGCGAGGCGCACGGCCACGTAAGCGTTCACCATGCCCGCCCCATAGAAGGGCGAGCGGCCCTCGTCCCAAGCGCCGAACACGGGATCGATCTTGGTCGCCGAGGCCTGGAGCACGGCGCGTGCCTCGGCCGCGGTGAGGTTGGGGTTGGCGCTGAAGATGAGGCCGACGATGCCGGCCACGAGCGGCGCGGCGGAGGAGGTGCCGCCGAAGCTCGGGGTGTGACCGCCGCCGGCGGCCGAGGTGGTGATCCCGGTGAGACCGCCGTTGGAGGGGGCGCCGACCGTGATCGACGGACCGAGGCACGAGTAGTAGGCCTTGAGGCCGACGTCGCCGATGGCCGCCACCGACACCGTGGTCGGGTGGCTGCTGTAAGCGTCGGTGAGGGTGTTCTCGTTGCCGGCGGCGAACACGATCACGGTGCCGAGCCCCCCCCGGCCGGTCGTCTCGGCGTAATCGAACGCGTCCTCGAGCACCATCGGGAGGTCGGGGGCGGGCTGGTCGTCGTCGGCGTAGAGCGCGTTGCCGAGCGACAGCCCCCAGCTGTTGTTGATGACCCAGGCCCCGGCGTCGACCTGGCGCTCGAAGCCGTCGGCCGCCTCCGCGTCGCTCAGCTGGAAGCTGCCGAAGCCGTCCGTGAGGGCGAGCAGGTGGGGGATGACGCGGCAGCCGGGGCAGGCGCCAGCGCCGCCCAACATGTCGTCGATCGACGCGCCCGCCACGCCCGCGACCGGGGTGCCGTGGCCGCCGAACTGGCCCATCGTGAGCAGCGCCTCCCAGTCGCCGGGGTAGTTGAGGGCGCCCTGGAGGCGGCCGGCGAAGTCGCCATGGTGCAAGTCGACGCCGTCGTCGTTGATCGCGATGAGCACCTGGGGATCTCCGAGCGTCACGTCCCAGGCTTCGCTCACGCGGGCGTCGACGCCGCTCGTCGATTCCCCCTGGCCGGTGTTGCGGAGGTGCCACTGCTCGGGGAAGAGCGGATCGCTCGGCAGGTAGTGCATTCGGTGCTCGCGCAGCATGTCGAGCTCGGCGTCGATGCCAGCGGCGCGCAGCGCGTTCACCGCGTCGACCGCATCCCACGGATCGGGGTAGGTGGTGGTGTAGAGGCTGCTCGAGAAGCTCACCTTCGAGGGGGCGGAGCTCGCGTGCTTCAGCACCAGCGCGCGGGCGCGGCTCAGGACGATGGGGGTGCTGGCGCGGACGAAGACGCGGCCGGTGGCGGCGCTCACCCGGCCTTGGCCGTCGACGAAGGTGGGGAGGAGCTTCCCGGAGCTCGCGAGCTGAGCCAGGGTGTGCACCCCCGCCGCGTCGGAGAACCGCGCCGTGACGTAGCGGCCTTGTCGCTCGAGGAGGGCTCCGGCGGCGCTGGGCAGCGCGGCGTGCGCGTCGGGGAGCGCCACGAGCACGGCGTGCTCGGCGAAGCGGTAGGGGGAGGGGGCGACGTGCCCCTCGGCGAGCGCGAGGAGCGCCGCGTTGGAGGTGAAACAGGCGCAGAGCTTGGTGCAGCTGAGGGCCACGTCGGGGTGGTTGAGCCAGCCGCCGCAATGCTGCACGGCGCTGCAGTCGCTCTGCGACGCGCAACATTTGAAATTCGCAGAAATATCTCCCCAGAGCGGCCCACCCTCCGCGAGGCTGCAGTAGCCGAGGCACTCCTCACTCGTCATGCCGAAGTACGACGAGGCGGCGGCGTCGCAGCCGTCGAGGGCCGCGCAGGCCGCTTCGCAGCTCTCGATGCACTCGGACGGGAAGCTCGCGGGATCGCCACGGGAGGGCAGCTCTTCGCCGCCGGTGCCGCCGGTGCCGCCCTCCCCGCCGCTGCCACCCTCGGGCTCCGGTGCGCGTTGCGGGTTGATGTCTTCGTTCACGCACGCCCCCGCGAGCGTGAACGAGAGAGCGGCGATGGCGAGGGCGGTCGTGCCCAGGTAGGTGCGCGTCGGCATGAGGGAGCGCGCATTCTACACGGTGATACTCGTCCTTGGGATGGCGTCGGTGGTGGATCGTGGCGCTCCCCGTCGCCGCGACCGCGCGTCTCACCCAGGGCCCGTGTCAGGCGGTGAGGCGCAAGAGCGGCGGGGCGAGCCGCTTCACCACCATTCCCACCGCGTTGACCCAGGTGGCGCAGCCGTCGAGCACCGCTGGATCGGAGCTCACCACGAAGCCGACGCCGCGCATCGCCGCGATCACGTCGTCGCTCGACTCGACCTCGAGCTTGTACTTCCGCTTGCCCAGCCCGCGCGCGACCTCCTCGAGCGCCTGGCGGTGGTCGGGGGAGCTCACGAGCCTCACCCGTGCCGGCCGCAGCTCGTCGAGCACGTCGGCGAGAGCGCTCAACGTGGTCTCGGGCTCGAGGAGAGGAGCGCCGCGGACCCACTCCGGATCGGCGTGAACGTTGGCGGCGCTCTCGAGCAACGGGCGGCCGGCGCGCGCGGCGGCGACGGTGGCGAGCGCGCTCTCGGCGTCTACCACGAGCATGCGCTTGTGCACGTCCTCGGCGTCCATCTCTCTCGCGATGTGGTGGCGAACCTGCGCGTGGAGGCGGGCGTTGCAGCTCAGGAGCTTCCGATCCGCCTCGTCGAGGCCGCGGTGCTCGGCAACGAAGGCCGAGGCGCTCGCGCTCGGGTACCCACGGTCTACCAGCCACCCGGCCTCCTCGGCCGCTTGGGCAAGCTTTGACGCGTCGCTCATCGCGGGAGCATAACCACAGCGCGGCGCCGAGCGCAGCGGGGGAACGCCGCGTCGCGCGCGCGTGTGTCAGGGCCGGTCCCACACCGGAGCCACGACGTGAGACGACTTCTTGCTGCCGAGTTCTTCACAGCTGGCGCTTCGTGAGCGTAACCTTACGGTTGAGTGTCGGGGCGGAGGGGCCCAGAGTGAGCATGTCGACAGGGAGCGCGAGCCAGCTACGTCGCAAGGCCATGGGGGACTGGGAGGTCCTGCATCGCGCTGCGGATCCAGATCGAGAGATCTACTCCGCCCGACGACAAGACGGCGTGATGGGCGTGATGGTGGTGGTGCAGGCCGACGAGCAGGCGGCGCGGGCACTCGCGCTCGACGTGGCGCGCTGCCGCGAGCTCACCCATCCGTCGGTGGCGAAGCTGCTCGATCACTTCGAGGACGACGGGCGTGTCGTGACGGTGTTCGAGCACATCGAGGGCACGAGCCTCTTGCGCCTGATGAAGTACTTCGCTGAGAAGAGCGAGGGGCTGGGCGACCGCGCGGTGCTCCACGTGGGAGCGTCGTTGCTCGAGGCGTTGTCGGCCGCGCATCAGGCGCGTGACGAGGACGGCAAGGTGTCGCCGGTGGTGCACGGTCAGCTCGGTCCCCATCAGGTGCTGTTGTCGTGGGAAGGCGACGTGAAGCTGATGGGCCTGGGCCTCTCGGCGGCGTTCGGGGGCGCCGAAGACGAGCCAGACTGGTTGCACGCGTACATGGCACCGGAGGTGCGCAGCGGCGGGCCGATCACCGCTCGCGCCAACGTCTACACGGCGGGGGCCATGCTCTGGGAGCTGTTCTCCCGCGATCGCCTGCCGGCAGACGGCGAGCGGCCGGCCCCGCTGCGCCGCACCCGCCCCGATCTGCCCGCGTCGGTGACCTTCCCGATCGATCGGGCGATGGAGCCGGCGAGCAAGCGCATCAGCGCCAAGGCCCTCGCGGTGAGCTTGTCGCGCACGCTCGAGGCCGCCGATCGTGAGGAGCTGCGCTGGGCCCTCGAGGTGTGCCGGGTGCGCGTCACCGTCGACGAGGAGCTCTTGCCACAGGAGTCGTTTCCGCCGAAGCGGGTGCGGTCGGTGCGCGTGATGTCGTCGATGCCTCCCGACTCGGATCGCCCCACCGCGCGGATGCAACAGAAGGAGCTGTTGGATCAGGCGCGTCTCATCGGTCCGCTCCCGTGGGAGAAGAGCGCTCCCGATCGCGAGGGCACCGACGTGCTGCACGCGAGCGCGCTCGGCGAGCCCACCGAGGGCGAGGGCCTCGCCGCGAGTCGGCGCATCCCCCGCCCGTCGGCGGGGCGACGCAAGGTGTCGCGGCGTCCGCGGTCGAACAGCGTCACCGAGCCGGGGATGGCGACCGCGGTGCAAGAGGCGACCCGAGGGCGCGAGCGCTCGATCACCAAGCGAGGCCTGCAGGATCCGGTGCCGGTGCCGGTGAGTGAAGCGCCCAGCGCGGCGCCCCCCGTCGTGCGGGAGCCGGTGGTGGCGCTCCCCGACAAGCCTTCGGCGCGCGCTGCGCAGCTGCGTCCCGAGGGGAGTGGGCCGGCGAGCGGGCGGGATGGCTACGCGTCGTACGCGCCCGACTCCGCGCGCGGCCCCTACGGCCCCCCGTCGTACCACCACCCCGCGAGCCAACACCCCGAGGGACAGCTCCCGGAGGGGCCCTATCCCGGAGGACAGGGGCCGCCGAGCCACGTGCCGTACAGCTACGCACCCCACGGCATGCCGGGG
Organism: uncultured Polyangiaceae bacterium; assembly: GCA_964401935.1. Classification (GTDB taxonomy): domain Bacteria; phylum Myxococcota_A; class Polyangia; order Polyangiales; family Polyangiaceae; genus JAPYTK01. The sequence goes on from CAYOAL010000011.1 coordinate 19,043, forward strand.
TATCCCTACTCGCAGGGGCCCCCGCCGAGCCACGTCCCCGGGGTCTACACCACCACGCCTCCCACCAAGTGGATCGTGGCGGTGGCCGCGACCGCGGTGGCATCCTTCGCGGCCGGGCTCTTCATCGCGAGCATCTCGGGGGTGCAGGTGCAGATCGGCGAGCGCGCGGGCGCGGCGACGGTGCCCCCCACCAGCCAGCCGACGCCGCCACCGACCCTCGCCACACCGGCTCCCGCTCCCGACCCGTCGCCCGCACCGGCGCCGGCCCCCGAGCCCGAGGCGCTCGCGCCCGAGCCAACCAAAGAGCCCGAGCCGGAGCCGGAGGTGAAGCCGGAGCCGGAGCCGGAGGTGTCGCCGAAGGTGATCACGGTGGACGAGTCGGTGGTCGCGAAGGCCAAAGAAGACGCTCGCGGGCTGCTCCCCGGCGTGGGGATGCTGCTCGTGCGCACGAGCCAGGCCGACGCGTGGGTGTACGTGAGCGGGCGACCCTACAGCCGCGCCGGGGTCCCGTTCCAGGTCGTGTGCGGTCCCCACCACATCCGTCTGGGAGACGAGAAGCGCACGGTTTGGCACGACCCTGGCCAGTCGCTCACGATCGCGTGCCGCGATCTCACCGACGTGACCATCGAGCCGCGGCCGGCGCCGCCGTCGCCGCGGGGGATGGTGTGGCCCCCTCCGAACCTGCGCAAAGGGCAGTTCTTGAAGTGAGGCCACGCTCGGGTTGCGTCGCTCGCGCCTCTGCAAGGCTTGTTCGGTGATCCGGTGCGGCGTGTTCTGATCCTCTGCGGTGGGCGCTCGGCCGAGCACGAGATATCCCTCATTTCGGCACGATTTATCGTGAGCTCGCTCGATCCCGCTCGCTTCGAGCCTCTCGTCGTCGGGATCGATCCCGACGGGATCTGGCACCTCCTGACCGACGCACAGCTCCCTCGGTCGTCCGACCCTCGGGAGGTGAGCGTGGATCGCGCGGGGCCGCGGGCCTGGGTGTTGCCGATGCCAGACGCCGGGGAGCGGGCAGGCACGCTGCACGTCGCCGATGGCCGCGAGATCGGCTTCGACGTGGTGTTCCCCGTGTTGCACGGGCCGATGGGGGAGGACGGCTGCACCCAGGGGCTGTGCGAGCTCGCGGCGGTGCCCTACGTGGGGGCTGGCGTCACCGGCTCGGCGATCGGGATGGACAAGCTCGTTCAGAAGCAGGTGTTCGAGCGTCTCGAGCTGCCGGTGCTGCCCTACACCGCGCTGTGGCGGGCGAGCTTCGAGCGCGATCCGGCGGCGGGGCTCGCCGCCTGCGAGGCGCTGGGCTTCCCGTTGTTCGTCAAGCCAGCGAACATGGGCTCGTCGCTCGGCGTGCGACGGGCCACCCACCGAGCGGAGCTCGAGGCAGCCGTCGCCTTCGCGTTCGAGCTCGACACGAAGCTGGTGGTGGAGCACGGCCTCGACAACCCGCGGGAGCTCGAGTGCTCCGTGCTCGGTCACCACGAGCCGCGGGCGTCCACCCCCGGCGAGATCAACGTGCGGCACGCGGACGGCTTCTACTCCTACGCGGCCAAGTACCTCGACGACGGCGCGGAGCTGTCGGTCCCCGCCCGCCTGGGGGACGCGGCGCGGAGCGCGGTTCAGCTCATGGCCCTCCGCGCGTTCCGTGCGCTCGATCTCTCGGGGATGGCGCGGGTGGACATGTTCATGTCGGGCGCGGGCGAGCTGTTCCTCAACGAGGTGAACACCATCCCCGGCTTCACCGCGATCTCGATGTATCCGCGCATGTGGGCCGCGAGCGGGCTCGACGCGCGGGCGCTGGTGAGCGAGCTGGTCGACATCGCGCTCGCCCGCCACGACGAGCGGAGCCGCCTCCGCACGCGACGCGATTGACGGGCGAGGGGAGGGGGGCTCAGCCGCGCGCGACGATGACGATGCCGGCGATGACGAGGGCCATGCCGCCGAGCATGCGCAGGTTGAGGGCATCTCCGAACACGCGCCAGGCGGCCACCGGGACGATCACGTACATGAGCGCGACGAATGGGATCGCGGTGGGGAGCGGCACCCGCTTGAGCACCGTGACCCAGGTGAGGACGCTCGCCCCGTACACCACCAAGGCGACGAGGAAGAGGGGGCTCTTGACGAGGCTGGCGGGGTTCTCGGGGCTCGCCCCCTTCAGCGCGGCGCCGCGCAGCAGGAGCTGAGCGCTCGAGTTGAGCACCACGGTGACGAGGGCGAGGGCGACGTCGCGCGCGGCGATGGTGGGCGTCATGGCAAATACTCCAGGAGCTTGAGGATCCCCAGCTTCACCGGGGAGCGATGGTGGCTCTGGCCCCGACGCGCCAGGATCTCCGCGCGATGCGCGACGTAGTACTCGTACGACTCGATGAGCATCTCCTCGTTGCTGAAGCGGCTCGACCAGCCGAGCTGCTCGCGGAGCGGTGCGGTGTCGAAGAACATCTCTCGGCCGTACATGAGCGAGTGATAGGCACCGAGCGGCGAGAGGCCGAGGCGGCTGGTGAGCTCCATCGCCTTCACGGCGGGAGCCATGGGGAGCGAGCGCACGCGACTCTTGGTGCCGGCGTGTCTCACGAGGGCCTCGAGCATCTCGCGCATGGTGCCGAAGCGCTCCGCGCCGACGTTGAAGGTGGCCGCCCCGCGCGCTTCACCGGCCAGGATGCAGGCGTCGGCGAGGTCGTCGCAGTGGACGAACTGATAGCGGTTGTGGCCGCCCCCGAGCACATAGATCGCCTTGCCCCGATACACCCACTCGAACAGCACCTGGAAGATCCCGAGGCGGCCGTGGCCGAGGATGGTGCGAGGCCGCACGATGGTCACGTCGAGGCCCTCCTCGAGCACGGCGCGGCGGGCGATGCGTTCGCCCTCGAGCTTGGCGCGCCCGTAGGCCTCCGCCGGAACCGGCTCGTCGTCCGCCCGCACCGGGTTGTGCCGCGGCACGCCGAAGATGGCGCTCGACGACACGATCACCGTCTTGCGCACGCCGTTTCGGAGGGCCGCGTTCACCAGGTTCTGCGTGCCCGTCACGTTCACCGTCGTGAAAAGCTCCTTGTCTTTCGCGAGCGGCACCTGCGCCACGTTGTGGTGGATGACATCGACCCCCTCGCAGGCGCGCTCGATGGCGCTCACATCGCGGATGTCGCCGCGGAAGAACGTGACGTCGTCGGGTCGGTCGGGGACGTCCACCCGATCGAACACCGCGACCTCGTAGCCCCGCTTGCGGAGCTCTGCCACCATGGCACAGCCGAAGTAGCCGGAGCCTCCGGTGACCAGCGCGCGCCGTGTCATGTCAGATGTCGATGCCGTGGTCGCGGCACCACGCGATGCTGCGCCGCATGCCCTCTTCGAGGGCCACCGTGGGCTCGAAGCCGAGGTCCCGCCGCGCCGCGTCGATGCTGACCGCGATGTTGGCGGCGAGCTCACCGGCGACGTGGATCTCCTGGTTGTAGAGGCCCGACATTTGGATGAGCGAGTCGACGAGGCGGGCCATGTCGGAGGTGACGCTCGGGAGGTAGAGCGGTCGCACGTCGACCCCGAGCACCTTGGCCACGGTGTTGATGATCTCGATCATCGAGTAGGGGCGCGCGTCGGTGATCCAATAGGTGTGTCCGGCCGCTCTCTCCACGTGGGCAGCGAGCACGATCCCCTGCACGCCGTTGTCGATGTAGGTCATGCTTCGCAGGTTGTCGCCGCGACCGACGATGATGGGGCGGCCGCCCTTGATCATGCTGAAGAAGCGCGTCTGGCGCAGCGGCTGGTTGGGGCCGTAGAACCAGCAGGGCCGCACGATCACGGTCTCGATGTCGCCAGCGCGGAACGCGTCGTTCACCGCCCACTCCGCCTGCAGCTTGCTCAGGCCGTAGGCGAGGTAGGGGCGCGGAGGATCGTCCTCGTTCATCAGCTGGGCGGGGCTCGGGTTGAGCCCCGCCGGCGAGTTCGAGCTGACCATGACGAAGCGCTTGGCCTTGGCCGCCACCGCCTCGGCGAGGATGTGGCGCGTCCCAGCCACGTTGATGTCGAACAGCTCTTGAACTCGGCGGGGGTGGATGATCCCGGCCGCGTGGATCACCAGCTCGGCGCCCTCACAGGCGCCGCGGAGGGCCCGGTCGTCCCGTAGATCGGCGCGCCAGATCTCCACCCCGAGGGCGTCGAGGTCGGTCGTGTCGACGGTGGGTTGCACGACGCAGCGCACCTTGCGTGGCTGCGTCGCGAGCGCGCTGTAGGTGGCGCCCCGCGCGAGCGCCTCGACGAGGGCGGTTCCGAGCCATCCGGGGGCTCCAGTCACGACGGCCAGGGTCATCTCGACCTCCGTGGGTTCGGTTGCATGTCGGTCCTGAGGGCGGGGAACATAGCATGAGGGCGCCCAGGGTCACCGCTGTTGGCGGCGCCTGGGGACCATGTAGGGGAACAGCTTCTCGCTGTTGCGCAGCGCTCGCAGATCGCTCCGCGCCGCCGCGGGGGGGTGGTAAGGTCCGCTCGATGCTGTACGTGCTCTTCGTACTGCTCGCGGGCCTCGGCTGGGGGCTGTGGTTCATCCTGCGCTTCAGCCACTGGATCGCGGTAGGCGTGAGCGGCGGGATGGTCCTCGCGATCATCCTCACCTTCATTTTGAAGCGGGTGTTCGCGTCGCGTGCGGCCTCCGGCCTCGAGCGCGCCCTCGCCGATCAGGGCCGGCAGCAGGCCATGAACGCCAACCCGCAGCGCCGTGGCGAAATCCAGGCGATGCAGGAGCAGATCAGCGCGGGGATCAAGGCGCTCAAAGACTCCAAGCTCGGGGGCAAGAAGCGCGGCCGCTCGGCCCTCTATGCGCTGCCGTGGTACGCCATCATCGGGCCCCCGGGCGCCGGGAAGACCACCGCCTTGCGCCACTCGGGCCTGGTGTTCCCCTTTGCCGACAGCGCGGTGCGGGGCGTCGGCGGCACGCGCAACTGCGACTGGTGGTTCACCAACGAGGCGATCCTGCTCGACACCGCCGGGCGCTACGCCACCGAGGCCTCGGATCAGGGCGAGTGGCTGGCGTTCCTCGATCTGCTGCGCAAGTACCGTGGGAACAAGCCGCTCAACGGTCTGCTCGTGGCGGTGGCCATCCCCGACATCATCGACGCCAACGAGCAGCAGCTCGACGCGATGGCCACCAAGCTCCGCACCCGCATCGACGAGGTGATGACCCGCCTGAGGATGGTGCTGCCGGTGTACCTCATCATCACGAAATGCGACCTCGTGGCCGGCTTCGTGGAGTTCTTCGGCAACATGCGCAAGAGCGAGCGCGTGCAGCCGTGGGGAGCGACCTTCGACCTCAAGGAGGACAAACAGAACCCGGGCGCCATCTTCCTGCGGGAGTTCGACACGCTCGTGGCGGGCGTGCACGGCAGAGCCTGTGGGCAGCTCGTGGCGGCCCGTGATCGGAAGACCCGAGAGGCGATCTATCAGTTCCCGCTCGAGTTCTCTGGGGTGCGCAGGAACCTCCACGCCCTGGTCGCGCGCGTGTTCGCGCCGAACGCCTTTCACGGCACGCCGATCTTCCGCGGCTTCTACTTCACGAGCGGCACCCAGGAGGGGCTCCCGATGAACCGCGTGCTCGAGCGCATGGGCCAGGCGATGGGCATTCGGCCGATGCAGCTCGGCCAGATGCCCGTCGTGGAGTCGAAGAGCTACTTCCTCCACGACGTCTTCATGCGCGTCGTGTTCCCCGACGCGGAGGTGGCGGGGCGCTCGGCGGGGGAGGTGAGGCGCCAGAAGATCGTGCGCTTCGGGGTGGGTGGGTTGGCGCTCGCGGTGGCCCTCACCTTCTGTGTGCCCAGCATCTTGTCGTACTTCAAGAACCGCGACCTCCTCGACGACACGCGCGTGCGCGCAGAGAAGGCGGCCAAGATCGAGTGGAAGCGCTCGGGCAACCTCAACTCCAAGCTCCTCGAGCTCACGCCGGTGCTCGAGCGCCTGCGAGAGCTCGACACGCACGAGGAGAGCGTGCCGCTCGAGCTCGGCTTCCTGATGTACAAGGGCGACCAGCTGTCACGGCCCCTCGTGCGCGTGTTCATCGCGAACATGCAGCAGGGCTTCGTGACCCCCTGCCGCTTCTACCTCGAGGACCGGCTCAAGACGATCGAGGGCAAGGACTACTGGCAGGAGCGTCACCTCCTCAAGACGTACCTGATGCTCTCCGACGTGAAGGAGCTCGACGTCGACTGGGCGACGGGCGTGTTCACCGCGCTCTGGGTGGAGCTCAACAAGCCGAGCGGAGGGCAGTCGATCTACGATCTCAAGCAGCAGGCCGAGCCGTTCGTGCGGTACTACTTCGAGCTCATCCGCGACACCAAGACCCGGAAGGCGCGGGCCAAGGCGGTGGAGGCCAACGAGCGGATCGTGGCGCACGCGCGCAGCGTGCTCGCCAAGGTGGAGCCGAGCGTCCGCTATCAAGCGCTGTTCGTGGAGGGCCTGCGTTACGAGCTGTGGGACCCCTCCGGGGAGGTGGTGCCGACCAACCAGCACTATCCACCCCTCACCCTTCTGGACCTGTTCGACGACCGCCCCGAGGTGCTGGAGAAGGTCACGAGCAAGCAGCACCGCGAGACGAAGAAGTGGTTCGAGGTGGACGGTGTGTTCACCGACGTTGGACACTTCGGGGTGTTGGTGAACCTCGCCGAGGCGGAGAAGGTGTTGCGAAGCGAGCGCTGGGTGGTGCCCCTCGACAAGGACGAGGAGCGCGAAGGCGGCATCGAGCCGCATCTCGCCAAGGTCGCCGCCGACTACGAGACCGCTTACATCGCGGCGTGGGAGGCTTTTCTCGCCGATCTCTACGTGGTCACCCCGGGGAACCTCAAGGAGGCGGCCGATCTCCACAAGCTCCTGCTCGAGCCCGAGCGTCCCTACATTCGCGTCATCCGCAACCTCGAGGAGCACACCCACTTCAGCCGCGACCTGGAGAAGGTGGCGAAGGCGCGCGCGTCCAAGATCGTGGTCAAGAAGCGCAACACGGAGGCGGAGCGCCGCGCCCGCGGCAAGCAGCTCGACATCGATCCGCAGCAAATCGTCGGCCGGAAGAGCCGCATGCCCACCGTGTTCGATCAGCTCGTTCACTTCGGGATCGCGCGTCGGGGTCAGCCGCTGAGCGCCACACCGCTCGCCAAATACGGCGAGATCCTCGAACGGCTGCGCGCCGCGATCTTGCGCACCCTCGACGACCGGCCGGACGCGCCGGTGGAGTCGATGGATGCCGAGATCAAGCAGGCCGTCCGTGAGACCGAGGCCCTGCTCGGCGGGCTCGACGCCCGCTCGCGCGAGCTGCTCGCGCCGCTGTTGCTCACGCCGCTCAACGTCGGCGGCAAGTACGTCGCTTCGAGGTGACGGCCGAGGGGCTCGTCACGGCCCTTGGGGGATCGCGGGGTAGGGCGGGCCAGGGAAGCTTAGCCGGGCCACCGAGGCGCTGGTGAAGAGCGGCGTCTTTTCGGCGGCGTCGGCGTAGACGGGCTTCACCACGCAGGCGGGGCCGGTGGCGCACTCGTCTTCGGGGAGGAACAGCACGTCGGCGGCGATCCAGAACAAGCTGCTCCCGCTGCCGTTGCCGAGGCCGTCGCCCGGCTTGAACGTGACGGGTCCGTCGTAGCCGAGGGGGCCGAGCTCGGCCGACAGCTCGCCGTCGCAGTACACCTTGATCACCGGGTGCACGTCGTAGTGTTGGCCGTGGTTCGACCAGTAGTTCACGGCGATGCGGGTCCACTGATCGCGGGGCGGGTAATCGATGTTGATGTTCTCTGCGTTGCAGAAGTCGTCGTCGTTCGGATCGGTCACGCCTGGATCGCAGGTGAAGTTGTCGATGTCGAGGCGTGGGTTGTGGCAGCCCATGTCGAGCGACACCCACTCCGCACCGTTGCCCTTCGGACCGAAGTAGCAGGTGTTCTCTTCGAACACGGGGTCTTTCCACCAGTTCACCGGTTGAGGCGGGCCGTTGTTCGGATCGAACCACTCGGGCCGCTGATCGTCGGGATCGATGGGGTCGAAGTCGGTCGCGGTGCAGTTGCTCCAGGCGCAGTCGAAGGGGTTGCCGGTGGTGCCGCCCCAGGGGTTGGTGTCGCCCGGCTTGTGCACGTGCAGATCGAGATCGACGGTGTCCGAGCCGAGGTTGTCGTCGAACTCCCAGCTGAGCTCGACGCGAAGCCCCGGGGCGCCCACGAACAGGGGGAAGGTGCAGTCGTCGGTGCCGCCGTTGGCGAGGGTCTTCTGATAGGTGACGGTGTACTCGCCCGACACCAGCGGCTGGAACTGGCTGCCGGTGGGGTTGGGGCAGGGGTTGACCCCGGGGGGGCAGGCGACGTCGTAGCTCTCGAGCACCGCCCCTTGGCCGAAGGTGCCGAGCCCCTCCTCGAGATCGACGACCACGAACGGGACGCTGGAGATGGGGTGACAGCCGAGCACGCCGCCGGAGAAGCACATCTCGGTGGCGTGCACCCCGCCCACGCACGGCCCCCACGTCCCGAGCTCGGTGCACTTCTGCGTGCCCGAGTAGCAGCCCGGATCGTTCAGGAACACCGGATCCCCCATGAAGCAGCTCTGGGCCTGACCGCTGTTGCACGGGCAGCCCTCGTCCACGGTGCCGTCGCAGTCGTCGTCGAGACCGGCGAAGGTGCCGTCGCAGAGCTCCTTGTTGCCGCAACCGCTGCCGCACGGGTTCTGGGGCACGCCCCCATCGCCGCCGTCGCCGCCGCCGCCGACGAGGAAGCCGCCGCCGAGGCCCCCCGCGCCCCCTGGGCCCACGCTCGTCGTGTCCCCCTCGCCCCCCGACGGGCAGGCGATCAGCGCCGCGATGCAGGCCAGCCCGAGGGCCGGAGGGAACAACGATGGAGAGCGCCGTGGCAGGACCTCGTGCATCACCGGCATTGCCTTGTCACACCATGTGCCACACGTCTACTGCTGCGCACCGACCGGGCGCGGCCGTCGCGCGCCGAGAGGGGCGGTCCGAGCCGTCAACCGTCATGGCCGTCCTGGTCGTCCTTCTTGGGTGCGGTGACCGGGATGAACGTGCCGCTCACGATGCGCTCCGTCACGCCGTCGGGGAGCGGCCCCGGGTAGATGTGGAGCTTGGCGTCTCCGACCACCTGATTGCGGCTCTCGACCCAGGTGTTGCGCTCTGCCACCCACTCCATGGCGGCGGCGCGGGCCTCCTCGGTGATGGGGCGGGTGTCCATCGGGTTGGCCACGCTGAGGCCGGCGTTGAAGGTGAAGCGCAGATCCATGGGTCGGTTGGGATCGGCGGTCGCGAGCTCCTCGCGCTGCTTCTCGGCCTCGGCGGTCTCCTTGGCCAGGCGCTCGCTGGCCCGCTTCCGCAGCGCCGCCTCCTCCGCCGCGTCGAGCTCACGCACCAGGAGCTTCTCTTCTTCATCGAGGGGGCGGCAGCTCGTCTTCAGCTCGTTGGACACCTCGGGGGGGACGTGATGGCTGGCCACCCCGAGCACCTCGGTGAACTTGGGGCGATCCTCGAGCCAAGTCCTCGCCGCGTCGACGGACTCGAACGCTTTGGGCGAGCGGTTGCCGGTCTTGAGATCGCGAATCTGGAGGTCGAGCTTCATCACGCCCGAGCATACCCCCGTCGTGGCCGGTGGCGAAGGGTGAGCACGTTGCGCCGGTCGCATCGTCGTTTGAGGTAGAGTCGACGGGTGCTCGACACGAACGCGCGCTGGTTCTTCCCCGGTCAAGACATGCAGGGGGTCATCCACCAGATTGGGGGGGCGCTCTATCCGCTGGGCATCCCCATCACGCCCTCCGGACCGATGCGCTGGCAAGGCATGGGGCCGAAGGGGAGCTACGGCCTCGCGCCCAAGGTCTGGCTCACGGTGATGCCGGATCAGGGGGGCTTCTGGATCGACGTGCGCCTGTGGGGCGATCTCGACGTCGGCTTTCTCTTGATGTTGGTCTTCGCGTGGATGTTCTGCTTCCCGCTCGCCATCGTCCTCATGGTGTTGGGCAACCAGAGCTTCACCCAACGCTCGAGCGAGCTGATGGCCGCGATGCAACGACCGGTCGGGCACCTCATGTCCACCCCCCAGTGGGCGCAGCCTCCCCTCCGCTGACCGCCGTCCAGTGACGGGGACGCGACGCGCTCGAGCACAAAAAGCGAAAACGCCGATCGGGAGCCGATCGGCGTTCTTCGTCTTCGTGACGCTTCGTCTTCGTGACGCTTCGTCTTCGTGACGCTTCGTCTTCGTGACGCTTCGTCTTCTCGTCTTCGTGACGCTTCGTGCGAGCGGGGCGGACGGGACTCGAACCCGCGGCCTCCGGCGTGACAGGCCGGCGTTATAACCAACTTAACTACCGCCCCCGGTAGTGGATGCACCCGGTTGGATGCGCTCGATTGTCAAAGGTCGGCGAGGAGCATAGTGGCGGCTTTTTTTGGAGTCTAGATGCCGCCTCGATTTGGAGTCTCTTTGTGTCGGAGTTTCCATCTCGAGAGGGCGGGTCCAACCGATCCGTTTGCCCGTCGCCGTCTTGCGATCGGCTCGTCTTGGAGTCGGCCGTCCTGCCGAGTAGGCGGGACGGGATTCGAACCTGCGACCACCGGCTTGTAAGGCCGACGCTCTACCACTGAGCTACCCGCCTGAACGGGAGGCGGAACTTCCAACAACGGCCCTCGATTGTCAAGGCGTTCGAACGCTCATTCGCTGCGTTCTCAACGAGGTCGGGTAGACCCCCGCGCGTGGGCGCGGTAGGCGCCTACTGTGACACGAGTGATCGGCCTGGTGATGGGAGATGAGCCCCTCGTGGAGGCGGCCCTCGTCTCGCGCATCGAGAGCGTCCCCGGGATGCGCGCCGAGCGCGTCATCATCGGCGGCACGGCCGAACGCCACCTCCGCACCCACGACGTGATCTTCGATCGCATGAGCCGTCTCGTGCCCCACTATCGGAGCTACCTCCGCGCGGTGGCGCTGTCCGGGACCAACGTGGTGAACGACCCCTTTGCGGTGGCCGACGACAAGTTCTTCGGGCTCTCGATGGCGGCGCGCCTCGGCTGCGACGTGCCCCGTACCGTGCTCTTGCCGCAGAAGGCGTACGGCCCCGGCGTCGAGCCGGCCCGCAACCTGGGCAACCTCCAGTTCCCGCTTCTGTGGGACGAGCTTGGCCATCACGTGGGCTTCCCCGCCCGGCTGCTCCCGGCCCGCCACACCGGCGTGGCGCCCGAGCGGGTCGCGGACGTCGGCGGCCTCCTCGCGGCCTTCGATCGCACCTGGGACTCGCCGACCATGCTCCAGGCAGAGGTGGCGGGGGCGTCGCTCCACCTGCGCTGCATTTGTATCGGTGGCGAGCGCGCGGTCGCGGTGCAGACGTGGCCCTCGAGCAACGGGAAGCGGTCGGCGGACGGCGCCATCAGCCGCGCCGCGGAGGCCTCGCTGCGGGTGAGCCGGGCGCTTGGGCTCGACTTCAACGTGGTGGACGTGGTGGTCACCGACAGCCGCGTGTGGGTGGTCGATGCGGTGGATCCGCTCGCCCACCTCGCTCCCCACACCATCGGTGCGGATCCGTTCGAGAACGTGATGGATCGACTCGCCGAGCACCTCTGTGCCCTCGCCCGGCGCCACGAGCGGACCATCGCGGCGCACCCGATGGGGCGGGCGCTCTCTTCGCGCTGAGGCCTTCGCGACGGAGCGGGAAAGTTGATGACCCTACGGAAAGTTTTCCTACAGCGGGCCCCTTTGCCACAATGTGCACTGGCTTCTCCCGGAGGCTATTGAGAGTCGTGATGGTACGCCGGATCCTCGCATCGCTCGCGCTCGCAGCCACGTCGGCGCTGCTCATCGGATGCCCCGAGACGTCGTTCCCCGACGAGGGGTCCGGTCAACCGTCGGATCGATCGTTGGGCAAGGCGCCCCCTGGTTCCATCGGTGTGTGTAGGCTGCGCTTCGCGCGCCGCCCGCCGATCGTGAGCGAGCAGCTGTGGAACAACACCAAGGAGTGCAACAAGCGCACGCCCCGCCGCTACGTGCGGCTCGGTTACTCGAGCACGTTGCGCCCGCCCGACGACGAGGAGTCGCGGCGTCTGGCCTACGTGATGGACGAGCTGCGCAAGGCGCAGGCCGAGAAAGATCCCAACACGCGCATGATCCTCATGACGCGCGCGGTCAAGCAGTCGGGGGCCTCCGACGAGAAGCTCCGCGCTCGCATCGAGCGTATGGACAGTCGCACCTTCGCGTGCGACTACGGTTACCTGCTCAACACGACGCGCACCGAATACGCGAAGGTGCAGTCGGATCCGTGCCCTGCCTACGCCTTCGATGCCACGCTGCGGCGTGACCAGTGCTTGTTCGATCTCGAGGTGCCGGAGGCGCGCTGGCTGGTGAGCTCCTGGGCCTGCCTCGGGTTCACCGACACGGCGGGCGAGGGCGAGTCGTGCCACCGGCTGTGCGCGTACGACGACTATTGCTCCGGTCAGGTGAGCTGTGCCCAGCCCGACTTCGATCTCGTGATGTGTGCCCTCGGCGTGTGCATGCCCGAGGAAGTGGCCGGCCTGTTCTGACGCCCGGCCCGCCCCGGCCCCCGACTTTGCGCGAGCCCGCGAGGCAGCTCAGCCGGTGGTCTCGGCGAGCATGCGGGCGAGCGCTGCGGCGTCGACGGGGCGCCGGCTCGCGTCGGCGAGGCAGCTGAGCGCGACCTTGGCGTAGTGGCGCGCCTCGTCCTCGGTGGCGCTCCTGGTTGACGTGTCGAGCCCCGCGTCGTCGCGGGCGCCGAGCACATCCTCGATGATACGGCCCACCGCGTAGACGTCGTCGCTTGGCTCGGCGGGGCCGCCGTCGAGCCGCTCGGGCGACATGTAGCCGGGCGTGCCCCCGATGGATGGGGTGCCCGCCGCGACGCACACCCCGAAGTCGCTGAGGACAGGGTCCTCGAGGGAGCGGAACAACACGTTGGCCGGCTTGACGTCGGCGTGCACGAGGCCCTCGCCGTGGACGCGCTCGAGGGCGGCGACGAGGCGAGGGAGCCAGCGCGCGAGGGGGAACACCTCGTCGATTCGCCCGCGCCTCAGGAGCTCGCGGAGGCTGCCCCGCGGGATCCACTCGGTGGCGAGCCAGCCGCGGGTGAGATCGGCGTCGTAGATGCGGAGGATGCCCGGACCTGCGAGCCGCACCGCGGTGTGGGCCTCCCGTTCGATCTGATCGTAGTCTTGCTCGGCGCGATGGTAGAGCTTGAACGCGAGGCGGCGACCAAGGAGCTCATCTTCGGCCTCGTAGATGGTGCCGGCGCCGCCGCGCGCCACCTCGCGGAGGACGCGAAAGCTGGTCGTCGTGGCCTCGGGCGCTACCACCGTGGCGCCGTCGTCGTCGGCCTCGCGCGCGGTGTCACGGCCGAGACGCGCCGACCATGCCTCGTGTCGTTCGCGGGCCCCCGGCGCGTCGATGTCCCGCGCGAGCACGCGCTCGATCATCGACACCCCGCGGGGGAGATTCCCGGTGGCCGCGAAGAGCTCGGCGGCGAGCAACATGCCCGGCACGCTCCGACTCGGCCCGAGCAGTCGGAGCGCCTCGTCGCGGTCGCCCCGCTCGTCGAGGAGCGTGGCGCAGGCCACGCGCACCGGATCGAGCAGCGGGTCGTCGGTGAGCCCCTCGAGCAGCGCGCCGAGCACGCGGGTCTGTCGCGCCGAACCTTGGTGATGCCGGAGCACGGCCACCGCTTCGGCGACGTCGACGCCGCCCCCGCGGCCCACCCGGCGGAGGCGCTCGAGCTCGCGGGCATCCTCGTCGTTCGCGTCGGCCTCGCGGGTGGCTGGCGGCTCTCGAGCCGGCTCGGCCGGGGAGGACGCCGCCTCGGGGGGAGGCGGCCCTTTGCGGAACATTCGCTTCCAGAAGCTCATCGATCGAGGTCAGCGCTGCGGTGCCGAGCGCACCGAGAGGGTTGGGCGGTCGTCGGGCACCGCCACGAGGACGGGGCCGCCGCGGGTGGCGGCGATGGCGTCGCCGGCGGAGAGCTCGATCTGGCGACCGAGCCGGTAGCTCCCCATGTGGGGGGCGGGGGCGCCGTCTGGTGCTCGCAGCACGATGAAGCGCTCGTCGCCATCGTGGGCGTCGACGAGGGTCCAGTCGCCGACGTGGAGCGGGCCGAGGGGGGCGAGGTAGCGCGTGCCCGCCACGTCGATGTGCACCCCGTTCGGCGCTCGCGACGGGGTGAGGCGGCAGGCGATCTGGCCAGCGAGCTCGAGGTCGAGGCCCGCGCCGATGGCGAGGACGCCCTGGACGCGCGCGCCGGCGAGGGTGGTGCCGTTGCGGGTCTTGAGGTCTTCGACATGCGGCTCTCCGTCTCGGAGGAAGAGGCGCAGGTGTTGGCGGGAGATCCCCGAGGACGCGACGACGACGTCGGCGCGCGCCCGCCCGATCGTCACCTCGGCGCCGAACACGAGCTGGACGGGCTCGCCGTGGAGCTCGAGCGTCACCGTCGGTCCGGCGACCAGGCGCTGGGTGATGCGGTCCACCTCGAGCTGGATGACCTCGTCGTGCTCGACCGCCAGCCACTGCCGCGCGCTCCGAAGGGCCTCGCGGCGCTCGCCGATCGCGTCGAGATCGCGGAGCCGCTGGAGGAGCTCTGCGCGGTCGCGCTCCTTGCGAGCGTGAACCGAGGTCTCACGCAGCCGCTGTTCGAGGCGCTCGATGGCGCCGGCCTCCTTCAAGACGCGAATCTCGGCGTCGACGTCGCCGAGAACGACGTAGGCCTCGACCGCGCGCTCCCACTCGCCCACGCGCTCGAGCTCTTCGGCGGCGCGGTAGAGCTCGCCGTGCATCGGCGTGCCCTTGGTCGCGCGCACGAGGTCGTAGGCGAGCACGGCCTTGCGGCGGGCCGCCTCCTCGCCGCGTGCGGTCCCTTCGCCGATGCGCGCGGCCTGGGCGCAGAGCACCAGCCGCTGGTGCACGTCGGCCTCCGCGTCGGCCTTGAGAAGCAACACCCGAGCCGCCTCGTCCGAGCGCTCGGCCGCCACGAAGAGCTGAACCGCCGCGTCGAGATCGCCGGCGAGCTCCTTGTTGCGCGCCCGCTCTTCGTTGCGCTTGTTTCCGCGGAACCGATCGAAGAGGCCGAACACGGTGGCCGATCATAGTCGAACTCTCTGGGTGTCTGTCGCTGTCTCGCCGGTCCTTGACTTCGCATGGGTAGGACGAGACCATCCGAGCAATGTCCAATCGTCTCGGCGAGCTCCTGGTCCGTGAGAAGCTGATCAGCCTTCAGCAGCTCCGGCAGGCGCAAGAGGAACAACGAAGAGCCGGTGGCAAGCTGGGCCCCGCGCTGGCGAAGCTCGGGTTCATCTCGGATGGAGAGATCACCAACTTCCTGTCCACCCAGTACCGTGTGCCAGCCATCGATCTCACCAACGTCGAGGTCGATCCCGAGCTCGCCAAGCTGGTGTCTCGCGAGGTCTGCGAGCGCCACACGATCGTGCCCGTCTCCCGCACCGGCTCGTCGGTGACGGTGGCGATGGCCGACCCGACCAACCTCAACGCGATCGACGACATCAAGTTCCTCACCGGATACAACGTCGACGTCGTGGTCGCGTCCGAGACGGCCATCCTCGAGACCGTCGAGAAGGTGTACGTCGCCACCGAGAGCTACGAGCAGATCGTCGCGGAGTTCGACGACGAAGAAGTCGACTTCATGCTCGACGAGGACGATCTCAACGTCCACGAGCTGGAGAAGGAGGCGGAGGGAGCGCCCGTCGTTCGCCTGGTGAACGCGATCCTGCTCAACGCCATCCAGAAGGGCTCGAGCGACATCCACATCGAGCCGTACGAACGCAAGCTTCGCGTCCGCTACCGCATCGACGGGGTGTTGGTGCCGGAGATGGAGCCGCCCAACCGCATGCGGAACCCGCTGGTGAGCCGTCTCAAGATCATGAGCCAGCTCGACATCGCCGAGCGGCGCCTCCCCCAAGACGGGCGCATCAAGCTCAAGATGCAGAAGGGGAGAGAGATGGACTTCCGCGTCAGCGTGCTCCCCACGCAGTACGGCGAGAAGATCGTGCTCCGCCTCCTCGACAAGTCGAACCTCCAGCTCGACATGACGAAGCTGGGCTTCGATCAGCGGCCGCTCGACGACTTCCTGTGGGCCATCAACCAGCCGTGGGGGATGGTGCTCGTGACCGGTCCGACCGGCTCCGGAAAGACGACCACGCTCTATTCGGCGCTCTCCGATCTCAACAAGCCGACCACCAACATCAGCACCGCCGAAGACCCGGTGGAGTACAGCCTCAACGGGATCAACCAGGTGCAGATGCACGAGGAGATTGGGCTCAACTTCGCGATGGCGCTGCGCGCGTTCCTGCGCCAAGACCCGGACATCATCATGGTCGGCGAGATTCGCGACTTCGAGACCGCGGAGATCGCGGTCAAAGCTGCGCTCACCGGTCACTTGGTGCTCAGCACGCTGCACACCAACGACGCGCCCGCCACCATCTCGCGCCTGCTCAACATGGGCGTCGAGCCGTTCCTCATCACGGCCAGCGTCAACCTGGTGCTCGCCCAACGGCTCGCGCGCAAGGTGTGCGTCGATTGCGCGCAGCGGATCGTGCTCGACGCGGCCGTGTGCCGCGATCTCGGCGTGAGCGAGCACGAGGCGGCGCAGGGGCAGCCCCGCCGTGGCGCCGGCTGCAAGACCTGCAACGGCACCGGCTACAAGGGGCGCATCGCCCTCTACGAGGTGATGCGGTTCGGGGAGAACCTGAAGGAGATGGTGCTCCAGGGCGCGTCCACCGCCGAGCTCAAGGCGGCCGCCATCAAGGGCGGCATGGCCACGTTGCGACGGAGCGGCATCCTCAAGATCCTCGACGGCATGACCACCCCCGAAGAGGTGATGCGCGTGACCATGGGCGATTGAGTTTCTTGGAGGGTGCTGCCGCGCCCTCCCCACCACGGGGCCACCCTCCCACCGCGTGGCGACCTGCCTCCGGTTGAACCCGAGGCTTGTTCCCCGTCGAAAAGTCGGGGACACTGAAAGTCTTCATGCAAACCGACTACGGCAACGAGGCGGCGGCTCAAGGGGGTAGGCCGACCTTCAGTCTTCAACAGCTCTTGAAGGTGATGGTCGAGAAGGGGGCGAGCGATCTGCACATCACGGCGGGGAGCGCGCCCCTGTTGCGCATCGACGGGCACATCATTCCCCTGAAGCTGCCGGCCCTCACGCCGAGCCAGACCAAGGCCCTCGCCTACGAGAAGCTCACCGAGGAGCAGAAGATCGCGTTCGAGAAGAACAACGAGCTCGACTTCGCGTTCAGCATGAAACGGATGGCGCGCTTCCGCGGCAACCTGTTCGTGCAGCGCGGCTGCGTCTCGGCGGTGTTTCGCTTCATCCCCTACCAGGTGATGAGCTTCGAGGAGCTGGGGCTCCCGCCCATCCTCGCGGAGCTCTGTCACAAGGGGAAGGGGCTCATCCTCGTCACGGGAGCCACCGGCTCCGGCAAGTCGACGACGCTCGCGGCCATGATCGACAAGATCAACAAGGAGCAGCGGCTGCACATCATGACGATCGAGGATCCGATCGAGTACGTGCACGTGCACCAGCGGAGCGTCGTCAACCAACGCGAGATCGGCGCCGACACCGTCTCGTTCAAGGCTGCGCTCAAGTATGCGCTGCGCCAGGATCCCGACGTGGTGCTGCTCGGTGAGATGCGCGATCTCGAGACGGTGGAGGCGGCCCTCACCATCGCAGAGACGGGCCACCTGGTGCTCGCTACCCTCCACACGAACTCGGCGGTGCAGTCGATCAACCGCGTGATCGACGTGTTCCCGCCGCACCAGCAATCTCAGATCCGCGCCCAGCTCTCCTTCACGCTCGCGGCGGTGGTGACTCAGGTGCTGCTCCCCAACGCCCAGGGCCCGGGGCGTGCGCTGGCCCTCGAGGTGATGGTGCCGAACGCGGCGATCCGCAACCTCATCCGCGAAGACAAGCTGCATCAGGTGTACTCGCAGATGCAGATGGGGCAGTCGGGGAGCGGCATGCAGACGATGAATCAATCGCTCTTCGATCTCTACACCCGCGGGGTGATTTCCGGCGAGGACGCGTTCTCGAAGACGAACGACCCCGACGAGCTCCGCTCGATGATCGAAGGCAAGGGCGGGGCCCGCCCGGCCCCCAAGTACCGCTGAGGTTCTGTCGCGGAGCCGCGACGGCGGGGAGCGCGGGCGTTTCTTGGTGGCCGCGCGGATTCCGCGCACTAGGATCCTCCCACCGTGTGCGGCATTTTCGGCGTTTTTGGTCATCCCGAGGCGGCAAACATCGCCTACCTGGGCCTGCACGCGCTGCAGCATCGTGGGCAAGAGTCGGCCGGCATCGTCGCCTCCAACGGCGAGCGCTTGGTGGTGCACCGCTCGATGGGCCTGGTGCAGGCCGGCTTCTCCAGTGACGATCTCGCCCGCCTCGAGGGGCACGTGGCCATCGGGCAGGTGCGCTACTCGACGGCCGGCGCCAGCGACGTCTACAACGCGCAGCCGCTCACCATCAACTACAAGGGGGGGCCGCTGGCGGTTGCGCACAACGGCAACCTCACCAACCACACCGAGCTTCGCGCGGAGCTCGAGGGGCGTGGCTCGATCTTTCAGAGCAGCGCCGACACCGAGGCGATCCTCCACCTCATCGCGATGAGCGCGGGGGCAACGCTGGAGGAGCGGATCACCGACGCGCTGCGGCAGGTGACGGGAGCCTACTCGCTCGTGTTCATGGACGACCGCCGCCTGGTCGCGGTGCGAGATCCTCACGGGTTTCGTCCCCTTTGTCTCGGGATCATGGCCCCCAAGGGCACCGAGGGCGCCAACCGCCGCCCGGCCTATGTGGTGTCGAGCGAGCCGACGAGCTTCGATCTCATCAACGCGGAGCTGCTGCGTACGATCGAGCCCGGCGAGATGGTGGTGGTGGACGAGAGCGGCCTCCGCTCGACGCGCCCGTTCGAGGTGACGCCGCGACGCATGTGCTTGTTCGAGTATATCTACTTTGCCCGCCCCGACGCACAGCTCGAGGGAGCCAACGTGTACGACGTGCGCAAGGCCCTCGGCCGCAAGCTGATCGAGGAGCACCCGGTGGAGGCGGCGAGCGCCGAGGACACGGTGGTGGTGCCGGTGCCCGACTCGGGGGTACCTGCCGCCATCGGGCTCGCCCACCACGCGCGGCTCCCCTTCGACATGGGGCTCATTCGCAGCCACTACGTGGGCCGCACGTTCATCGAGCCGAGCCAGTCGATCCGCCATTTCGGCGTGAAGCTGAAGCTCAACCCGAACCGCGCCGCGCTCGCCGGCAAGCGGGTCATCGTGGTGGACGACTCCATCGTGCGCGGCACCACCAGCCGCAAGCTGGTGGGGATGCTGCGCGGCGCGGGGGCGAGCGAGGTGCATGTGCGCATCTCGAGCCCGCCCTGCCGGTGGCCGTGTTTCTACGGCATCGACACCCCCACGCGCGCGGAGCTCATCGCCTCGAACCACACCATCGACGAGATCTGCCGCTACCTGCGCGCCGACAGCCTCGGCTACCTGTCGCTCGAGGGCCTGATCGACGCGGTGCACGAGAGCGAGGTCGCCGCCCAAGCGAGCGGCGCGCTCCGGCGCGAGCGCGACAGCTACTGTCACGCTTGTTTCTCCGGGGACTACTCGGTGCCGGTGGTGAGCGACGGTCGCCACCGGCAGCTCAAGCTCATCACCGCCTGAGCCCGAGGCCGGGCGCCCTCGGGTTGGTTCGCGACCGCGGGGTCAGTCGTTGAGGGCGGTGAGCTCCACCTTCACCTTCCGCAGCTGTCCACCGCGGTCGACGGTGAGCTCGACCACGTCGCCCACTTTCTTGTCGTCGAGCACGCGAAACAGATCGGTGTTGTTGCCGATCATGTGGCCATCCATGCCCACGATCACGTCGCCGAGCTGGATGTGACCGAGCTTGTCGCGGGTGGTCGCGACGAGGCCCGCGGCCTCGGCGCCGCTGCCCTCGCGCACCCCCATGACCACCACGCCTTTCACGCCGCGCACGCGATCGGCGATGGAGATCCCGAGGCCGGGGCGGACGATCTTTCCGTGCTCGATGAGCTGGGGAACGATCCGCTTGACGGTGTCGACGGGCACGGCGAAGCCGATCCCGGCGGAGGCACCGCTGGGGCTGTAGATG
This sequence comes from uncultured Polyangiaceae bacterium, assembly GCA_964401935.1. Classification (GTDB taxonomy): domain Bacteria; phylum Myxococcota_A; class Polyangia; order Polyangiales; family Polyangiaceae; genus JAPYTK01. Next base: position 39,137 of record CAYOAL010000011.1, read on the forward strand.
GCGGTGTTGATGCCGATGAGGCGACCCTTGCTGTCGAGCAACGGGCCGCCCGAGTTGCCAGGGTTGATGGCCGCGTCGGTCTGCACCACGCCGGTGATGGGGTGGCCGCTCTGCGCCTTGATCTCACGGCCGAGGCCGCTGATGACGCCGGTAGAGAGGGTGTGGTCCAAGCCGAAGGGGTTGCCGATGGCGTACACGTGCTGGCCGACGAGGAGCCGCTCGGAGCTCCCGATCGCGAGCGCTCGGAGCTTCTCTTTCGGCGCATCGATCTTGAGGACCGCGATGTCCTTGTCGGGGGCGCTGCCGACGAGCTTGGCCACGTAGGTGCTGCGATCGGCGAGGGTGACCCGCGCGCTCGCGGCCCCGTCGACCACGTGGTGGTTGGTGACCACGTGGCCGTTCTCATCCCAGAGGATGCCCGAGCCGGAGCCGCTCTTCAGCTGGGTGGCGTCGAGCGACAGCGGCGATCGGCTCATGCGCGTGATGAACACCACCGAGGGGGCGGCGCTTCGGAAGATGGAGACCGTCTCTCGCTCGGCCGCGCTCAGCCCCTCCGCGTCGCCGGCGCCGTCGGCCTCGGGGGCTTGGGCGGGGCTCGGCAGGCTGTCGCCAGGGGCGGCGTGAGGGCTGCCCTCGGTTCCGCTGGCCGGCTCACCGAGCGCCTCGGCCTCGGTGCTCCGCTGCTGGACGCTGGCCTTGCCGGCCGGGCCTTCGACCAGGGTCAGCGCCTTCGGTGGGGGGGCGGCCTCCATGGTGGGGAGCTCTTGAGGCTGGCGCGCGAGGGCGACCCCCCCCACCACCCCCCCAGAGACCAGGGCTGCGGCGGCCAGCACGACGGCGGCGATCTCGACGGCAGGCTTCATGTGCACCACAACCCGTCGCGCGCCGGTTTATTCCTCTGCTCGGGGTTTGGTTCCGCGCCGACCGCGTGACATGATCCCGAGGTGCCCGGCGACGACAGCGTCTCGATTTACGAGGTCAGCTTGCGGGATGGCCTTCAGAACGAGAAGGGCGTGGTCCCCACCGTCGACAAGAAGCGCTTGCTCGACGCGTTGATCGCCTCGGGCCTCCGACGGATCGAGATCACGAGCTTCGTGTCGCCGCGGTGGGTGCCGCAGCTCGCCGACGCGGGGGAGCTCGCGGCCCTCTGCGACCCCCCCGAGCACGTGCGGCTCAGCGCGCTGGTGCCCAACGCCAAGGGCCTCGAGCGCGCCCTCGACACGAAGCTCTCCGAGATCGCGGTGTTCCTGAGCGCTAGCGAGACTCACAACAAGAAGAACGTGAACAAGACGATCGCGCGCACGCTGGACGTGATCCGCGAGATCGTGCCCCTCGCGCTCGAGGCCGGCCTGCGGGTGCGGGCCTATCTGTCGACGGTGTGGGGTTGCCCGTACGAGGGGCCGGTGGAGCCCGACCGGTCGATCGCCATCGCGGTCGCGTTGGCCGAGATGGGCTGCTACCAGATCTCGCTCAGCGACACGATCGGGGTGGGCAATCCTCGACAGACGCGTGACATCGTGCGCCGCGCGCTCGCGGCGCTCCCCGCGCCGAAGATCGCCCTGCACCTGCACGACACGCGCGGCACGGCGCTCGCCAACATCGTGAGCGCGCTCGAGCTGGGGATCCGTGACTTCGACGCGTCGGTGGGGGGCCTCGGGGGCTGCCCCTACGCCCCGGGGGCGGCGGGGAACATGGCCACCGAAGACCTCGTGTTCGCGCTGGAGGGGATGGGCCTCCACACCGGGGTCGATCTCGACCGCGTGATCGAAGCCGGCAACGTGGCCGAGCAGGTGGTGGGGCGGCCCTTGCCCGGCAAGGTGCACCAGGCCGGCCCGTTCCGCTTGCGGGCGTGACGTTCGCCCTCGCGGTGGGCGCCTCGCGGCCTCGTGGTGGTCCGCCGCGCTAGTCGGTCACGCAGCTGAGGCGGGTGAAGAACACGTGGTGGTTGCCGCCGACGCGGTCGTCGCGGAACAGAATGCCGACGTCCCCCTCCGGCCCGAAGGCGGCCACCGGGTTGATGCTGTCGAAGGGGGCGTTGGTGAGGCGCTGCTCGGTGGTCAGCGGGTTCAGCTCCCGGTCGATCATCCGGGTGTAGAGCTCGTACTCGCCCGTGTCCCGGTCGTCGGCGTAGATCACGAGGGACCGGTCTCCGAGGGGGAGCAGGGTGGGGTAGCGCGAGTTGGCGCCGCCCGGGTTCGAGAGCTGCGTGGGTGGGGTGAGGATGTTGCCGTCTTCGTCCACCGTGGCCCCGAAGATGGCGCGGTTCGGACCCGAGCGGTCGTACCAGGCCACGAGGAAGCGGTCGGCGTTCCAGCGCGCGACGGGATACACCGCCTGGCTCAGCCCGTCGGAGAGCTGGATGATGGAGCCCCGCGGGGCGAGAGTGTTCTGCTCGTACAGCTGAAACAGCACGGTCTGGGTGCCGGCCGCGCCGTTCACGTAGGCCATCCCCAGCGTCTGATCTCCGGAGGCGACCTGGGGCGCCTCGTCGTCGAGGCTCTGCGGGCCCGAGAGCTCGATGTTCGACCCGATCGGCACCCCATCGACGCTCACGCGCTGCGCGTAGATGCGGAAGCGGCCGCTGCGATCGTCTTGCCACGCCACGATGAACTCCGTTCCGTTCCAGGCGAGGCTCACGTTGACGGAGAAGCCGGGGGCGAAGCTGAGGCGCGTGTCGGGGGTGGCCTTGACGCCGGCTTGGTTGAGGAGGGCGAAGTAGGCCTCGTAGTTGCCGTCGCGCCGGTCCTGCCAGGCGACCCCGTAGCGGTCGCCGATCCACACGATGGGGCCGCCGGAGGAGTCGGCGTTCTGGAAGGTGAACTTCTCCTCGAGCGGCGCGATCTTCTCGCCGGTGGCGGTGATCCCGGTCTGGTACATGTCGAACCCGTCGGTGGTGCCGGTGTAGATCGACAAGTAGTTGTCACCGCTCCAGGCGAGGCCGTAGGGGCCGGCGGGGGCGATCCCATCGCTCGAGATCTGAACGGCTTCCGTCGCGGGAACAAACGTCGCGCCGTCGTCGACGACGCCGTTGCAGTCGTTGTCGACGCCGTCGCACACCTCGGGGTTGCCAGGAAAGGCGTCCGCGCTGGCGTCGTTGCAGTCGTTGCCGCACGCGTCGGGGTCGTCGAAGGAGCGGCCGGGGAGGGGGGCGTTGAAGCCGTCCCCGTCGAGATCGAAGGTGGCGGGTCCGTAGCTGCACAGACCCGTCTCCTCGTCGCAGCTGTCGGCGGTGCAGTCGTCGTTGTCGTCGCAGTCGACAGGATCGAGCACCACACACACCCGAGGCGGGAGCGGCACGCCGGCAGGGAGCTCGGGGAGCTCGCCCTCGAACGTCTCGGTGTCGACGCAGCGCACGGGCCTGCAGAGGTTGTCGAAGCCGGGGCAGTCTTCGTCGACGTCACACTCCGGTCGCGGCGGCAGGGGGGGTGGGACGTCGAGCTCGGTGCGGCCCCCGCACGTCACGGCGCTGCCGGTGGCGACGAGCCAGCCCAACGAAGCGACGACGGTGACCAGGGTTTTCCGCGCGATCACAGGCATCCGCCGAAGCCGTCGACGTCGATGGGCTCGCAGACGAGGCCCTGAGGACAACCGTCTGGGCCGCTGAGCTGGCACAGCTGCACGCACTGGGTACCCGAGCCGGTGATCACACACACGTGGCTCGGCGCGCAGTCTTGGCCGCCGCCGCAGGCAGCCCCCTGCTGGCCGGTGCCAGCGAGGGCGCAATACGAGCCGTACACTTCCTGGCCACACGGCACCGACGGGTAGTCGACGAAGATGTAGCACCCTTCGCCTGGACCGCAGTCGCCGTTGCCCTGAGCGTAGGGGTCGCAGCTGAAGTCTTGGATGGGAGGCGGCTGGTTCTCACAGCCCGGATCGACGTAGTCGGGGAGGCCGCCGTCGGGGAGGCCGCCTCCTACCGGCTGGTTGGTGCCCCCGCCGCCATCGAGGAACACGAACCCGCCGTCGCCCCCGGCCCCGCTCGGGGGCTCCTGCATGATCACGACGTCGGTGCCGCAGCCCGCGCCGATGCTGCCTGCGGCGACGGGGAAGAGCGCCGCGGCAAGGATGAAGTAAGCACGCTGCATCACGCGATTCTAACGTCCTCCGCGGCTCGAGACATGGCTTTTGTCGGCGGGGGCGTGTAGGAAATCGTCCGTGCCACGAGGTGGGAGCCACAGCGTCTCGGCGCTTCGGTGGGCGTGGTCCGCGATCGGGGGGGGCCTGTTGTGGGCTGCCTGTGGGGGATCTGGGGCGCCGGCCGGTGGGGACGCAGCTCCGCGCACGGCGGCGAGCTGGAGCGCGACCGATGAGGGCCCTGGTCGGGCGCGGGGAGGGGAGGGGGCGGCCGCTTCAGGGACCGCGGCGTCGACGAGCGCGCCGTCCGCGAGCGCGGCGGTGAGCCCGGCGCCGACGAGCCCGGCGTCGACGAGCGCTGCTGCGCCGGGCCCCTGCCTCGCGCCGCCCCTCAGCGCTCCCCCCGCGCCGGTGCCGAGGGGTCCCGATCCTCGCTGCCCGGAGGAGCCGCCGCGGCCGTCGTACGAGCGCGGGCGTCTGCGCGTGGGCTCCATCGCGACGCCGCTCGAGGTGGAGATCGCCCGCACCGCCGAGCAGCGCGAGCGTGGCCTCATGTTCCGACGGGCGCTGGGCGAGGACGCGGGCATGCTCTTCGTGTTCTCGAGCGCCGCGCCGCGCGCCTTTTGGATGCGCGACACCTGCATTCCGCTCGACATCTTGTTCCTCGACGGCGATGGTCGCGTGGTGGGGATCCTCGAGAACGTACCCACCATGAACGACGAGAGTCGTGAGGTGGCTTGCCCCGCGCGCTACGTGCTGGAGGTCAATGCGGGTTGGTCGCGCCGTCACGGGGCGACGGTGGGGATGCGCGTCGAGCTCCCGAAGGGGGTTCAGGGTCGATGATCGTGGTCGAGCGGGCGGCCTCGCCGTCGCTGTCCGAGCTGCGCGGCGCCGCGGCGGCCTTGCGCGACAAGGCGCTCTCCTCTGCGCGACCTCACGATCTCGACGCGCGGGATCCGCAGTTCATCGAGCGGGTCCGCCCGCTGTTCGACGTGTTCTACGATCGCTACTTTCGCGCCGAGACCGAGCTCGAGGTGGAGATCCCCGACGAGCCGCTGCTCGCCGTCGCCAACCACAACGGGATGAGCGGCACGCCGGATATGTTCTGCATCATGGCCGCGTACTGGCGCCGCTACGGCACCGCCCAGGCGGCCTACGGTCTGATGCACGACTTTCCGTTTCGGGTCCCGGCGGCGGGAGCCTGGCTCAACGGCTGCGGCGCGCTCGCGGCGCGGCCGGAGAACGCTTACTCGGCGCTCCGTCGCGGCGCGCGGGTGCTCGTGTTCCCCGGCGGCGACGTCGACGCGTGTAAGCCGTTCCGGGCGCGCTATCGCATCGACTTCGCCGGACGCCGGGGTTTCTTGCGGGTCGCCATCCGCGCCGGTGTGCGTATCCTGCCCATCGTCAGCGTCGGCGGACACGAGTCGCTGTATTTGCTCACCGATGGACGCCCTATCGCGCGAGCGCTGCGGCTGCCCGAGTTGGTGCGCAGCAACGTGTTTCCGATTGGCTTTGCGCTGCCGTATGGTGTGATCTTCGGCAATCCCGTGCCGCACCTCCCCCCGCCGGTGAAGATCCACACACGCTTCCTCGCTCCCATCGAGCTCGGCCTCCCGGTCGACGCGGCCGACGACCCCGCGGCGCTCGCGGCGGCCTACGACCGCGTCGTCGGTGCCATGCAGCGCGCCATGGACGACCTCAGGCGCCAAGGTCGACACGGGCTGTTCCCCACGAGGAGCTGACGGCTCCTCACCACGCACTCCATACACAAGCACAAAGCGCTGAGGTTCGAACGACGATGGCACTGAACAAGACGATGGCGGCCTGGGGTTTGGTCGGGCTGCTGCTCATCCCCGCGTGCGACGCGATCAAGCTCAAGCTCGGCAAGGACTCGGCCGCGGAGGAGGACGACGGGGACGACGACGACGACGACGACGACGACGACGACGAGGACGACGACGCGTCGAAGAAGAAGAAGAAGAAGAAGAAGCGAAAGAGCGCGGAGGACGACGACGAGCGGACGAGCAAGACCCCCGCGCCGGAGCCCACGCCTCTGCCCACGCCCGCGCCGGAGGCCACGCCCTCGCCGATCCCCGCCACGCCGGTCGTCCCGCTGAAGAACCCGACCGGCGATCCGCAGACCGACACCTGGCTCGATCAGATGCGGGCGCTGCTCCCGAAGGAGCTGTGTAAGCAGGGGACGTTCTTCCGAGAGTGCTTCACCATCACCGAGGCGGAGTGCATGCAGGTGTCACGCGAGGAGTTCGAGCCGTGCGTGAAGAACAACCTCGCCAAGCTGCCTCGCATCCGCGACGCGAGCACCGGGCAACAGGGCGGAGAGATCCTCGGGCGCTGCGTGGGCATCGGGTTTCAGACCCGGCTCGACAAGATCGGGAGGTTCACCAACACGCCGAAGTGCAACGACCCCTCGCAGTGGTGAAGGACGTGACCATGCCGTGGTGCGGGAGAGGCGCGTGGATGGTGGTGGGGCTCTTGCTCGCGGCGTGCGGAGGGAGCCAACCCCACGACGCCGAGTCTCCCCGCGAGGCGCCTACCGAGGAGGATGGAGGGCGACAGGAGGCTCCGGGCCCGCCCGCCGACGACGATCCGACCGAGGCGGCGATGCGCGCCGTCGCCGAGGGGGCCGAAGGGGTGCCGCCGGGGGCGAGCTCCGAAGGGGACCCCCAGACCGAGACGTGGATTCGCCGCCTCGGCGAGCTCTTGCCGGGCGAGTTCTGTAAGGAGGGCACCTTCTTCCGCCAGTGTTTCACGATCAGCGCGGCCGAGTGCGAGGCCACGGCCGCCGCGCACTACACGCCCTGCGTGAGCACCCACCGCGCGGCGCTGCCGCTCATCCGAAGCGCCGAGTCGGGGCAGCAAGGTGGCGAGATCATTGGCAGCTGCGTCGGTGTCGCGTTCCACAGCGAGCTGGAACAGAAGGGCAAGTTCATCAGCTCGGCGAAGTGCAACGACGCCGACGCGTGGGGTGAGTGATCGCGCGCTGTGACGGCGCGCCGTGACCGCGCTCCGTCAGTGCAGGACGCGGTCGTCGTCGTCGTCGTCGTCGGCGCCACCGCGGATCACGCGCAGATGCGACGCCCCCTTCGCCTTCTTCTTGCCGGCGCGGGTCATGTGATCGACCTCGTTCTGGAGGCGCTTCAGCTTGAGCTTGAGCCAGTAGCGACGGAGGGGGGAGGTCTCGCCGAAGAGGTAGCCGGCGCCCATCGCCGCGAAGGGCGCGACCATGCCCTCGGGGCCGACGCTCTTGGCGATGATCGAGAGCACGTGCCACCCGATCATCACGTAGACCATCACCATCGGCTTCATCGGGATGATGAACCAGAACATGGCGCGCTGATTCTGCGACACGACGGCCCACGCCACGACGCACGCGTCGCCGAGCACCATCCCCCCGAACCACGCGCGATCGAGGTGGGCTGGGAGGATGAGGTAGCCCAGGGTCGCCACGGCGTAGGCGAACACCGACGAGCCGGCGAGAAACAGGAACAGTCGCTTGCTGCCCCATCGCTCCTCCAGGGTGGGCATGAAGAAGTAGAGGACGAGCAGCGAGAACAGGATGTGGGTGACGGCCCCAGGGCCGGCCGGCGTGTGCAACAACGAGGCGGTCAACAGACGCCAGAGCTGGCCGCGCAGCACGCTGTCGCTCTCACCGATGAACAGCGTGAACACCTCGGGCGCGGCGCCACCCCAGTTGAGAGCGAGCGCGAAGCTGATCCAGAGGAAGAGCAACGCCAAGAGAAACCAGAGGACGTGCTTGGGAGGCCGTCGAAAGAAGCTTCCCAGCTGAGGGCGCTGCTCGAGCATACCTGTGTGGGCTATCAGCCGTGGGGGGCCGGGGCAAGCGCGTCCGCGTGGCGCCTCCGCGCTTCAGCGGACGCCGGCGCCAAGGTCAGTTGCTCGCGAGGCAGAGGGCGTCTTCGGCGCGCCCCGGCGCGACCTCGGCCCCACAGGTGCCGGCTCCGAGCAGCGCCCCCTGGGCGTCGTAGGTGACGACGCCGAACAGGACCAGCCCCGCCGCGAGCGGTCCGACCACCGCGGTGCGCCCGCAGGGCAGAGGGGTGCTGTTCTGCACCGCGTCACCGACGATGACGTCAAAGAAGCCGTCGGCGGGGCAGAGGGGGTCGCCGCCCCCCGTCTCGATGGCCGAGAGCGTCACGTTGGCGAGCCCGCTCGGGCTGAGAGGGTGGCAACGCGCGGTGACCGTGACCCCCCGGCGGGCGCTGGCGGAGCAGATGGTGCCGTGGAGCACGTCGCCGACGGTGGCGGTGGCGTAGAGCTCGTAGGTCGTGTCGGGCTCCGCTTCGACGACGAGGGGGTCGCCGTCGCAAGCGATCGTGGTGGGCGGCGGCGCTGCCCCCTCGAGGGGCTCCACGTCGATCTGAGCGGCGACCTCACAGGCATCGTCTCCGAGCACTGCGGCCGCCCCGAGGGCGATCTGGGTCGGCGTCGGCTCACGATCGACCAGGGGCTCGCACGGGCGCACGAACACGCGACGAGCGCTCGCCGCCACCGCGCCGTCGTCGGCTCCCGAACCGCAGCGGGTGGTCCAGCGCGGGCTCACGCGCTCGCCGGTGGTGGCGTCGAGCAGCTGCCGGGACCCGCTCGAGGCGCCGCCGAATGGGGTGAGCGCCTCCGGGGGCACGTCGTAGCCGTCGATCTCGGCGATGTGGACTTGCCCGAGGACGATGTTGTCCCGAAAGCCAGCGACGAGGGAGCAGGGCGTCGCGCCGGTGGAGCCGAGGGTGAAGGCGGTGGTGTCGCTCTCGTCGGTGAAGGCGCTGAGGGTGACCACGTACGAGCGCATGGCACCGGAGAACGTGCTGCAGCTCGTGTCGCCGAGAAAGTCGGCCGGATCGACCGCGATCTCGGTGGGGACGGCGAACGACAAAGTCGTGGTGCCGTCGTCGTCGCACCCGGTCGCGGCGCACGTGGCGAACAGCGCCGCGACGGCGACGCGCGCTGACCAGCGATTCATGGGGCTCTCGTAGTGCAGCGAGCGCTCGCTCGCCAGTGATTCCACTACATCCCGCCGCCGGAGCCCCCGGCCCCGCCGGAGCCCCCGGCCCCGCCGGCCCCGCCCGAGCCGCCCGAGCCGCCGCTGCCTCCAGCGCCGCCCGTGCCCGGTTGCGCCACCGGCCGCAGGAAGGCGCAGTCTTCCATCAACTCGGGCGCATAGATGAGGTCGCAGGCGGTGGTCTTGGCTGGATCCACCGTCGCGCCGAGGCGGGGGGGCCTGGCGCAGTCGGCGAGGCTCTTGTCCGCCTTGCAAGCGGCAGCCTGATCGAGGGCGGCGAGGCACGCGTTGACGAGGGTCTCGTCGGGGGGCGTCGCGTCGCTCGCGACCCCGTACAGACACTGGTCGCGATAGAAGAGCTCGCACACCTTCACGTCGGCGTCCGACTCGATCCCGAAGTTGGCGCAGCCGGGCGCGATGTTGCAGCGCCGCGTCTCGATCGAGCGACAGGCGTCGACGCCGATGGCGTCGTTGTCGCAGTCGAGAGCCGCGGCTCCGAGGGCCAACAGGCCCAGCGCGGGGAGCAGGCGGTGGAGGGCACGACGCATCGACACGGGCCTTAGCACGTCACCCAGTGCCGGGCGTAATTTCCTGCAACGTGGCGTGGGGGGTGACGATGGCGTCACGCAGGGGGGCGCAAGCCTTCGCCCCCGGCCACACCACGCAGCGGGTGAGCTTGCCCCGACCCGACACCTCTGCGAGCGCGCCGACGATGCTGTGCTCGAGCTCGACGGTCGGGGCGATCCGCGCGCCGTCGCCACGATGCTCGCTCTCGCCGCGCGACCGAAGCCACGCGAGGTTGGCTTCGAGGTAGGCGAGAGGGGTGCCCACGTCGGTGAAGCCGCGCACGACGGCGGCGGCGCGCACTCCCTCGCCGCGCTCGAGGGCGCGGACGTAAACGTCGCCCACGATGCAGCCCACGGCGGGGAGACGCGCGAGCAGCGCGGCCGAGAGCACGTGCACGCCGATGAACTCGGCCCCCTCGGCCTCGACGTCGAAACGATGGTCGCGCATGCGCGCGACGCCTCCGCTCGCCGAAAGACCGATGGAGCCGCGCCCGGGAGGGAGACCGCCGCGTACCGCCAACGTCGCGAGCGCTCCCGAGCGCTGGTGGCTGGCGTAGAGCGCGGCGGTGTCGAGCGTGGCGAGGATGTCGCCGTTGTGGACGACCACCGGCCCATCGCCGAGCAGGTCGCGCACGCCCGCGATGCCGCCCGCGGTGCCGCGGAGGGTGGCCTCGCGACGCAGCGACACGCGGAGGTCGAGCGCGTCGCGGAGCGCGTCCTCGTCGTAAGCGTCGGCGAGGTGATGCGTGTTGATCACCACGTGCTCGACACCGAGGGCCCGCAGGTTGTCGGCGGCGTGGGCCAGCACCGAGCGGTCTCCCACCGGCACCAGCGGCTTGGGGAGCTCGTGGGTGAGCGGGCGGAGCCGCGTGCCGAAGCCTGCGGCGAGGATCATGCCGATGGGGGCGCTCATCCGTCGGGGAACAAAAGCTCGATGGTCACCGCCGGGCTGCCGTCGGGGTGGGCCCCACCGATCAGGGCCAGCGTGCCGTTGGGGGCGGCGACCACCCGGCCGCCGCTCCGGTCTTCGCGTAGCGGGAGGGGCGTGACGGTCTCCGCGACGAGATCGATCACGTAGCTCTCCATCGACAGCGACGCGTTGTGGCCGACCACGATGATCCCATCCTCGGTGGCGTAGGCCGCGCAGTCCGTGAGCGGCGGCAGATCGATCGCGAGGTCTACGAGCGCGCAGTCGGCTCCGCAGTCGAGATCGGCGAGGCGCACCGCTGTGGCGGCGCCGGTGGCGTCTGCACCACAGAGGAGCACGAGCTGCTCGCTGGCTGCACCGAGCGTGGCCACCACCCCCACGCTGGCGTCGGCGGCGAAGGGGAGATTGTCGGCGTCGGTGCTGCCGTCCTCGAGCACCTCCACGCCGGCGCCCTCGGCGGCCCCGCCTACCACCAAGAGGCCTACCCCCTCCACCCAGCTCGCGGCAGCGCCGAGGCGCGGCGTGTTGAGTCGAGCGGTGGTCGCTCTCCCGGTGGGCTCGATGATGAGGACGCGATCGGTCGGCTCGCCGGTGGCGCGGGTGGCGCCCACCACGAACAGCGCGCTCGGGGTGTCGATGACCGCGCCGCCGGCCACGGTCGCGAACGAGCCCAAGCCCTCCGGCGGCTCGAGGCTCACGTTCTGTCCGGTGTCGAAGTCGAGCCACACGGCGCGCTCGTCGCCGATGAGGATGAGCGAGCGGCCGTCGGCGGAGACGGCGAGCGACGACGGTACGAAGCTCAACGTCCCACCGGCCACGCCCCCGAGCGAGAGCAGATCGTAGAACAACAGATCGGTGGCGGCGCCGTCGATGGCGGTGCCGCCGGTGAGCACGAGGTAGCGCTCGCCGAGCGCCGCGGCGAGGCCGCCGGTGTGGCTGTCGGGCAGGGTCCCCGGGGGGCGGCTCCAGCGGTCGAGCCGCTGCGCAAAGATGGGGAAGACCTCGCTCTCGAGCGCACCGAGCACGAAGCCGAGGGAGCGTCCGCGCACGTGGACGTCGCCGCGCGCGTCCGTGCCGCGCACCTCGAAGCGCACGAGCTGATCGGTGGCGAGCTCGCCGAGCTCGAAGCTCCCCCCCGGCGCGGTGCTGGCGGCCGTGATCTCGGCGCCGGCGGCGTCGACCGCGGCCACCGTGATGCGCTCGATGGCGGGGTCGAGGCTGAACGCGTCGGTCTCGTGGCCGGGGGTCACCTCGAGGGTGAGCCCGCGTGGCTCGTCACAACCGACGACGGCGAACAAGAAGGCCAGGGCCGGGCCTCGATGGCATAAGAGAGCGCGCGACACGTTCGAGTAGGGGGTCTATAGCCTCGGAGGTGCCGATAAGCCACGGAGGAGTGGTGTCCGCGCGTCGCGTGGGTCATTCCGCTGCGAGCCTGGCCCCGGGTGTACTACGACCTCGACGTGTTCGCTCGCGTCGTCCGCATCGCCCCCGAACCGATCGCCGTCGCCCGTCGGGTGGCTGCGCGCTATCCGGATCTCGCGTTGCTCCACGCCGGCCGCGGCTCGCAGAGCTGGGTGGCGGGGGGCGGGCAGACCATCTCGCACGCGCTCGATCCCCACGAGCTCGATCCTGCGCGTGCCGACACCGACGCCTGGGGTGCCGTCCCCCACTGGATCGGGGTGATCCCCTACGAGTGTCGCCGCGACCTCGAGCGCCCGGGGTGGAGCACAGAAGACCGCCGGCCCGCCCCGTGGATGGCCTCCCCGTGCTGGCGCCGCTACCCGGCGGTGATCTCGGTAGATCGTTCACGGGGCGAGGTGGTGGTGGTGGGAGACGACCGCGACGCGGTGACCGCCCTCTACGACGCGGTGGCCGCGCCGGCTCCCGACGAGCTGCCGAAGGTGTGCGGCGAGCTCGACGAGACGCCCGCGCCTTCGGACCATCTCACGCGGGTGCGACGCGCCCGTCAGCTCATCCTCGATGGCGAGCTCTACCAGGTGAACCTCGCCCGCCGCTTCGGCTTCGGGGTGCGATGCGCGACCGAGGAGCCCCCGAGCCGCGCCATGCTCGCGCTGTACGAGCGCGCGCTCACCCTCGGCCCGACCCGCTTCGGCACGGTGCTCACCCTGCCCGAAGCCAACGTGGTGTCGTTGTCGCCCGAGCTCTTGCTCGAGATGGAGGCCCGCAACGGGCGCCCGTGGCGACTGCGCACCGAGCCCATCAAGGGCACCCGCCCCCGCGGGACGGACGCCGTCGCCGACGCGCTCCTCGCGAGAGAGCTCGAAGCGGATCCCAAGGAGCAAGCCGAGCTCGCGATGATCATCGACGTGGAGCGCAACGACCTCGGGAGCGTGTGCCGCCCGGGGACGGTGCGCGTGACGGAGCCGCCGCGGGTGGTCACCCACCAGACCGTGCATCACCGTGAGGCGGTGCTCGTCGGCGCGGCCACCGAGACGGTGACCCGCGAAGAGGTGCTGCGCGCGATGGTCCCGAGCGGCAGCGTCACCGGTGCACCGAAGGTGCGGGCGATGGAGGTCATCGCCGAGCTCGAAGACCACCGTCGCGGGCTGTACACGGGGGGCATCGGCTACATCGCGCGCGACGGCTCGGTGCGGCTCTCGATGGCCATCCGCACCCTGGTGGTGCGGGGCGACCGCGGGCTCTATTGGTCGGGGGGCGGGATCGTCGCCGACTCGGATCCGGAGCGTGAGCTGCTCGAGACCGAGTGGAAGGCCACCCGCTTGCTCACCGCCCTCGCCGGCGGTTGAGCCGAGGGGCCCGTTCGACTAGGAAGGCGACGCGGTCAGGTCCACCATGAGACGTCGCGACTTCCTCCAGCAAGGCGCCGCGCTCGGGGCAGGTGCCCTCGCCGCCCAAGCGGCGGGCTGCGCGGTCGAGACCGTGAATCCCCACCTCTTGCCCGAGCGGGAGGTGTTTCGTCACGGCGTGGCGAGCGGCGACCCGCTGGCCGACGCGGTGATCCTCTGGACGCGGGTGACCAGCGTCGACGGTGCGCCGCTCGAGGTCGGCTGGGAGCTCGGGGACACCCCCTCGCTCGCGACCGTCCGCGCTCGGGGGACGGTGACCACCGACGCGGATCGCGACTTCACGGTCAAGCTCGACGTCGACGGACTCGAGCCGGCCACCACCTACTACTACCGGTTCACCGCGGTCGGGGAGACCTCGCCGGTGGGCCGCTGCCGCACCGCGCCGGCCGGGGGGGCGGAGCGCCTGCGCTTCGCGGTGTGCTCCTGCGCCAGCATCGGGCACGGCTACTACAACGCCTATCGGCGCATCGCCGAGCGCGAGGATCTCGATCTGGTGGTGCACCTCGGCGACTACATCTACGAATACGCGACCGGCCGCTACGGCGAAGCGCGAGAGACCGATCCGCCTCACGAGATCGTCACGCTCGAAGACTATCGGCGGCGTTACGCGCGCTACCGGCGCGACCCCGATTTGCAGGAGCTCCACCGACAACACCCGGTGGCCGCGGTGTGGGACGATCACGAGACCGCCAACAACGCTTGGCGTGACGGCGCCGAGAACCACAGCCCCGACGAGGGGGCCTGGGAGGGGCGCAAGGCGGCGGCGCTCACCGCCTACCTCGAGTGGATGCCGATCCGCGAGCAGCCCGATGGCAGGCTCTGGCGCAAGCTGACCTTCGGGGACCTGTTCGAGCTGCTGCTCCTCGACACGAGGATCTGGGGTCGCGACGCGCAGGTGCGCGACGAGGACGATCCGGCGCTCGAGGATCCGGCGCGCACCCTGCTCGGCGACGATCAGGAGGCGTGGCTCACCGGCGAGCTCGCCGCCTCGACCACGACGTGGCGCGTCATCGGCCAGCAGGTGATGGTGGGGCAGCTCCCGCAGTTTTTGAACGTGGATCAGTGGGATGGCTACCCTGCCGCGCGGGAGCGCCTGTTCGCTGCGATCGCGGCCACCGAGAACGTGGTCGTGCTCACCGGCGACATCCACTCGTCGTGGGGGCTCGATCTCACCGCCGATCCCTTCGATCCAGCCTACGATCCGAACACTGGCGCCGGCTCGATCGGGGTCGAGGTGGTGGTCCCGGGCATCACCTCGCCCGGCTTCCCCGAGCCGCTCGCGGTGGTGGCGGAGGGCATTCAACAAGACAACCCCCACATGAAGCTGGTGGAGGTCACGCGCCGGGGCTACGCGGTGATCGACGTCGAACGCTCACGGGTGCAGGCCGACTGGTTCCACGTGGACACGGTGCTCGAGGTGAGCCGCACAGAGACACACGCGGGGGGGCTCGCGGTGAGCGCGGGGGCGCCCTTTTGGGTGCGCGTGGCGGAGGCGGCGGCGCCCAAAGACGCTCCGCCGCGTTCTGCGCCCCCCGACGAGCACGTCGAGCCGCCGCGGATCTGAGCCGCGCCGCGGGGGGCGTGGGCGCTCGGAGGGTCCGCGCTCACGCCGCGCCGCTCACACCTCGAAGATCTCGGGTCGGCGGTCGCCCTGAAGGCGCCACCCCGCGGGATCGGTCGAGCGCAGCACCTCGAGATCGACGTCGCAGATCACCAGCTCGGGGTGGGTGGAGACGTCCTCGAGCGGGCCATCGGGGCCGACCACGTGGCTGTCGCCGAAGTAGGACACGTTCCACGGCTTCTCCGCGCCGAGCCGGTTGCTGCCGGCGATGAAGATGTTGTGGCGGACGGCGTCGGTCGCGAACTCGTGACGCCACATCCGCTGGGACTTGTCGCCGAAGGTCACGGCTGGGGAGAACACGATCTGCGCGCCGCCGTCGGCGAGGCTGCGCATCACCCCCTCGAAGTGGCGGTCGTAGCAGATCGCCACTCCGATGCGCCCCACGCTCGTCTGAAACACCGGGAAGTAGCGCCGGTTGGAGCAGTTCGCGCGGCGCGTCACGAACATCTCGCCGTCGCTCGGTCCGTAGTAGAAGCGCTCGCTGAAGGTGCCCTTCTCGTTCTCCCCGTGGGGGATGTGGGTCTTGCGATAGGTCCCGAGCACCTCGCCGTGTTCGTCGATGACGACCGCGGTGTTGAACAAGCGTCCGGTCACCGAGTCTTTCTCGTAGATCGGGGCGATGATCAACACGTCGTTGTCGAGCGCCACCCGCCGCATGTGGGTCACGCTCGGGCCGTGGAGGGCATCCTCGGCGAGCTCGCGCCACATGGGGTGCTCGGTGAGGGCGAAGTAGGGGGCACCGAAGAGCTCCCCGAAGCCCACGATCTTGGCCCCCGCTTGGGCCGCGGCCGCGACGAGCGCGGCGTGATGGTCGAGGTTGGCTTGCCGCACCTGGTCGAGCCGCTGCGCGAGGCGCGGGAGCTCGGCCACCGTGTCTGGCATTTCGGGGTAGGCGTTGCGCGTTTGAGTGACGGCGATCCGCGGCATGTCAGCGCTCCGAGAGGCGAGGCAACAGCTCGACGAGGTTGCAGGGACGGTGGCGCGCGTCGAGCTGCGTGTGCAGGATGCCGTCCCAGGCGTCGCGGCACGCACCGGTCGAGCCGGGGAGCGCGAACAGGAGCGTGTTCTTGGCGACGCCGCCGGTCGCGCGCGACTGGATGGTGGAGGTGCCGATCTTGTCGTAGCTGAGCCAGCGGAACAGCTCCCCGAAGCCGACGATCTCCTTGTCGTACACCTCGGTGAACGCCTCGGGCGTCACGTCTCGCCCGGTGACGCCGGTGCCGCCGGTCGCGATGACGACGTCGACGTCGGGGCGGTCGATCCACGCGCGCAGCTGCGCCACGATGAGGGCCCGGTCATCGGCCACGATGCGTCGCTCCACCACGTGATGTCCGTCCTGCTCGGCGCGCTCGAGGAGGGTCTGGCCCGAGGTGTCGGTGGCCTCGGTGCGGGAGTCGGACACGGTGAGGATGGCGATGCGGCAGGGGATGAACGCGCGCGTTTGTTCGATGGGCATGAGCGGCGCGGAAGAGTAGGCTCTGGGGGTTCCGGTGGCGAGTACCAAAAGAATCTGGTCGATCGAAGGCAACCACCAGCGCCTCGACGGCGGGGCGATGTTCGGTAACGCGCCGCGCGCGGTGTGGCAGCGGTGGTGTCCCCCCGACGCGCTCGGACGCATCCGCCTCGCGTGCCGCGCCCTCCTCATCGACGATGGCGGCCGCCGGATCCTCTGCGAGACGGGGATCGGCGCCTTCTTCGAGCCGTCGCTGCGGGAGCGCTACGGGGTCGAGCGCGCCGAGCACGTCTTGCTCGAGAGCCTGGCCGCGGCCGGCGTCACCCATGAAGACATCGACGTGGTGGTGCTCTCGCACCTGCACTTCGATCACGCCGGCGGATTGCTGCCCGCCTATCGCGAGGGCGCCCCTCAGGAGCTGTTGTTCCCGAGGGCTACCTTCGTCGTGTCGGCCCCGCACTTCGAGCGTGCCCTCGCTCCTCACCCGCGGGACCGCGCGTCGTTCATCCCAGGGCTCGAGCAACTCCTCACCGCGAGCGGTCGGCTGGAGCTGGTCGCCCGCGGGGGCGAGAGCGAGACGTTGGGGGCCGGGTACCGCCTCCGCTTCTCGGATGGCCACACCCCCGGCCTGATGTTGCTCGAGCTCGCCTCGGAGGCGGGGCCCATCGTGTTCGCGGCGGATCTCATCCCTGGGGTGCCGTGGGTGCACGTGCCGATCACGATGGGCTACGACCGCTTTCCGGAGCTGCTCATCGACGAGAAGACGGCCCTCCTCGAGGAGCTGGTCGCTCGGAGCGGTCGGCTCTTCTTCACGCACGACGAGGCCGCTGCCCTCTGCCGGGTGGCCAAAGACGAGCGCGGCCGCTTCACGGCCACCGAGCTCCAGCCCGCGGCCGTCGCCCTCGAGGTGTGAGACTCCCTCCTCCAGGCAACGCGACCTCCTCGAGGCAACGCGACCTCCTCGAGGCAACGCGACCTCCTCGAGGCAACGCAACCTCCTCGAGGCAACTCAGGCGCCGACCGGACAACGACCCGGGTCTCGTGAAGCGCGCTTGGGCGTTGGGGCCCCAAGCGCAACCCGGTGGGTGGGGGGACCCGCGCGCAGCGTGGGGGGATGGTGCGGAGCACCCTCCAGAAACTCAGGGGGCGGCGGTCTGTGGCGCGTCGGGTGCGGCACGGCCGGCGCCGCTCTTGGTCGCGGCGTGCCCGTTGGCCTTGGTGTCCGAGCCCGCGTCGCTCGCGGCTCGAGAGACAGGTTCGGAACCCGCCGCCTTCTTCTTGCCCGCCGCCTTCTTCTTGCTGGCGGCCTTCTTCTTCGCCTTCTTCTTGGTGGCCTTCTTCTTGGCGGCCGGCTTCTCTACCGGCTGGCTCGCGCCGGCCTTCCCGCCGCCAGCCTTCTTGGAGCCAGCCTTCTTGGCGGCCGCCTTCTTCGCGCCGCGCTTCTTCGGCTTGCCCGGCTCCTGCTCGCGGCGGAGCATCAACAGCTCCTGGGCCCGGTCGGGCGTGATGGTGGCCGGGTCGTCCCCGCGCCGCAGCGAGGCGTTCGTCTCACCGTCGGTGACGTAGGGCCCGAAGCGCCCCTCTCGGAGCGTGATGACACCCCCGCTCACCGGATCCGGGCCGAGCTCGCGGAGGGGCGCCTGCGCCTGCCGCCGGCCGCGCTTCCGAGGCTCGGCGAACAGGGCCACCGCCTGCTCGGTGGTGATCGTGAAGACCAGGTCTTCCGACTCCACGTTGCGCCGGTCGTTGTCGCGCTGCACGTAGGCCCCGTAGCGTCCGTGGTGGGCGGTGATGGTGCGGCCCTCGGCGTCTTGTCCCACCGTGCGTGGCAACGACAGGAGCCTCAGCGCGTCGGGCAGCGTGAGCTCATCGAGCTTCATCGAGGAGAACACCGACGCGGTCTTCGGCTTCTCCTTGCTGTCTTTGGCGTCTCCGAGCTGAACGTAGGCTCCGAAGCGACCGTCTTTGAGCACCACCTCGAGGCCGGTGTCGGGATCCACCCCGAGCAGACGGTCTCCGTTGGGTGCCTCCAACATCTGGATCGCGCGCTCGAGCGTGAGCTCGTCGGGGGCCATGTCCTCCGGTACGTTGGCGGTGTCTTCGCCGCGTTGGAGGTAGGGGCCGAAGCGGCCCACCCGCACCGCGATGAGCTGGCCATCGGCGTCGGTGCCGAGGGGCAGCGTGTTGATCGCCCGCGCGTCGATCTCCTCGAGCTTCTCGGCGATCAAGTTGCGCAGCCCGGGCCGTCGCTCGCCGTCGTCGCCGGCCTCGGCGCCGTTTCCAAAGTAGAAGAGCTTGAGCCAAGGCACCGTCTGCATCTTGCCGCTGGCGATCAGATCGAGCTCGTCTTCCATCCTGGCGGTGAAGGCGTAGTCGACCAGGTTGGGGAAGTGCTCCTCGAGGAGCGTCACCACCGCGAACGCCTTGAAGGTGGGGACGAGGGCGGTGGCCTTCTTCCACACGTAGCCGCGATCGATGATGGTGCGGATGATCGACGCGTAGGTGGATGGTCGGCCGACGCCCAGCTCCTCGAGGTTGCGCACGAGCGACGCCTCCGTGAAGCGGGCCGGGGCCTGCGTCTCGTGGCCGGCGGGATCGAACTGTGCACCGCGCAGGGCCTCGCCCTCCGCGAGCGGCGGGAGGTGGCGCTCGCGGTTCTCGAGCTCGGCGTCGGGGTCGTCGGTGCCCTCCACATAGGCGCGGAGGAACCCAGGGAAGGTGATGGTGAGCCCGCTGGCGGTGAACTCGAGCTTCTCCCCGTTCTGGGACACGACCTTCACCGAGACGCGCTGCCCCTGCGCGTCGGTCATTTGTGACGCGAGGGTTCGCTTCCACACCAGCTCGTAGAGGCGCCCTTCGTCGTGGCCGACCTCTCGCGCGACCTCTTCCGGCGTGCGGAACACGTCGCCGGCAGGGCGGATGGCCTCGTGCGCCTCCTGCGCGTTCTTCACCTTCTTGCGGTAAACGCGGGGAGCCGCCGGCACGTAGTCTGCCCCGTACATCGACTCGATCTGACGCCGCGCCGCCGAGACCGCCGCGTCCGAGAGGGTGGTGGAGTCGGTACGCATGTACGTGATGTAGCCGTTCTCGTAGAGGCGCTGCGCTGCCCGCATGGTGCGGTCGGTGGAGAAGCGCAGCTTGCGGCCGGCCTCCTGTTGCAACGTGGACGTCATGAACGGCGCGGAGGGGGACCGCTTGAACGGCTTCTGCTCGAGCGAAGAGACGGTGAAGGTGCGGCCCGGGAGCTCGTCGGCGAGCCGCTTCGCTCGCGCCTCGTCGAGCACGAGGCGGTCGTCGCGTACCTTGCCCTTGTCGTCGAAGTCTTTACCGCTCGCGATGCGGACGTCGTCGATGCTCGCGAGTCGGGCGCGGAGCTCTCCGGTGCCCGCCGCGAAATTCCCTTCGATGTCCCAGTAGCCGGCGGGGACGAAGGCGATGCGAGCGCGCTCCCGAGCGACGATGATGCGGGTGGCCACGCTCTGCACGCGACCTGCGCTGAGGCGCGGCATCACCTTCTTCCACAACACGGGCGACACCTCGTAGCCGTACAGGCGGTCGAGGATGCGTCGCGCCTCTTGCGCGTCCACCAGGCGACGATCGATCTCGCGCGGGGTCTCGAGGGCGTGCGTGATCGCCTTCTTGGTGATCTCGTGGAACACCATCCGCTTCACCGGGACCTTCGGATCGAGCACCTCGAGCAGGTGCCAAGCGATCGACTCACCCTCGCGATCTTCGTCGGTTGCGAGGTAGAGCTCTGCGGAGTCTTTGATGAGCTTCTTCAGCTTGCTGATGTGCGCCTTTTTCTCCGGATCGAGCACGTAGAGCGGCTTGAAGTCGTTGTCGACGTCGACGCCGAGACGCGCCCAGCGCTCCTTCTTGAACGCGGCCGGCACGTCGGCGGCGCGGCGCGGGAGGTCGCGGATATGACCGATGGAGGACTCGACGACGAAGTCGTCGCCCAGAAAGGCTCCGATGGTTCGGGCCTTGGCGGGGGACTCGACGATGACCACTGACTTGGACACGGGGGCCATGGGGTATGCCTTCGCCCCACGGGGTGTCAAGCTCTCGATGGAAGCGCCCAGGGAGATCGCGCCCCCTCGGGGCACCCGGCGGACAGGGGGGAAGGTGACTAAATGTAAACCGATGTAGCCAAAGGTATGTCCAAAGTTGGCCCCCCGCTCCGGGGCCGCGTAACCACCTGGTCTGTGACGCGCAAACAAGACAGCATAGGTGGCGGCTACGCGGCCGCGACAGGGCGAAACGGTGTGCGGAACCTCGAAGCGATCGAAGAGCACGACCCAGCCGGTGGGCAACGCTCCCGCGTGGGCGCGATGGTCCTCGCGTCGTTCGGCGGGGCCTGCATCGTGTTTGCGGCGCTGCTCTTGATGCGCTCACCCGAGCCGGAGAAGGTGGCCGCCGCCGATCCTCTCGGCGACCTCGTCAACCTGAGCAAGGGGACCGCCGCCGAGGGGCGCGAGAAGCTCGATCACTCCGACGTGACCTTCCCCTCGGTGCTCACCGATCAGGACAACCCCACCACGGCGATGGCGGCGGTGCGGCGCGACGCGCGCCCCGGACCCGAGGCCGACGGCGACACCGGAGAGCTGCCGCGCGCCGGCTTCCCGTTCGACGGACCGCCCCCCGCGACCGACACCTTGCCGGTGGTGCCGCTGCCCGCCCAGGACATGATCCCGACGACGCCCGGCGGCCAGATCTCTCCGGCCGACAAGCTGCGGAACATGGCGCGCGAGGTGGCCCGCGAGGGCGACGGCACCACCATGGCCGACCCCGGGACCCCCGGTGGCTACCAGCTGCAGGTGAGCTCGTTCAAGAAGCAAGAAGAGGCCGACGGCTTCGCCGACGCCCTGCGCCGCCGTGGTCACAAGGCTCACGTCGAGAAGGCCAACGTGAAGGGCCGCGGCGTTTGGTATCGCGTGCGGATCGGACCGTTCAAGTACAAGCGCAGCGCCGAGATCTACCGCCAAGACTTCGAGGCCAAGGAGCGGATGGTGACGTTCATCGTCGATCCGCCGAAGACCCGGGTGCACATCGAGCTCGCCGACGCAGCACCTGCTGGCGACGCTGCCTCCACCGACTGACGCTCGCACCATCACGAGCGCGCGAACGGCCGGCTCTCCAGTCGGCCGTTCGTCGTTGGGCCGGCTCGGAGCCGGCTCCCCCCTTGGCCCGTGGCGGCCGCGGCCTACTTGCGGCGCTCGAGGTGGCGTCGCACCTGGGTGCGCACCGCGCTCTGGATGTTTTTGTTCTTGGCGAGCTTGCGCAGGTCCGACTCGCGCAGATGGATCACGAGCTTGTTGGCGATGGCGATCGGTGTCTTGGCGTTCTCCACCAGGTTCTTCTTGATCTGGTAGCTCTTCATCCACTCCCCGGAGCTGCCGATGATGCGCAGCACCTCTTCGGCCACGCCGCGGCTCTTGCTCACCGCCACCACGTCCGGCTCCTGCAACATCGGGCTGCGCGCGGCCGCGCTCGCCACCACCTTGTTCTGCTCGCGGATGAGCATGAGGCGCTCCTCCTTGGTGCCGAGCATGGCGCGCCGGATCTTCTCGGCCACGCTCATCTCGGCGAGGCGCTGGTAGAGCGGCTTGAACTTGTCCTCGAGGTGCTCCTCGCCTTCCTCGTCTTCGAAGTACGCGTCTTCGAGGCTCTCGTCCGACAGCTCGTGGGCGAGCTGGTGCTGCTCCCAGAAGAACTCGTCTTCGGGGAGCGGGACGGCGCTCGGCTCGGCGATGAGCTCGCTCTGGATCGCCTGGGCGATCTCCTTCCAGGCGGGGAGGCCCTTGAGCTCGATCCCGTTGCGCACCGCGAGCTCCACCAGGCGCGTCGACGTCGACATGCGGCAGCTCGCGTTCATGTAGATGGCCTCGATGAGCTCGGGGTGCGCGAGCATCCGCTCCTCGTTGGTCGCCACGAGCTCGGTGGTCTGCTCGTCGCCGCGCGAGGCGAGGTAGTGCACCGCGGCGATGGGCAGCCGGGGCATGCGGATGAGCTTCTCGAGCACATCCATGCGGTTGGTGAAGCGCTTGGCAAGCTCGTAGATCACCGCCTCGGGGAGGTCGGCGTCGATGGCGCCCTGCAAGAGCGGCTCGGGGAGCTGCGAGAAGGTCTGCTGGGCTTGCTCGGCGACCATGCGGTCGGGGCTCTGCGCGAGCAGCACCAAGACGCCGAGGAGCGCGTCGGGTCGGAGGCCAGGGACGATGCCCCGCGCCGCCATCAGCTGCAGCTTCTGGGGAGCCCCCTCCGCCACGATCTTCTGCGCCGGTCCAGGAAGTGTGGCAGGATCGAGGGAGGGGACCATCGTTTCGTTGTGTTGGAACATGGGCGCTGAAAGGGGGCGGGGTTTGGATTGCGACCCTGGCCCCGTCTGATTATGTTCGGGCGCCGGTAGCAACGCAATCACACGCGACCGCAACCACAGGCGACCGAAGGCACAGGCGACCGAAGGAGAGCGAAGAAGATGGGACTTTTGGATTTCGTCAAGAGCGAAGTTCGCCAGATGGCGATCGCCAGGCCCGATCAGTACAAGAATCTCATCCTCTACAAGCACCCGGACGAGACGATCGCGAAGTGGGCACAGGTCACCGTCGACAGCGACGAGGGGGCGGTGTTCTTCAAGGAGGGGAGGGTGCACGGCATCCTCGGCGCGGGCCGCCACACCCTCGACGCGGCGACCTATCCGTTCTTGACCGGCCTCGTCGACAAGTACGGCGGGGGCGACATCTTCAAGAGCGAGATCTTCTTCGTGCGCACGCAGCCGATCCGCAACGATCCGGTGAAGTTTGGCGGCAAGGTGTCGATGACCGACCCCACCACGAAGATGCCGTGTCAGCCCATGATCCACGGCGAGTTCGTGGTGCGCGTGATGGACCCGGTGAAGTTCATCATCGGCCTCACCGGGCAGTCGGTGCAGGCCCACGACAACAACGAGATCCTCGCCTACGTGAGCAAGGCGTTCCGGAGCGGCGTGCGCCAAGCGCTCGCGCGCATCCTCCACGAGCAGCAGACCAGCATCATCGAGTACGACATGGTGCGGGACGAAATCGAGAAGGGCTTCCAGAAGAGCGTCCCCGATCTCGACGAGATCGGCCTGCAGGTCACCGAGCTCGTCGACTTCGTGGTGAAGCTGGCCGACAGCGATCGGCAGCGCATCGAGAAGATCTGGGAGAAGATCAAGGTCGCGGTGCTCGAGAAGAAGGCCGAGCTCGAGATGCGCAGGATGGAGATCGAGGTGGATCTCGCCGAGCGCCAGGCCTACGTGAACATGGCGCAGAACCCGGCCTACATGGCGCACGCCCAGGCAGAGGCGATGATGGGCGCGGGCAAAGGCATGGAGAAGGGAGGCAGCGGCGCCGGCGTCGCCAACCTCGGCGCCCAGATGGCCATGGGGGTGGGCATGGCGGGGATGTTCCAGCAGGGATTCCAGCCGCCGCAGTACCAGCGCGTGCAGCCGCAGGCTCAGGCCGGGGGCGTGCAGTGTGGCGGCTGCGGAACCATGAACGCGGGTGGTAAGTTCTGCGCCAACTGCGGTCAGCCGCTCGCTCCCCCGCCGCCGGTCGCCGGTGGCTTCTGCAGCAACTGCGGCAACGGCCTGGCGCCGGGCGCGAAGTTCTGCGCGAACTGCGGCACCGCGCAAGCGGCGCCCCCTGCCGCGCAAGGTGCGCCCCAGGGCTATCCGCCCGCGGGCGGGCCGGTCGTCGGCGCACCCCAGCCGGGGCAGCCGCAGGGCTATCCGCAGGCGCCTCAGGGTTACCCGCAAGCGCCGCAGCAAGGTTATCCGCAGGCGCCTCAGGGTTACCCGCAAGCGCCGCAGCAAGGTTCTCCGCAGGCGCCTCAGGGGTACCCGCAGGCGCCGCCGCAGGGCTACCCGCCCGCTCCCCAGCCACCGGGCGCACCGCCACCCCACGGCGGGGGCCAATATGCGCCTCCGGGACCGCCGGGCGAGGTTCCTCCGGGGGGCTATCCGCCGCCGGGCAGCGGCGGTCAGGGCGGCCAGGGCAGCCAGGGCGGCGGCTGACGCCAGCTCGTCGTGGGCCCTCCGCCCACGGCGAGAGCGCGGGTGCTCGCTCGGAGGGCTGGGCGGCGCGAGGGGGCACAGCGACGGCGACGCTCGCCGCCGCGCTGCGCGCCTCAAAAACGAGGGTCTGCGTCAAGCCGCTTCGAACTTCGCGCGCGCGGTACTAAGCTCCGCGCCACCTTGAAGCAATCGCTCGTCGTCGTCGAGCGCGACGCGAAAACACGTCGCCTTCTGAAGGTCAGCCTGGAGCAGGCAGGCTACACCGTCACCACCGCGCGTGATGGGACCGACGCGCTGAAGAAGCTCGAGCTCGCGACGCCGCTGCTCGTGCTCACCGCCACGGATCTGCCGAAGCTCGACGGCTACAACCTCGTGCGGCGCATGAAGGACCACTCCGAGTGGGCGCGCATCCCCATCATCATGATGACGTCGGGGAGCTCGCTCGAGGACAAGATCCGAGGGATGGAGCTCGGCGTCGAGGAGTTCGTGGCCAAGCCCATCTTCGTGCGCGAGCTGCTCGGGCGGGTGGAGGTGCTGCTCGCGAAGCGTGTGCGCGAGCACCTGAGGGAGAGCGCCCACGAGACGCGCGTGCGCGGCAGCCTCACCGATCTGCCCAGCGTCGACCTGCTCGAGTCGCTCGAGCGCGGCGCGCAGAGCGGCGTGGTGCGGGTCGAGCGGGGCGGAGACGTGGCCGAGGTGTTCTTCCAGGACGGCGAGATCATCGACGCGCGCATGAAGCAGCTCCGGGGTGAGGAGGCGGTGTACCGAGTGCTCGGGTGGCGCGAGGGCGCGTTCGAGGTCTCGCTCGGCGAGATCGACGCGGAGCGCGTCGTCGAGGTGGGGACCCGGGCCCTCATCGAGGCCGGCATGCGCCACGCGGCGGAGGTGAACCGGCTCCGCGGGCAGCTCCCCGGCGGCGACGCCGTGCTCGCCGTCCGTCGCTCGGCGCTGAGCGCGCGGATGAAGAAGATCCCCAAGTCGCTCGAAGGGATGCTCGCGCTGCTCGACGGGGAGAGGTCGCTCGAGGAGGTGATCGACGACTCGCCTTTCGACGATCTGTCCACGCTTCAGACCATCGCCAAGCTCCATGCCGAGGGGCTCGTGGAGGCGGTGGCGTCGGCCGCGGTCTCGTCCCCGCCAGGGTCGGCGCCGGAGCCGCGCGCTCGGGTCGAGTCATCGTCAGAGCCGGCCGCGGGCCCGTCGTCCGCTCCCGCGGCGGCGTCCACTCCCCCCTCCGCGCCCGAACCCGTGAGCTCCGAGTCGGTCGCTTCGCGCGAAGCGCTCACGCGCACGCGGATCGGCCACACGGTGCCGCTCGAGGCCATCGGCGCGGTCCCGCGCGGCGCGTCCGAGGCCGAGCGGGAAGCCCTCGCGCGGCTCGAAGGCGCCACGAACCAGGTGTTGGCGACGATCTCCGACGGGGGGGACGACGCGCCGAGCGAGGAGGACGACGAGGGAGGTGCCCCACGGACGCCCCGCGCCGGCGGCGCGGTGGGGGCGGACGACGCGGTTCCCGGCACGTCGGGCCGTCGCGACGTGCCGAGCTCCGCGCGGGGACCCGAGAGCGTACCGCCCGACACCGGCTCGATCGATCAGGGTTTCGGAGCGCCGGAGTCGGACGGCGAGCGTGAGCCGGAGTCGGACGGCGAGCGTGAGCCGGAGTCGGACGGCGAGCGTGAGCCGGAGTCGGGCGACGAGCGTGAGCCGGAGTCGGGCGACGAGCGTGAGCCGGAGTCGGGCGACGAGCGCGCGTCCGAGCGCGCGGCCGCGGCGGAGCGGAGCGAGCCGCCGGCGGGGGCGCGCACGCCGCCTCCCCGAGGTGACGCGTCCTCGTCCGATCGCACACCCGCGGTGACGCGTCGCGAGGGGCGCCTCGCGAAGCGACGGCGCGCGAAGGGGCGGGCACCGTCGAGCGGGGCGAGCGAGGCGCCCGTCTCGGGAGCGCCGGGGGCAGGGGCGGATCCTTCGGAGCGCCCGCCAGCGAGCGAGGACGCGCTCTCGATGAGCCAAGCGTTCTTCGAGAGCGCTCCCGAAGAGGCGCCGCCGAGCGCCGAGTTTCCGGAGAGCGAGCGTGAGGTGCTCTACCTCACCCCCGAGCAGGTGAGTCGCAAGCGCGCGATCACCAAGCTGGTGGGCGTGGTGGTCGGGGTGCTCGCCGCGCTCGTCGTCATCATCCTGGTCAAGACGTTCGCCACGACGTCACCGGCGCCGTCGGGGAGCGCCGCGCCGGCGCCCACCCCCACGCGGAGAGCCCCCGAGGGCGAGCCTTCGGCGGTGGCGCCGTCGCCCGAGCCGGCGCCGTTGCCGGCGCCGGAGCCCGCTCCCGCACCGAGCGCGAGCGCGTCGGCCGACGCCGCCGCCGGCGGTGGCCCTCCGTCGGAGCTCCCCGACGTGGAAGATCCGTACAAGGAGCTCTTCGCGCTGGTCAACGCGGGCCAGAACGAGAAGGCGATCCCGTTTGGCTACGCCGCCATCAAGAAGGATCCAGAGAACGGTGACGCCTACTACCTGCTCGGCGAAGCGCTGCGGGGTCTGGGGCGGATGGACGAGGCGAAGCAGGTGTTCAAGCAGTGCGTCGAGAAGGCCACGAGAGGCCAGTACAAGAGCTACTGCAGCATGTACGTGCCCAAGTGAACGGCCTCGCTCACGCTGCCGACGCGCGGCGGTCGGTCAGCGCTGTCCGCGACCGATGCGGGGATCGAGCGCGGCGGTGAGCACGTCGACCAGCACACTCGCGGCCACGATCGCGGCCGCGCTGAACAGCACCGTGCCGAAGATCACCGGCCCATCGCGGTGCACCATCGCGTCCACGGCCATGGAGCCCATCCCTGGCCATCGGAACAGCTTCTCGGTGACGATCGCGCCACCGACGAGCGAACCCAGATCGAGCACGATGAGGGTGGTGAGGGGGATGATCGCGTTGCGCCCGGCGTGGAGGAACACGATCCGCGCCTCCGAAGCTCCCTTGGCGCGGGCGGTGCGAGCGTAGTCTTCCGCGAGGGCCGCGCTCACCTCCGCGCGGCTCAAGCGCGCGTAGAGGGCAGCGCCGAAGAAGCCGAGCGTGAGGGCGGGCAAGACCAAGCTCCGCAGCTGCTCGGCGGTGGTGGCGCCGTAGCCGTCGTGGGGCAACCAGCCGAGTCGGTGCGCGAGCACGTACTGCAGGCCGAGCCCGATGACGAAGGTGGGCGCGCTGATCCCGATCAAGCTCACGCCGACCGCGAGCTGATCGGCGACGGTGCCGCGGCGGGTGGCGGCGAACACCCCGGCGCCGAGGCCCAAGAGGAGCTGCACGAGCATCGCCGCGAGCGCGAGCTCGAGCGATCGCGGGGCCTTGTCCACGATGAGGTCGGTGACTGGCTTCCGGTAACGGTACGACACGCCGAGATCGACGTGCAGCTCACCGAAGAGGTTCTTGCAGCTCTGGTGATCGGGGTGGCCGCCGCGGGCCGGCGTCTTGGTGACGTGGGCGATGCGTTCCCAATACAGTCGGTACTGCGTGTACATCGGCTGATCGAGGCCGTAGAGCTTGCGCGCGCGCCGTACGTCGCTCGGGTGAGCTTGGGGGCCGAGCAAGACGCGCATCGGATCGCCTGGGAGCTGCCGCTCGATCACGAAGGCGACGCTTCCCACGCCGAGCACCACGATGGCCGCCCACACCAGCCGCCGCGCCACGTGCTCGAGCAGCCTCATCGGGCCCCTCCGGCGAGCCACACGTCGCGCACGCGCAGCGGCACGATCGGGTGGGGCACGTAGCCCATCACGCGCGGCTGCCACAGGTGCAAGGCGCGGCTCACGTACACCGGGACGACGGGCGCGTCATGGCGCACGATCTGCTCCGCCTGCGCGAACAGCTGCATCCGCTGCTCGTGGTCGGTGGTGACGGCGGCCTGCTCCACCAACGCGTCGAGCGCCGGGTTCGCGTAGAAAGAGACGTTCTGCGAGCCCTCGGGGGTGATCGCGCTCGAGGTGAGGATGGGCCCGAAGAACGTGCTCGGATCGGGGTAGTCGGCCCCCCAGCCCCGCCAGCCCATCGCCACCTCGTTCGGGGTGGTGATGAGCGTCACCCACGCCGCCCAGCTCACGAGCCGGAGCCGAACGCGGAGGCCGACGCGAGCGAGCTGCTGCTGGAACACCTCGGCCGCCGCCTGCTCGAAGGTGTCGGGCACGGTGACGTAGTCGATGGGATGGGGATAGCCCCCCTCCCCGGTGGCCGGGTCGAACGGGTAGCCGGCGAGCCGCATGTGCTCGAGCGCGGCCGCGAGATCGTGGCGGCGCATGGGCTCCTCGCGGGGAGGACCGGGGACCGCGGGCGGCAAGACGCGCGTGGTCTCGGTGACGTTGGCGCGCACCGCCGAGAGCACGCTCGGATCCACCGCTCGGTACACTGCGCGTCGCAGGTGTGGATCGTCGAAGGGCGCGACCTCGGTGTTGAGGAAGATGAAGCTCGTCACCGGCTTCGGCACCCAGGCGCGCTGGCCCTCCCACGCCGCGTCCTCGCCGTAGCGAAAGCTATCGACTCCGGTCAGCTCGGTGAGCATGTCGAGCTCGCCCCGCTCGAAGCGGTAGCGTTGGGTGCGAGCTGGCACGCTCTCGAGCCACTCGACGCGATCGAGGTAGGGTTTGCCGGGCTCGAAGTAGTCGTCGAAGCGCACGAGCGCGATCCGTCCTTCGAGATCCACCGTCTCGAGCGCGAAGGGCCCCGCGCCGCAGGGTGGGACCGGCTGCTTCGGATCGACGAAGCGGCCGGAGCGCTCGCACACGGGGGCCGCGAAGCCGAGGGACATGATCGACAGGAAGCTCACGTCGGGGCGGGTGAGCGTGACGACGACGGTCTGCGGATCGGGGGTGGTGACCCCGGCGAGGCCGCCGTCGGGGTGCTTGCGGAAGTCGTCGTAGCCGACGATGTCGCGGTAGAGGTGGGCGGCCGGGCTCGCCGACTTCGGGTGGAGGGAGCGCTCGAGCGAGCGCTTCACGTCTCTCGCAGCGAGGGGCGTCCCGTCGTGGAACGTGAGGCCCTCCCGCAGGCGGAACCGAAAGGTCTTGCCCTCCGTCACCTCGAAGTGTTCGGCCAGCTCGGGGATGAGCGTCCCCGCCGTGTCGTAGGTGACGAGCGTGGCGAAGAGGAGATCGATCACCGCGCGGCTCGCCTCGTCGTAGCTGCTCGCTGGATCGAGCTTGGGGATCGGGGTGGTGCTCGCGAGCCGGAGCACGCCACCGCGGGTGGGGGTGCTCGGCGCCGGGGCGCTCGCGAGGGGAGCGGCCACCGGCTCGGTGCCGGCCAGGGAGAGGGTGAGCACCACCGCGAGCACCAGGCCGACGTCGGCGAGCAAGCGTGCGCTCCCGCGGCCGCGGGCGCGATGCACCCCGCGCCGCGGATCGAGCGCCTCCTCCAGCCCGTCGCCGAGGCGGGTGAAGGCGAGGGCGGCGAGGAGGATGAGCATGGCCGGCGCGGCGACCATCAGCGGGGCGACGCCGATGTACGACTCGGCCTCGTGGAGCATGCGGCCCCACGTGGGTTGGGGCGGCTCGATACCGACGGTCAGGTAGCCGAGCACCGCCTCGGCGAGCACCATGTGCGCGACGGCGTTGGTGCCGATGACGAGGAGGGTGGGCATCACCCCCGGCAGGAGGTGGCGGCGCACGATGCGGAAGGGCCCGGCGCCGAGGGCCTTGGCCGCCAACACGTAGTCGCGCCCTTTGAGCTGAAGCGCCTTGGTTCGGGTGACCCGGGCGATGCCGGTCCAGCTCGTGAGACCGAGGATGAGCACCACGGTGGTGGCGTCCGCGCGGTCGACGGCTACCCCGATGGCGGTGATGAGCAACAGGTAGGGGAAGGCGAGCGCCAGATCGACCCCACGCATCAGGACGGCGTCGATGAAGCCGAGCCGGGTCTCGGCGGTCGCGCCGGCGGCGAGGCCGATGGCCGCGCCGATGGTCATCGCGATCGTCACGCTCGCGAAGGCGATGGAGAGGCTGAGGCGAGCGCCGTGGGCGAGACGGGAGAGCGCGTCGCGAAAGAGGGCGTCGGTGCCGAGGAGGTGCTCGAACGACGCCCCCGGTGGTGCGCCGCTCGGCTCCCGCGGGAGCGCGAAGTCGCTGACGTTGGGCGGCGCGCAAACGAGCGGTCCGATGATCGCGAAGGCCACCAACGCGACGATGACGCCGAGGCCGAGCATGGCCGAGCTGTCGCTTCGCAGTCGCCGCCACTGATCCGCGTTGAGCCGCATCGCCCCCAGCCCGCCTCTCGCTACCGCTTGCCCTCGAAGAACTCGCTCACCACGCCCACGAACGCATCAGGCTGCTCCTCGTGCGGAGCGTGGCCGGCGTCCATCAGCTCGAGGCGTGCATCCGGGATCTCCCTGGCGAGCTTCGTGGCGAAGGCAGCGGGGAAGATGCGGTCGTGTCGTCCCCATACCACGAGCGTCGGGTGTCGGACGCGAGCGATGCGCGCGACGACGGGGCGGGTGTCGAGCATGTTCCGCAGCACCGCGTAGGCGCTCTCCCGCGCGGACGGTGTATTGAAGTAATTGTAGAACGCGTCGATGCGTGAAATAGGTATGTTTGCGCCGGGAGAAAAGACTTCATCTTTAAAGTAATTTCTGAAGGATCGGCGGCCGTACAGCTGCTTGAAAATCGCCCCTCCCACGACCGGCCACAGGGGGCGCCGCAGCTTGCGGTTGGGGGGGTGCGGATAACAGAGCGGCCCGGTGACCACGAGGCGTCGCACCAGCTCGGCGTAGTGCGCGGCGAGGGTGAGGCCCACCGCGCCGCCGAGCCCGTGGCCGAGCACGAAGGTCCGCCCCACGCCGTAGGCGGCGATGAGATCGGCGACGGCCTCGGAGAACGCCTCCACGCTGTAGGGGTAGCGGGACGGGTTGGGCTTCTCGCTCTCGCCGAAGCCGGGGAGATCCGGGGCGATCACGTAGAAGCGCTCGGCGAGCGCGTCGATGATGTCGTCGAACGCCAAGTGGCTCACCAGAAAATCGTGGACGAGCACCAGCGGGGGGCCGTCGCCGGCCTCGATCACACGCATCCGCACGCCACGCGCGGTGACGTCGCGCGTGACCCGTTGCGTAACCATGGATGCACGTAGCGGGAGGGCGCGCGACGCGTCAAGCGCTCGCAACCATGCGAAGCCCAACGCGAGAGGGGGCCTTGGGCTGGCCCCTCGGCCCACCCTCGACCGACCCCGCGCGGGCCCCACGCGGGGCTCCCGAGCGGCGGAGCGGCGGGTACCGAAACGGCCGCACGTGTGTGACTAGGTATACAAGTGGCTGCAATTGCAGGAGAATTCTCGCTCGATGGAGGCGATCGTCGTGACGAAAAATGTCCGAGCAACGATCGGATTCGGCTGAAAAGGTATGGGATTGCCGCGGCCGAAAAAAAAGGCCGGGCATTCAATTGACTGGAATCCATTGAGTGGAATACATTCGCTCGCGTTCCGAGGGTGTCCACATGCAATCCACAGGATGCCCGTAGGTTTTCCGCTCGGATGTTGCATCCACATGGCTCAGCGGTGAGGGGAATCGACGAGGATGGTCAAAGTCCCCGAGAGCGTGCTCAAGAAGATCGAAAAAGAGCATGTCGACGGGATCACCTCTGCCGATCTCCTCGCGTTCTTCGAATCGCAGGGCATTCGCTTCGGCGAGGCGACGCTGCGGAAATGGGTTCAGCTCGGTCTGCTCCCCCGCAGCGTGCGTGTAGGCACCAAAGGAAAGCACCAGGGCTCGAAGGGGAAGTATCCCACTCGGGTCGTCCGACAGATTCTCCGCATCAAAGAGTTGATGGCGAAGGATTTGACGATCGAGGAGATCCAGCGGCAAGTTTTGTTCGTCCGTGGGGATCTCGAGGCGCTCGAGCAGACGCTCGAGCAAATCTTCGCCAAGCTCGGTGAGATTGCGAGCGAGCGCGAGGGGAAGATGACGACGATGCGATCAGTGGGGGCCGATTTGGCGCGGGCACAAGCGCTCGCGACGGATCTGGTCGACCGCCTCGAGAAGATCGAGGAACGGCTCACTGGTGACGAGGATGCGAAGGGGGCGGAGGTAGCGGCGTCGTAGGCCCTACCTGGCGGACCGAGAGTCGAGCTCGGAGCATGTGCACGTTGAACGGAATGTGAGACCCATCATGGTGGCTGCGCACCCATCCACAGGATGAGCAGCAGCCCCCGAGCCCGGCGCGGTGGCCGGCACAGGTGAGGACGGAGCGCCTTCGGGGCCTTCGTCCAGACGAGGTTTGCTGCACCTTCGAGGCGAAGGGGTGGCGTTGTTTTGCGTGTTGAACGGGAGGAACCATGGCCAGTGACGCGACCGAGAAGCTGATGAAAGCCGTCGAGGTAGGAGAGCTCGACGTGAACGAGATCGATCCGCTTGCGATCGACGGCACGCTGGCCCGCAGCAAGAACGTGCAGACCGCCGAGACGGCGGTGACGCGGGAGCAACGCCGCTCTCGCCGCAAGCGAGCCATCCGCGCGCGCACCATCAGCGTCAAGCGCATGACCAAGCGCGAGCTCGAGCTCGGTCGACTGCTCTACCCCGAGACCGACTACTGGAAGCCGCGCACGCGCGAAGCGTGCCTGGGGCCGGGCGAGGGCAGTGAGCGCCCCTGTCCGTTCGTGTCGTGCAAGCACCACCTGTACCTGGATGTGTCGCCGCGCACCGGCGCCATCAAGCTGAACTTCCCCGATCTGGAGGTGTGGGAGATGAAGGAGACCTGCGCGCTCGACATCGCCGATCGGGGGGGCACCACGCTCGAGGACGTGGGCGCGATCATGAACCTGACGCGCGAGCGCATCCGCCAGGTGGAGGTTCGCGCGCTCGCCAAGCTCGAGGCGCTGCGCGACATGGAGGCGCTTCGCGACTACGTGGACGAGGGTCCCGTCGGTCGACGGCGGCTCCCGGTGATCTCCGACGAAGACGAGCTCTGAGCGCGGGCTGCGCCAGGGCGCCTCTCACGACCCCGTGCTCTCGAGCGCGGGGTCGTCTGCATTTTGTGCGATCGCGCTCTGCCCGCGGGCGGCTCGAGACCTGACCTCCAAAGACCGGCCTCTCGCGTAGCGCGCTTGGCGTTGGGGCCCCCAGCCCGACGCGGTGGGTGGGGCCGCGCGCAGCGTGGACGGAGGGTGCGGCCGCACCTCACGGCAAGCTTCAGTGTTCTTCGGGTCCGGTCGCCACCCCGATCGCGTCGAAGCTCATCTCGTCGAGCTCGCGCGTCTCCGCGAGCTCGAGTCGCAGATCGGCGAGCGCGGCTTGGAGCTCGGTGTCGAGCGCCTCGAGGATGGTCTCTTGCACGGCGGCGAGGCCGCTCGCTGCGCGCAGCACGTTGACGGCGTAGATGAACACCCGCAGCTGCACCTGCTCGGGGGTCACCGCGAGGGGCTCGTCGTCCGCCTCCGCGCCGATCAACACCGCGTCCACGAGGGCCATGGCGCGTGGATCGACCCCGTCGACCACCGCCTCGGGCCCGGGCAGATCGGTGATGAACACGTCGGCCACGTCCATGAAGGCGCGAAGCTCGGGGGCGAGCTCGGCGGTCGCCTTCTGGGTGAACAGCATGAACGCTTCGCTGTTCGGCGCCCACGGCGGCATCCCGATCTCGATCTCGAGCTGGCGCGACTGCAGGAAGCGGGCCGCCGCCGAGCGCGAGTCGCCCTCGAGCTCGTGGAGGAGGCCGCGGTAGTACAGCGCTTCCGCGTTGTCGGGCTGGACGGAGAGGCTGGCGTCGATGAGCTCGGTCGCGCGCTCGTGCTCGCCGAGCTCGTAGAAGGCGCGGCCTGCGAGGAAGTTCTGTGTGGCGTTCTCGAACGGACCCCGGGGCAGACGAGCCAAGAGCGCGCGGGCCTCGTCGGATTGACCGAGGGCGAGGAGCGCTTCGAACTTCAAGAGCAGGGCGTCGATGACCTCGTCTTCGTACTCGGTGAGATCGAGCACCTGGTTGCAGAACTCGATGGCGTCCTCGAACTGCCCCATCGGGTGCACGAGCAGCTCGGCCGCGTTGAGCATCGCCTCCACGTAGGCATCATCGAGGCAGATGGCCTGCTGATAGGCCTCGATCGCTTCGTCGCAGTCGCCGTCGAGGGCAGCGACGTAGCCGAGCAGGTTGTGCACCTCGGGGGAGTTGGGGTTCAGCTCCAAGGCGCGCCGCGCCGACGAGGCCGCACCCTGGGTGTCTCCACGCTGTGCGAGGTCCCACCCCCGCTCCAGATGTGCCGACAGCTGATCCATCGCTGCTCATTTCGCCGGCGGCGAGAGAGAGTCAAGAACAACGTGGTGTCCTCGAGGATGGCTGGCCCGCGAGCGCCGAGCTACTCGTGGACGACGACGAGGGTGCCTCTGCGTTTGTCGGAGGAGAAGATCCCATGCCAGCCGCGCGGCACCTTCGGTTCGGTCCACTCGAAGACGCGCTTGGCGTCGGCGGGCGCGAGGTTCACGCAGCCGTGGCTCTGCTCGCGACCGAAGTTGTTGTGCCAGAAGGCGCCGTGGAGGGCATACGAGCCGTCGTAGTACTGCACGTAGGGCACGTCCTGAATGCTGTACGGAAGGTCGTCGGCCGGACCGTCGCCATCCATGGTGGTGGCGATGTGCTTCTCGCGGATGCGCCACTTCCCCGTCTTGGTGCGGTGGTCTTTCGCCTTCACGTTGGAGCGCTTGCCGGGGGAGATCAGCGTCGCAAACACCGGCTTGTCGCCTTCGAAGAGCACCAGGGTGCGGCGCGACACGTTGACG
Source organism: uncultured Polyangiaceae bacterium (assembly GCA_964401935.1). Taxonomy (GTDB): domain Bacteria; phylum Myxococcota_A; class Polyangia; order Polyangiales; family Polyangiaceae; genus JAPYTK01. The sequence continues at coordinate 74,401 of CAYOAL010000011.1, forward strand.
TCGACCCATTTCTCGTCGGCGCGCACCTCTTCCGGTCGTTTGCCCGGATCGGTGTACGTTCCGTGCAGCTCCTTCATCCACCAGCCGTCCACCGTCTCGCGGTAGCGCTGCTTGTCGTGGATGCGCGTCTTGCCGGTGAGTCCGAACGACGCGAAGCGCTTGAGCGAGCCGCCCTGTTTGGGTTTGTCCGCGTCTTCGGGCCAGTCGTACTTGAAGGCTTTGACGCTCTGGATGAAGCCGGCGTGCTTCACGCCCTCGGGCATCTCGAAGCCCGAGAGGTCGGGCGTCTTCGGGATGATCATCCGATCCGCGGGCGCGACGAGGCCGTCGGTGGTCTTGTACCACATGCGGTTGTTCCATCCGAAGGTGCGATCGATCGCGATGAAGAAGCCCTTGACCATGCGCTTGGAGAGCGTCCCGTCGCCCTCCTCGAGATCGGAGAGCTTCACGTTCACCTTCTCGCCCTTCTTGGTCTGCCACCACGGCTGCGGCTCCTCGGCGCCGCCGCCGCCTACCGCTTCCCCGGGGAGGCCGGCGTTGGGATCGAGGAACTGGGCAGGGGAGTCGGTGCCGCTCGGGTCGGCGGAGGTGCTCGCGCGCGGCGCGTCGCTCGGAGAGGGTGTGTCGGCGCGGGGCTGATCTGCGTTCTCGGCGTCTCTCAGCGCCTCTCGCACCTTCTCGTCGTTGGGTTTCTTGTCCTTGTCCTGCGCCTTGTCCTTGTCTTGCGCCTTGTCCTTGTCTTGCGCCTTGTCCTTGTCTTGCGCCTTGTCCTTGTCTTGCGCCTTGTCCTTCTTCAGGTACGGCTCGTACTCCATCATGTCCTCGATGGAAGGGACGGAGACGTAGAGCGGCGTGCCGTGGGCCGTGTTGTAGGCGTAGCGGTAGGGCAACAGATCGTCGAGGTTGGGCGCCTTCACGCCCAGCTTCACGCGCGGATCCTCGACGTTGGTGGTGGCGTATTTGCCGCAGACGTAGCCGCCGTCGACGAGCGGGTAGAAGCCCTGCTTGCACGACTCGGTCTTGATCGGTTTGTCGATCACCGGCACTTTGCCGCCGCGACGAATGTAGCCCAGCCGGTTGCGGGAGAACCGAGCGGTGGGGTAGATGGGCGTCGCTTGCGCGAGGGCCCCCAGCCACGGACCCTCCCACGGCTTGTCCACCGGCTCGGGCGCGGGCAGCTCCGGTTCGTCCACCTCCGGAGCCTTGGAGTCGTCGGGCGGCTCGGGGGGCGCCGGCAGCGCGCTGAATGGATCGGCGGACGCGGTGGCGACCTCGGTCGTCGGTCCGGGCGGGGGTGCGTCGTTTCCGCAGCCGCTCGCCCAGGTGATGGTGGCGAGCGCGCCGGCGCCGGCGATCACGCCGAGGATGGCACCGAGCGCGGTGGCCCCGCGGCCGCTCGCGGCAGGCGCGCGGTGACGGTCGACGGGGGGCTCGGAGGGACGTCGCATGTTAGGCGCAGCGGCGCCGCCCCCGAGGCTGCGCATGGGGCTCCTGCTGTTCGACCGCGTCCGGCCGACGCGCTCGTTCTTCCGAGGGCTGCCGTGGACGTGGCCTTGGGCGGGGCTGCCGTTGGCTGGGTGACGGTTGGCCATGGGGCTCTGGAGTGTGGCGGAAACGTGCTCGGCGCGGCGCTGGTCGCGCGACGCGCTTTGGCTTTAGTACCTGCTTTGGCGGTTGTCGAACCAGTTTCTTGGCAGTTTGGGCGGCGCTGACCATGTCGCGGCGAGCGGGGCTTGCGAGGGGCGTGCCGTGCGCCGTGACGTCGCGGTTTTGCGCGAAATGCGTGGCGTTTTTCTTCGCGTGCTAGCAGTTTTGTGTGGTGAAGCTGACGCAGGCACGTGGCTCGGCAGACACATGGTCGGCCCCGTGGGGGATCGTCGAGCCGAGCCTGCGCCCGATCACCATCACCCTCGTGGTGGCCCTCGTGCTGCACGTGGTGCCGCCGCTCGTGCCCGTCGACGCGCTGATCGGCTGGGCAGGGTTCCTCTTGGCCGACGAGCCCGAGCCGACGGAAGTGCCGGAGCAAGACGTCATCGTCCCCATCGAGCTCGACATGTTCGTGGACGAGCCGACGGGGGCAGGCCCCGCCGGCGACGACGGCGCGAGCGCGTCGACCGAGCCGCGCGCCGCTGGCGCGCCGGCCACGGAGGTGGTGGTGGTGCCGATGCCGCGCGAGCCGAAGCCCCCGCCGGTCCCGCCGCCCCCCGCGCCCGAGGAGACCCAGGAGGACAAGCCGGCCCCCCCGCCGGCCGAGCCGAAGACTCCCGCGCCCTCGGAGCCGCCGGCGCCGTCGAACGAGGACGAACCGGCGAAGGACGCCGAGGCGAAGCCGAAGCTGCGGCTCAAGGGCGCCTTCGACGCCGCCGCAGACAACAACGTGGCGCGGGCCGAGCACCCCAACGTCAACATCTACATCGCGGGCTCCGAGCTCCGGAAGCGCGATCTCGCCACCATGTTCGGCGATCTCCTCAACTCGGTGCCGGAGTGGAAGCTGCTGCTCGGCGGCACCGACATCGATCCCATCGCGCACTTCGATCACGTGCTCATCAGCGCGCCCCACATGCGGAACAAGGCGCGCTGGATCGTGGCGAGGGTGGGCTACAACGTCCCCGACGAGACGATGAAGGCGGCCATCGACACGGCGGCCAAGCGCTCGAAAGGGGCGTGGCTCGGTGACTACGCGCTGCCGGTGGCGTCGGTGGACGACGACACCCGACGGGTGGTGCTGATCGAGGACCGCGATCAGATCGTGGTGTTGCCCAAGGAGGCCGAAGCGCAGATCCCGAAGCTCGAGAAGGTGGGCCGGTTCCCGCGGGAGCCGGCGGCGGGGATCTTCCTCGACATGATCAAGCCGGCCAACGCTTTTGCCTCCAAGTTCCCCTTCCCCAAGTCGATCGAGAAGCTCACGGTGCGCCTGAGTCTCCCCGCCGACGGCAGCTACCTCATCGAGATGGAGCTGCTCGACGAGAGTCCGGAGGCGGCGAAGAAGAGCGCCAAGCTCCTCGAGGAGGAGATCGAGAAGCTCCGCCCCGTCCCGGGCCTGTCGCTGCTCGTCAAGGCGTACTTCATCGGCAAACCCACCTTCGAGACGGAGGGAGAGATCATCCGCGCGAGCGCACCGGTCACGCGCGCCCAGGTCGAGCGCATCATGAAGCTCGTGCAGCTGTGGCTCGACCGCCGCGAGCAGGCCGCGGCCGAGAAGGCGGCCAGCGCGAAGGAGAAGAAGCGCAAGGCGGCCAAGAAGAAGGGCTCCCCGAACCGGCGCAAGGCGGAGGTGACGGAGCCGGCGAAGAAGAAGCCGAAGGGGGCGCCGCCGTCCAAGGGCCTGTTCGATCACCTTCGCGACAACGTCGAGTGAGAGGCGAGGCCCCCGTCCTGGGCGAGGCGTTGCTGGGTGGTCCCTTCGCGGGCGGAGCGCAGCCAGGCTCGAATAGTTGACGACGACCAGGCGTTGGGGCTAGGGAGCGACAGGGGCGGCGACCGCGCGCGGCGCTCTCGAGACCAAGACCCGAAGCGGCGGCGACAAGCGCGCCATCGCCAGCCAGGACGACAAGTGGGCGACGATCAACGCGACATTCGTGAGCTGCTCGAGGCGCACCCCAAGCGTGATGCGCTCGCGCGGCTGGTGAGGACGGTGGCGATGAGCGCCGCCGACGAGCGGAGGTCCCGGTTCAGCGACGGCCTCGACGAGCTCCTGCGCGAGCTCGAGCTCGAGCCAGAGGACGGCGTGGTGGGCTCGATCAACGTGCTGCGGGTGTTGAGCAACACCGAGCCGCCGGCGTCGGAGGGGCGCGAGGTGCTGGCGCACCTCTTGATCCGAGGGCTGCACCTCGCCCACACCGCGCAAGACGGCGACGAGGCGGACCTCGCCTGGGCACGGGCCGCCGAGAGGCTGTGCTGGCTCGCCGCCAACACGCCGCTCTCGGCGCTCGGGGCCATCGACGCGGAGCTCGGGGAGGGGGCCACCGGCCTGTGGGACGAGCTCCGTTCCGTGGTGGCGCAGGCGGACGCAGGCGGCGCGAGCCGGGGGCGGGGGGAGGCGCTGGTCGCTGCGACGGCCCTCGCTTCGAGCGTGAGCCCGTCGGCGCAGGCCGCGCTCGAGACGCTCCGCCGGCAGCTCACCGATCCTCTTCTCCGCGCCGCAGTGAGCGTCTCGGCGCCGGCGCGCGTGGTGGAGGCTCAACCGGCGGAGGACGGCGAGCCGAGCGCCGCCCGCCGCTCTCCCGAGCGCGCGGATCTCGTCGGAGAGATCGTGCCGTCGCCGCTCGGACCGGTGGGCCTCGTGATCTCGACGGTGACGGGGTTCATCCTCTTGCGGTACCTGTTCCGCTTCGTGGCCAACGTGCTCTTGCGTTTCCGTCGCCCGGTCGAGATCAAGCTCACGCCCTCCGGCGTGTCGATCGAGAGCAAGCTCGACGTGCTCGGTCGCACCGTCCGCACCGAGAAGACGCTCATCCCGCTCGGCAACCTCGCGCGGGCGGTGCGGGAGGTGAAGTACCCGCGCCTGTCGCTGTACGCTGGTCTGCTCGCGCTGTCGGTGGGTACCTTCGTGGGAGTGTCGCTCGCCACCGACGGTGCCCGGGCCGGCTCCCCGTCGCTGCTCATGCTCGGCGCGGTGATCGTCGTCGTGGGCGTCGCGCTCGACATGGTGTTCTCCACCTTGCTCCCCGGTCGCACGGGCCAGCATCGGGTGCTGTTCGTGCCACGGCGTGGGCGCACCTACGCGGTGCGGCTCGTGGACGACAGCGCCGCCGATCGCCTGCTCCGCACGCTGGCGTCGATGGATCCGAAGAGCGCGGTCGCGTCCTGACCCGGGCCCTCGTGGCGCACGGACTCCGTGCTCGGGCGGCTTCCGCCGCGTCGAAGTTGGCCACGCCGCGGTGCGTCCGATACGGATGGGCACGTTGGGCCGCCGAAGGTGGCGCCCCATGAGAGCGAGGTCGAAAGGTGCGATCGAAGACGGAGATGCTCGAAGAGCTCAAGGCGATGCTTCACGACGTGTTCGCGGCCCGTGCCCAAGGCGCGAGCCACCCGCGCATGACCCACGCCCAAGGCTTCGTGGACGGCTACATGCGGGGCATGCTCGAGACCGGTCTGGTGACCCAGAAGGAGCTGCTCGCCCTCGTCGCGCGTGAGCGGGCCCGTGTCGCCGGTCCGGCCACCGCCGAGGTGCGCGCCCCGGCGCCGTCGCTGTCCCCCGCCTGACGCTCGGCACGCGAGGCGAGGAGGGGGGAGCCCTTCGGGGACGCGACGCCGCCCAGACGGTCGACGTCGCGTGGCCCGGGGTCCTTCGGCGCCGTGACAGCCGTCAGGGCGTGAGCAGCCGCACGTTGCCCTCCGACCAGGGGGAGGCCACGCGCCAGAAGTTGAGCACCTTGAGCGAGCCGCCGAGGTTCACGAGCGCCGAGAACGCGCCGGCGAAGCCCTCTTGCTGCACCACGCGCACGTCCCAGCTGTGCTGGCCGGCTTGGCCGGTGCCCACCGCGTAGTGGAGCGTGCCCGCGGTGGCGTCCTGGAAGCTCACGTGGATCTCGCCCCCCTGGGTGACGACGATGTCGGCGTCGTCGCCGACGACGTGCTGACCGTCACCGAAGCCCAGGCCGTTGTCGATCACCTCGACGGCGGTAGGCGTGGTGCCGCCCTGGAGGCTCACATAGTTGAGCGACTCGTTCAGGCCGTCGACGTAGGCGATGTGAAAATCGCCGTTCTGATCGATCGCGAGCGCGGTGCCGATCCCTTTGTCCCCGGTGTCTTCGCCGGCCGGGGTCTCGCCGTCCACGAGGAGCGTGGTCCACGAGCCGCCGTTGTTCGACGCCGCCCAGAGGTTGCCCTTGATGCGGTCGTAGAAGGCGAGCCCGAGGGCGCCGTTCGGCGCCTGCGCGAGCGAGACGTAGAGCCCCGCCGCCTCGGGGTAGGTGCTCGCTCCCTCGGAGCGCGTCGCCACGCACTGGGCGCTGCCGCCCATGTCGACGCACTCCTGTCCGTCGCCGCACTGGGACGGGCAGTCGGTGCTCGAGGGGAGACAGGTGCCGGTGTCCGCGACGCACTCGGTGGCGCTCGGGCACAGCGACGGGGTGCACGGGGTGGCGGCGTTCACGTGGACGTCTTCGAACGTCCAGGTGGCGGCTCCGGCGGCGGCCCCAGAGCCACGGGCGACGCGGACGCCGCTCGAGACGGAGCCGTTCTCCGACGCCTCGATGAACATGTAGGCGATGACGGGGGTGCCGCCCACGTACGCGAGCTCGGCGTAGCGACCGTAGTCGCCACCATTGGCCGCTTGCACCACTCCGACCTGCCAGGCGCTGCCGTCGTAGCTCGCGTACTTGAGCGCGCGATTGGACGCGTCGTAGTAGGCCACGCCGGGCTGGCCCGCGTCGTTGATGGCGAGCGCCGTCCACAGGCCCACGTCGGGTCCGGGATCGACGATCCCGTTGCGGAAGCCCTGGGGGTCGTACGTCTCCTTGTCGGCCTCCACGCCCTCGGGGACGCCGTCCACGACCACCCAGTCCACCTCTTGGGCGGCGTCGTCCCAGCGCCCGACCACGAGGTCACCGTAGGAGTAGTCGCCGCTCCAGGGTTTGCTCTCCACCCCTCCGGCCCAGGCCGCCTCGAGGTAGCCGGCCACCCAGAGGGTGCCGTCGGCGGTGGTGGCGGCGGAGGTGTAAGAGCCGACGAGGCCGGGGAGCAGCACCGAGCAGTCGCCGCGGGCGCGGCAGCCGGGGTTCTCGGCCTGCACCACGTCGTCGCCGCACGAGCAGCCCGACATGCCCGCGAGCGCCACGAGCGTGGTCGCGAGCGCGACGTGTCGCGCCACGCGCGCGAGGCGGGGGCTGGAGCGGCGCGGGTTGGAGCGCCGGCGGCGCAGCCACATCCCGAGGCCGAGCAACAGGCCCATCAGCCAGGGGGCGTGGGTGGGCGCGGCGCGTCCCGGCGTGGCCGCACACTCACAGTCGCCGCCGTCGGCGCGACCGCGGATGATCGCCTGGCGCGCGGTGCCGACGTGTCCGTCCTCGTCGCGCGCTTCCACCTCGACGAAGCCGGCGCCGCGCGGGTCGAGCGCGGCCATGCGGCTCGCCGGCATCCACTCCGACCAGGTGCCCCAGCGCACCTCGTCGTCCGAGCCGAGCGCGGCGGTCTCTCCGAAGCGGACGCGCACCGCCACGTCTTGGGTGACATGATCGGTCGCGGCCACGTACACGAGCCCCGTGATGTCCTGGGTGACCTCGATGGTGGGGGTGTCGTCGTCCACCAGCACCTCGAGCACCGTGGGCTCGGGGTCGAGGCTCATCGGATCGCCCACCACCCGCGACCGCACGTACACGTGGTGTCGGCCACGGACTCGGAACCAGGGGTCGCTGATGGTGATGTCGCGGCGGCTCGTGAAGGGGTGCCACGGCCCGTTGTTCACCTTGTACTGCCACTCGATGGCGTGGGTTCCGTTGTCGCTCGGAGAGCCCATGCGCAGGCGCACGCGGGGGCGGTTGTCGGCGCTGTAGCGGGCTGGGTCGAGCGCGTCGGCGTCGATCTCGACCGCCATCACCTCGGCCGTCGTCTCGGTGGCGAAGCCCTCGGCCACCGCCATCGGGGCCACCGAGAGCGTCGCGAAGATCCCGAGGAAATCGTCGGTGTCCTTGGTGAGCTTGGTGAGGCCGGCTTGGGGGATCGTCATGCCCAGCCCGAGATCGGCGAGCTGCTCGTTGAGATCCACGGCGGGGAGCGCGTCGCCGAGGAAGCCTCCCACGAAGCTGCCGAGGAGCTCCTGCAGCGCCGAGGCGATGGCTGCCGGATCCTCGCGCAAGAGGATGGAGTTGGTGACCTCGGCGTTCGAGATGCCGAGCTGTTCGATCACCGGCACGAGGCCCTCGGGGGTCGACTCGAGGTTCATCGGCACGCGCAGATCCATCGTGGCGGTCATGGCTCGCACGTAGCGGTCGAGCGACCAGAGGTAGAAGTCGAACGCGACGCGGTTGAACGTGAGATCGATGAGCGGGTCGGTCGCGATGTCGGCGCCGGTGCCGAACTGGACGGAGGGAGGCTCGTTCGGTCGGAGGAGGATGGCGAGCGGGGCCGGCTGCTTCTGGCGGCCGAGCTCGGACATGGAGGTGGCGCCCACGGCGGTGCCGATGAGGGCGCTCGTGAGCGGCACGCTGTCGCCGAGGGCGTCGGAGGTGATCCCGAGGCAGAGGGCCCCCGAGTTGTACGCCTGTGCGAGCAGGTAGTTGGTGAAGCGCTCGCTGAGAGCGAGGCCGAGGTGGGGCCCCGGCTCCCCCGCCGGCCAGCCACCGACGGTGTTCGCCAAGAGCTCGTCGGGGATGGGGATCCCGGCCGGCAGGTCCATGTTCACGGGGGTGACGCAGCCGGACACGGGGGTGGGCTCCCAGCCGCCGTAGAGGCCCATGGTGGCGCCGTTGGCGATGGGGTTGAGGTCGCCGTAGTGAAACCCGGAGCCGTCGGGGCGCAGGCTGTGCCCGCCCACCGCGAAGAGGAAGTCGAAGGCGCCCTTGGTGCCGGGGCTGAAGCCCGCGAGCAGCCCGCCGAGATCGATGTTGCCGTCGAGGCCGAGCACGATCGACGCGCAGCTGCCGTCTTGGAAGCGACACACGCCGTCGTCGTTGGTCGTGCCGGTGGGGCAGGGCGGGTCGAGGTCGGTGTTGGCCTGCTGACAGAGCGCCTCCTCCACCTGCTCGTTGAGCGTCTCCTCGAGGGGCCCGATGATGCTGCCTGCCACCAGGCCCACCAGCGCGTTGATGAGGTCGTCGCCGAGGCTCGAGCCGGTGCAGATCCGGAGGCCGTCGATGATGTTGTCCTCGTCGGTGTTGATGTTCACGCGCACGCGGCTGTAGCCGTAGCGCGAGTGGGACATGTCCGCGTCGATCTCGATGGAGACGGCCACGTCGAGCTCCACGTCGTGAAACGCTTGTGGCTGCTGGTTGGGGCAGTTCTGGTTGCCGGTGAGGGTGACGTCGGCGCCGATCTCCGAGACCCCGGTGCACGTGCCGCAGCTGGTGAACGGCAGGCACAGATCGATGTTGAGATCGACGGGGAGCTTCTGGAGGCGGATGGGGAGCGTGCCCCCGATCTGCAGGTGATGAGGCGCCCGCGAGGTGATCGACATCGCTGCGTTGGGCAGATCGATCTCGGCCACGCACTCCTTGGGGTTGCTCTGCGGGTTGGGGCCGTTGGGGCAGAGCGCGTAGTTGGCGCCGCCGATCTCGAAGCACCCGAGGTTGCCGCTCGAGGTCGGGATCTCGAAGTTGAGCACGCCGTTGTTCTCGTCTCCGAGGAGCACGGCGGCGAGCGTGCCGACGTTGTCGCTGAGAAACTGGAGGCCGGTGTCGGTGAGCCGCACCGCGGCCACGTTCTCGATGCGGCGCGCCGGGTCGAACCCTTCGGCGAGTGGGGTGATGCCGCCGCAGCTGCAGCCCGAGGCGCAGCCGCCTCCGGCGCAGCCCGCGAACACCACGAAGAGCATCACGATCAGCACGTGCTTGGCAAAGCGAAGCATTCAGTTCCTCTCTGGCGCCGTGGCTCTCCCGAGCCGTACAAGTCCCAACACACCCACGCAGCAGCGGATGATCTCCATGTTACGGGGCGCACACGGGGCTCCGCAAGCCGAGCCGCCGCCGGGGCGCATATAATGCGGCGGGCGAGCCCCAGCAACGGTGGTCGCGTCTTGACACCCGGGCCCCTGGCGAGCCTCCTTCCGCTTACCGGATAAGACCGTGAGCGGACGCGAAACCCAAGGTCGCCGCTCACCCTGCTGCCGAGCCTCGCCGCACCGCGAGGGGCCCCCCGCGGGCGTTCCGTTCGGGGCTTCAGTCGTCGAGGCGAAACAGCTCGCGGATCTCGGTCACGCGGGCGTTGACCGCGTCGGCGGTGAGCTCCCACAAGCCCGCCGGCCCGAGGTGCTGCACGCAGAACGAGGCGGTCGCGGTGCCGTGGATCATGGCGCGACGGAGCGTGCGATGGGTGATGCGGGGGGCGGTGGCGAGGAAGCCGATGAGGCCCCCTGCGAACGAGTCGCCGGCGCCCGTGGGATCGGACACCTCTTCGAGGAGGAGGGCGGGAGCGGCGAACACGCCGTCGTCGTCGAAATAGAGCGAGCCGTATTCGCCGCGCTTGATCACGAGGCGCTTCGGGCCCCGGGAGAGGATGTCCTTCGCGGCGCGTGCGATGTTGTGGATGCCGCTGAGCTGGCGCGCTTCTTCGTCGTTGACGACGAGCATGTCGATGCGGCGGAGCAGGGCCTCGAGGGTGTCGGGCTCACCGCTGATCCAGAAGTTCATGGTGTCGGCGACGACCATCTTCGGCGCGTCGATTTGCTCGAGCACCTCGAGCTGCAGCGCAGGGTGGATGTTGCCGAGGAGCACGAAGGGGGCGTCGCGATAGGCGCTGGGCAGCTTCGGGCGAAAGTCGGCGAAGACGTTGAGCTGCGTGTCGAGGGTGTCCCGTCCCACGAGGTCGTCGTGGTAGCGCCCCGACCACCGGAAGGTCTTGCCCGCGACCTGCTCGACGCCCTCGGTGTCGACGCGCCGCCGGGAGAGGCTCTCGAGCGTGTCGCGCGGGAAGTCGTCGCCCACCACGGCCACGACGCACGGGGAAGAGGAGCAGGCCGCGCTGAGCGACGCGTAGGTGGCCGAGCCGCCGACCACGTCCTTGAACTGGGTGGCGGTCTGTCCCGGGCGGTTGGGATCGGCGATGGGGCGCGGGAACTCGAGGTCGTCGAACGCCATCGAGCCCACGATGAGGATGGTGTGCTTGGACATGGTGTGGGTGGGTGGGTCAGGTGCCGAGGAGCCAGCCGAGCTCGGCGCGGACCTCGGGGGACAGCGCATCGTCGGCCGTCATCACCGCCCCCGCGAGGGCGGTCGCGGCCGGGCTCTCGGTGGCGTCGGGCAGCCGGCTGGCGAGGTCGAGCACGATCTGTTGAGCGTGGCCGACCATGGTACGGAGGCGCGCGATGACTGCGGCCACGTCGACCGCCTCTTCGGCGTCGTGCCAACAGTCGTAGTCGGTGGCGAGCGCGAGGGTCGCGTAGGGGAGCTCCGCCTCGCGGGCGAGCTTCGCCTCCGGCATGTTGGTCATCCCCACCAGATCGACCCCCCAGCTGCGGTAGAGGTTGCTCTCCGCACGGGTGGAGAACTGGGGCCCCTCGATGCAGACGTAGGTGCCGCCGTGGTGCAGCCCCGGACGCGCGCCGGGAGGCAACACCGAGACCACGTCGCGGGCGACCTCGAAGAGGCGCGCTCGCAAGAGCGGACACACCGGATCGGCGAAGGCCACATGCGCGGCGGCGCCTGCGTCGAAGAAGGTGCTAGCGCGGCGCTTGGTGAGATCGATGAACTGGTCGACCACCACCAGGTCGCCCGGCGCGATCCCCTCCCGCATGGAGCCGGTCGCGCTGATCGAGAGCACGTGGGTGGCGCCGAGCTTCTTGAGGGCGCAGATGTTCGCCCGGTAGTTGATGGCGTGGGGCGGGACGCGGTGCCCGCGGCCATGTCGCGGCAAAAAGAGGATCGATGCGCCGGTGTCGGCCACCCGCGCCTTGAGCAGCGCGTCGCTCGGCGGGCCGTAGGGGGTGTCCACCGCCACGCGCTCGAGATCCTCGAGCCCCGCGATGTCGTACAGACCGCTGCCTCCAATCACTCCGAGCAACGTCACGTCAGGTACCTCCTTCTCGCTTGGCGCCCGAGGCCGCGAGCAGCTCCTCGCACCGCAGGGCGTGGCGGGGGCGCCGGCAGAGCTCGGCGTGCACGATGGACCGCATCCGCAGCGCCGCCTGCTCGAGGGCGTCGTTGATCACGATGTAGTCGAAGAGCCCGTAGTGGGCGATCTCGCGCTTCGCGTTGGCGAGGCGATGGCGGGTCGTCGGCTCGTCTTCGGTGCCGCGACCCCGCAGCCGCGCCTCGAGCTCGTCGAGCGACGGGGGCAGGATGAACACGCCGACCGCGTCGGGAAACACGGCCCGGATCTGGCGCGCTCCCTGGAAGTCGATGTCGAACAAGATCCCGTCCACCTCCGGATCGCGCCGAGCCCGCTCGATCTCGGCGAGGGCGGTCCCGTAGTAGTGCCCGTGCACCTTCGCCCACTCGGCGAACGCGTCGGCCCGCATCATCTCCTCGAACTGGGCCTCCGTCGCGAAGTGGTACTCGACGCCGTCGGTCTCGCTCGGGCGTGGCTTTCGAGTCGTGTGCGACACGCTGAAGCGCAGCCTCGGCATCTCTTTGCGGAGACGGCTGCACAGCGTCGTCTTGCCAGCCCCCGAGGGGGACGACACGATCAGCATGAGGAACGCGTCCGACCCCGCGTCTGTGTCTCTCCCGCTCATCGGCTCACATGCCTCGGCGCCGCTTGATCTCCTCTTTCATGCGGGCGTACTCGATCTCCCACATGCGCGACCCCTCCTGCACGTGTTTCAGCTGCGAGCGCACCTCTTCTTCGATGGACTCGTCGCGCTCTTCGGTGCGCAAGAACTGCCGGATCTTCTTCTTCAGCACGTGGTCTTCGCTGAACACTTCCTCCACGGCGGCAGAATGCATCAACATTTCGAGCACCTGGGCGAGCAGGTAGTCGAGCGCGTCGTCGCCCACCTTGATGCCCGCCTGCTCGGCGGCGAGCTGTTTGATGCGCGCGTATTCCCCTTGAGGGAGCCCGCGCTGTTGGACGAGGTCGCGAGCGCGTGAGAGCACCTGCTCGCTCTGGTTCAGGTACGTGTTGAGCACGGCCTCGACGTCGCGCTCCACCTCCCGGAGGTTGTCCACCTCGATGTCTCCCCCGTCGACCAGGGTCTTGACGATCTGGCGGCTGATGGTGGGCAGCTGGCTGCGTGCAAGGCGCATGGCGGAGTCCTTTATCACAGAGTCCTCACCGTGGGGCTGCGTTGCGACGGCCGGTCGCAACATGTCACCGCGTCGCGCGCGCCTGCGCTAGACTTCAGGCGTTGAGCGGTCCTCGACCATGTCCCTGGTGCGGCGCGGCCATCACCGACGAGAACGCCATCTGTCAGAGCTGCATGCGCAGCCCGGCTCAGCACCCCTCGCGGCTCGGTGCCCCGGAGCGTGGTCTCGACCTCGAGCTGGGAATCGGGGCCACGCCGCCCCCCGCCGCGCGGGCGCGCGTCGAGTCGCACCATGACCGTCGCGGTGCGACGGCGGCCGCGCTCGCCGTCGAGCTCGCCCCGTCCGGACCCGACAGCAGCGAGCCCCCGGTGTCGAGCGGTGCCGTCCCCAAGCGGCCGGCGCCGTCGGGCGAGGGCATCGCACCGCAGCGGGTGGCGGCCCCCTCGCGGGCCAAGAAGGTCAGCTTGCCGCCGGCTCCCGAGGGCAAGGCGCCGCTCTTTCGCTCGGGGGCGCCTGGCGACAGCGACGCACCCCCAGCGAGCGGGGGCGCGCGCGTGCTCGGCGCGGGCGGGGCGGCCGGTGCCCCGGCGGCTCTGTTCGACGCCGAGGACGACGAGGAGTGGGAAGGGGGCGGCGCGCTCGACGTGGGCCTCGACTACGGCTCGGAGGCGCCGCCTCCGCTCAAGGCGGAGCCCAAGCGGACCGCGCCGGCGTCCAGCCCCGACCCTGCCTTCGACCTCCACGACGACGATCCCGGTCCGCCGCCGGCGTCCACCCGGGGGAGCCCGCGGCCCCAGCCTGCGCAGGTGGTCACCGCGCAGCCGGTGTTCTCACCGGACGAAATCGAGGTGGTCGCACAGTACGGCCCGGTGCCCCCCAACCCGCTCCTCGCGCCGCTCTACGCGCTGCGGGTGTTCCAGCGGCGTCGCGCGCTCGTCGGGCTCCTCTCGCTCGCGCGCCGCACGCACGAGCAGGCCACGAGCGCGCTCCGCGGCAAGCTCACGACCATCGTCGACCGCGTCGTCGCGAAGGCGAGCCCAGACCAGGTGCAGGGGGTGATGGGGCCGATCCGAGCCGCGGAGCAGAAGCTCGCCGATCGCAAGGCGCAGCTCGAGGCCGCCTCGGGGCAGTTTGCCTCCCAGGTCAAGACGCTGCAGCAGGAGCTCGAAGCGGAAGGGAAGAAGAAGCAGCAGCTCGAGCGCGATCGCAACATGGCGCAGATCAAGGTGGAGGACGCGGTGCACAAGCGCGCCCAGGCCGCCGCGGAGCTCAAACGGCTCAACGTGGAGATCGAGGCTGCGCACGAGGCCGCGGCGAAAGCGGCCGGCAAGGACGCCACGTTTGCGCCCCCCGAGCACGCCAAGCGCATCGCGGCGCTCGAGGCTCAACGGGCGAAGCTGTCCGAGCAGGTCAAGGGGCGCGACAAGGCGGTCACCGACGCCCGGGCCGAGCTGAAGGAGCGTCAGCGCGCCATCAGCATCCTCGAGGCGCGCGTCAACGCGATCCATGGGCGTCAGGCCCGCATGGAACAGGAGGCGGGGCAGGCCCAGAACCTCGGCCTCACGTGTCTGAAGCAGGCCCAGAACGAGCGCCTCGTGGCCTACGAGGTGGCGTTCGACGCCATCGTGGCGCAGGCTCCCCACCTCATCGACGACGCGACGGCCTCCGAGGTCGCGGATGTGAAGCGTCAGATCGCGCAGTGCGACGCGGATCTGGCCAAACAAGAGCTCGCGGTCGACGCCTACGATCGGGCGGCCGTGAAGCGCGGCGTCGCCATCGCGATCGCTCTGGCGATCCTCGTGGTGCTGGCGCTCATTTCTGTCGCCCGCGTGGGCTAGCGGCGCGCCCGCGCTGGCCGAGCTTGAGCCGCTTCATCACGGCCAGGCGCTGGCGCTCCTTGTAGCTCGCGTGGCTCGCGTCACCGCGCTCGTTCCGCTCCTCGGCCTCGCGATCGATCATCTGAAACTCGCAGAGCCCGAAGATGATGGGCCCGAGGGCCTGGATCTCGGCGGGGGCGGCGGCGAGCACCTCGGGCGGCACGCGCACCGGCAGATCGACCACGAAGTGGATGATCTTGTATTCGCCGGCGCTGAACTTGTTGTCGCTCAGGTTGAGGTGGTCGCCAACGTTCACCTGCGTTCGCGGCACGAGCGCCTTCAGGTGCGGATCGTTCGCGATGTAGCTCTTCATGTGGAAGATCGTGTTGATGCTCTCCCCAGGCACCACGTAGTTGAACGGGAACAGGTGATAGGAGAGGAAGAGCAGCACCGGCAGGATGTCGTCCTTGGTGCGGGTCACGATGCGGAAGCGCAGCTTGTCGTAGACCGCCGAGGCGTGCGCGTCCGACTTGCTCAGGAGCTTGGTGTAGATCGAGTCGCGGCGCTTGCGGCCCCCGACGAACTCGGTGATCGGCAGCCCCGAGCTGAGCATGTGGCCGACGAGGCTGTACACCCGGGCCTCGATGAGGCGGAACAGATCCTGATCGCTCATCGCGAGAGAGAACAAGAGCTCGCGCGCCTCCACGTGGTGGATGATGTGCATCGCCTTGAGGATGGCGCAGGCACAGAGCTGTCGGTGGCCCGAGCTCGAGGCGACGCCCAACAGCTGGATCACGTCCGCCCGCTCGACAGGACGCGGGATGGGGAAGTCGAAATTGCGGCGCAGGTAGTCGACGGCAGCCTCCTTCAGCTGCTCGAGCCGAACGAGATCGCGGTGCTTGTCGACCTCGAAGCACTGCGCTCGCAGGAAGGCGGCAGCCTCGTCCTCGGTGCTGAAGTCGAGGCGGCGCCAGTCGATGATCGACGAGCCCTGAAGGATGAGAGCGACGCTCTCGAGGTCCATCAGCGAGAACTCGCGGAGGCGCTTGATGGGCCCGAGGAGTGTCACTTCGTTCGAGCGCGCACCGTCGGGGTGCGCTCGTCGGCACGTCGAGGAGCGCGTGCGCGCGTCAGGGGTCGGTCTTCGGGCCGGGCAACACCCGACTCGAGTCGATCGTGAGCGTGCCGAGGAAGATGGCGATCGTCAAGAGAACCACGAAGGCGTGACCGAGATGGGCGCCGCTGTAGCCGATGGCGGCGAAGGGGGCCAACGCTGCGAGGTACCAGGGGGCAATCTTCATGAGAGCTCGTTCCTCATCGTGCGCGTTCTCGCGGCTAGGAGCCTCCGCACGACCCGCTGGGGGTCGAAGACGGGGTAGGTTCATGTAGGTGAAAGTGCCACGCCCCCCGACGTCGGGGCAAAGAACTAGCGAGGTGTCGGGTGGGTGCCAAGACCAAACCGTCATCAAGGACCCTGCCAAAATATGTCAGGAGTCCGAGGGCTTTTGGGTTCGATGGGTTGGCACGAAGACTCAATGGAATTTAGAGGCTCGGCGCGTGTCCTCCCGGACACGCCCGAGGGCGGCTCGACACGGATCGCGCGGGCCGACGCGCCGAGCGCCGTCGAGCCCGCGCCGCCCGCGCGCTGCGGCGGGCGGGGCTGGGGGCGCGGAGAGAAGGGCGCGGCAGCGAGCGAGGTGGCGGCCAGACCGTTCCTTTGCTAAACGACGGCCCGATGCGTTGGTTCTTCGTGGCCCTCTACGGCGTGAGCGCCATCCTGTTCGTCAGCTTCGTGGGCTGGGTGGTCACCCGCATGGCCCACCTCGACACGGCGAACTACGTGATCGGGCGCATCATGATCTACGACCTCTACGCCATCGGCGTGGTGCTCGCCTACTGCGCGTTCGTCGGCGGCTGGCACCTCTGGGAGCGCCTCACGGGCCGGATGGAGCCCACCAGCACCAAGCCATGAACGGTCGCCTGTTGGCGCTGTTGGGGGTCGCGGCGGTGGTGGTGGCGGCTCGGCACTGGTTCGGCGAGCTCCCCGAGGAGCGCGACGTGACGATCCGGGTCACCGATCCGAGCGTCGATCGGGTGGCGCTGACGTGGCACGAGGGCGAAGAGGTCGTGCATCACACCGACCTCGGGGCGCCGTTCGAGGCACGTCCGAGCAAGATCCAGCTCCGTGACGGCGCTCACCGCGTGACCGTGAGCCTCCACCGTGGCGCGGAGGTGACCCTTCGCGAGCGCCGGGTGGACGTCGACGCCGACGCCGCACAGATCGTCCTCGACGTGCCGTGATCGTCCTCGACGTGCCATGAGCCGGCGGCGGTGAGGGTCAGCGCTTGGGGCCGCGGCCGCCGAGGCTGCGAATGTGGGCCACCAGCCCGGTCACCACGTTGGGGGGGAGGGCGTTCCCGAACGCGGGCATCTTGTTGCGGCCCTTGGCGATGACCGCTGCCAGCTCCTCATCCGAGCCCTTGGAGACGGTCAAGTCGGGGACGCGGTTCATCCTCCCCTCCGGCGTGTTGCCCTTGCCATCGGGGCCGTGACAGCTCGCGCAGCTCTGCTTCCAAGCCATCGACACGATCACCGCGTCCTCCTGCCCAGGGGCGGCGACGCCATCGACCTGTCCCGCCTTGGCGTCGCCGTCGTGATCCGCGGGGGACCACTCCGGCAGGTCACCGGCCTGGTTGCAGCCGGCGAGGGCGAGGACCCCACCGGCGGCGAGGGCAGCGACGAGAGACAGCCGCGCGACGCGGGGCATCCCGGTCGCTCGGCCGCTCACGACGTCCCTGAGGGACGGTGGCGGAAGGCTCACCGAGGGGTGCGCTCCGCGCACGTCTCGCGTGCGCTCGGAGCGCGCTTCCAACGCTTCAGATCGTTCGACGCTTACTTCTTGCACGGATCGCCGGCGCTTTGGCCCGGGGCTCCCCCATCCACGGGACGGTTCGCAATGGCCTTACCTTTGCGCTCCGCCGGGATGAAGTCAACGCGGCGGTTCTGTTCCTTGTCCGCCGCGCTCGTCTCGGTGACAACGACTGGCTTCTCTTCGCCGAAGCCGACCACCACGAGGCGGTTACAGTCTACGCCTTTTGCGACGAGCCACATCGCCGCCGCCATCGCGCGGCGCTTGCTGAGGTCCATGTTGCGCGCGTTGGTGTCGTCGGTGTCGGTGTGGCCCTCGACGCGCAGCTTGGTGATCTCCTCCTTGGCCTTCATGTACTCGAGCACCACGTTGAGCGGCTCCTCGCTCTCCGGCCGCAGCTTGGCGGTGCCCACCTCGAAGCGGATGGGGCCCGGGAGCTCCACCTTCACCGGCTCTTCCGGCTCGGGCTCGGGTGCGGGCGGCGGGGGCGGGGGCGGCGGCGCCGGGCGGGGCGGCGGGGCCGGCTCGGGTGTCTTGCCGATCTTCACCGAGGCCTTGCACGCGGTGGTGCCCACCCCAGCGAGCCCAACGACCGCAACCATCATGGCGGCGCGGCTTGCAGTCTTTCGCAGTAGCATCTCTTCCCTCTCTCACTCTTGGTCTTGGTCGCTCTTCGATCGTGTTTGTCGCCGGGCCGCGCACCTCGTCGCGCGCTCGTGAGCCTCGATCGTCGATCGTCGTATTGATTCAAACGACGAGCGGCCACCCATGATGGGCGGCCGCTCTCCTGTGCGCCTTCTCGGCGCCGCTGTCTACAGACACCCGTGCTCGAGCGCGCTCGAGCACGGCTTCGCCGTCATTTCGGCGGGCAGGGGTCGCCGGCGATCTTGCCTGGCGCACCACCATCGATGGGGCGCCCCGCGATGGGCTTGCCATTCTTCTCGGCAGGGACGAACACCACGCGACGGTTCTCCTGCTTGTCGGTCTCGTTCGTCTCGGGCTTCTTGATGGGCTTCTCCTCGCCGAAACCAACCGGGAGCAGGCGCTTGCAGTCGATCCCCTTGCCGATGAGCCACTGGGACACCGCCATCGCGCGGGCCTGCGACAGCAACATGTTCCTGTCGTTGGTGTCGTCGCCGTCGGTGTGCCCTTCGACGCGCATCTTGGTGACCTCGGGCTTCGCGTTCATGTAGTCGACCACGACTTGCATCGTGGCGTCGGCGGAGGGGTCGAGCTGCGCCGTGCCCGACTTGAAGAGCACGGGCCCTGGCAGCTCCACGCCGCCCTCCTTGTTCATCTTGAACGACACCATCTTGCCGCGCTTGGGCGCGGGGGCAGGGGCAGGGGCCGGGGCGGGGGCCGGCGCTGGCGCAGGCACGGCCTTTGGGGGTGGGGGCGGCTTCGGCCTGGCTTTGGCGTCGTCGCCGGTCGTGATCTTCACGCTGCAGGCTGCCGTCGTGAATCCAGTCAGCGCGACCACCATCGCGGCGCACAAACCCTTGGCTACAAACTTACGCATCGAGATCGTTCTCCTGGTTGTGACACGTGCACGTGCGTGCGGAAGGAAGGATCAGGCCCCCGGTTCGTTGGACCGGGGCCAGGACGGAGCTTCTGACGGCGGTCAGGTCCACCCCATTCATTCGAAGCCCCCGTCTTACTCCTCTTCACGCCGCGTGGAAATGTTGGGAGGCTTTTTCGTACGGCCACTTGCAGGTCGCGCGGGGGAGGCCGCGTGGCTCAGCCCAGCACGATTTGGACGCCGAGACCGGCGCACCCTCGATGGTGCGCCACTCCCGAAGGTCGACAAAAGCGAACGACCCCGGCCGTGAAGCCAGGGTCGTCGCACCGAGCCGCGATCCGGTCGGTGTCAGCCGCCGCCGCCGCCGCCGGTGCCGCCTGCACCGCCGGTGCCGCCTGCGCCGCCGGTGCCGCCGGTGCCGCCGGTGCCGCCCGCGCCGCCTTCGCTCGGATCGCAGGGATCCTCACCCGGATCGGCGGGCTCGCCCACCGCCCCAAGCTGAACGGCGGTGCCGTCGAAGCCGAGGCCGATCGAGATGCCGTTACACTCCTTGTCGGGGCTCTGGACGCCATCGATCGGGATGTCGGAGGCCTGTCGGAGCTGATCGAGCAAGCTCTCGATCGTGGTGCCGCTGCAGAACTCCGCGCTGAAGCCGCCCGCGACCTTGCGGATCTCGCTGATGAGGTCTTCGGTCTCGATGATGCCGGCGATCACCCCGTTGGTGGCGCCGCTCCGGGAGCCGTCGAGGTCCATGGTGATGACCGCGCGCGAGATCTTGAGCGTGAGCGAGTAGCCCGCCACGGCGATGCTCAAATCGATGTCGCCGAGGTCACCCGAGACCCAGGTGTTGTCGGCCACGTAGGCGTTGGCGAACGACACCTTGCTGCTGCCGATGTCCGCGGGGTTGTTGAGGAGCTCCGGGGCCACGATCCACAGGTCGCTCCCGTCCCACTTCGGGATCGCGTCATCGACGATGCCGGTGCCCGCGTAGAGCTTGGAGAGCACGTCCACCTGGTTCGCCTCCGGGCCCACGTTCGTGTGATCCATGATGATCGTGAAGTCGCCATCCTCGAGGCTCTCGTTGACTCGCTCCTGCGCGTCGTTGGCGAGCGACAGGATGAGGGGCATGAGCGACTTGCCGAAGGCGTTGTCGATGCCGTCGGTGCCGTCGTCCATCACCGTGGGCTTACCGCTCGCGGCCGGCTTGCAGTGATTGGGCGACCCCGCCTTCGACACGAGGCCGTCGAGGTTGTAGCCGTAGTCTTTCCAGGCGCTCGGGTTCGGGCTGCCGTTGCGGTCGGTGCCACCGAGGTACAGTCTGCGGACGCCGATCGCGACGCCGGGGCCCGACGCGGAGCCAGCCCCTTCGGGACGAGCGGGGGGAACCTTGCCCTCTGCGAACTCGGTGGGTTCTTCGGTCGTGGTGCTGTCGCAGCCGTAGATGAACGTGCCGCCGAGCAGCGCCAGCGACATTCCTGCGCCTACTACGTGAGAACGGAGCATGCCTGGTGCCTCTCTTTCGATCTCGCCGCGGGGTCACACCGCAGCGTTTACAAGGATGGGAAGGGTCGAATCAACGCCCGGGATCGCGGGGCGCACACACGTGATCCGACACTGCGAGCCGCGTATTAAATACGGGGCGCGGCGCTTTCGCGCAAGCTCTGTCGCGCGGCTCCACGCTTTTGTCCGAGGGTGCGGGTCTCGCCATCCCCCCGACCTCCGGCCGAAAAATTCGCCGGGACGGGCGCGCCCGAACCGCGTAAAGGGTGTGGGTGGCGGAGTTCGTCCACCTGCACGTTCACACCGAGTATTCGCTCCTCGACGGCGCGATCCGGTGCAAGGACCTCGCGAAGGAGGCCGCCGCGCGGCAGATGCGCGCGGTGGCGATGACCGACCACAACAACATGTTCGGCGCCATCACGCACTACACCGCGTGCGAGCGTGCCGGCGTGCAGCCGATCCTCGGCTGCGAGGTCAACGTGCTGCGTCATGGCTTCGCGCTCGAGGCTCCGGCCGAAGCGGGGGGCAAGCCCCAGCCGAGCCACGGGCCGGTGGACCACCTCACCCTCATCGCGGAGAACCCGGTGGGGTACCGGAACCTCCTCCGGATCGTGTCGATGGGGCACCTCGAGCCCGCGTCCATCGCCGCCCCGAGCGTGTCGCTCGAGACCATCGCGGAGGGGGCCGAGGGCATCATCGCGCTCACCGGCTGCATGGGGGGGGTGGTGGCGCAGCAGATCCTCGAGCAAGGGGAGGCGGCCGGCGACGCCGAGCTCGATCGGCTGGTGGAGGTGTTCGAGCCTGGCTCGCTCTTCGTCGAGCTCCAGGACCACGGGATGGTGGAGCAGCCGGTGCTCAACCGGCTCTTGGTCGACATCGCGGCGCGGCGCGGCTTGCCCCTCGTGGCCACCAACGACTGCCATTTCCTCGGCAAGGGCGACGGGGAGGCTCAGCTCTACCTCTCGTGCATCGCGCTCGGGCGCGCCTACTCCGACGCGCTGGCCGGCCATCACGGCCGCTTCGAGATGTTCCTCAAGGGGGCGGACGAGATGGCCTACCTCTTCCGCGAGCTGCCTCAGGCGGTGCGGTCGACGCTCGACATCGCGGAGCGAACGCGCGCGCTCGAGCTCGAGCTCGGCAAGCCGATGTTGCCCCATTTCGAGGTGCCGGACGGCTTCGACACCGCGTCTTACTTGCGGCACGTGGCCCGACAGGGGCTCGAGACACGGGTGCGCGAGCTCCGCGCCGTGGGGCGCACCATCGAAGAGGCGACCTATGTCGACCGGCTGAACGTCGAGCTCGACATCATCATCGCGATGGACTTCCCCGGCTACTTCCTCATCGTCTGGGACTTCATCCGCTACGCCAAGGAACACGGGATCCCGGTGGGACCGGGGCGCGGCTCCGGCGCCGGCTCGCTCGTGGCCTACGCGCTGCGCATCACGGATCTCGATCCGCTCGAGCACAACCTCCTGTTCGAGCGCTTCCTCAACCCGGAGCGGGTGAGCATGCCCGACTTCGACATCGACTTCTGCATGGACCGCCGGGACGAGGTGATCAACTACGTCGCGAATCGGTACGGTGTGAGCTCGGTGGGGCAGATCGCCACCTTCCACGAGCTGAAGGCTCGGAGCGTCATCAAAGACGTGGCGCGCGCGATGGGGCTCGCGGCGACCGAGTCGCAGCGCATCGCGAACCTCATCCCCGAGAAGGGCCCCGGCCAGATGTACACCATCGGCGAGGCGCTCGACGTCGAGCCCAAGCTCAAGGCGACGATGGAGGCCGACCCCACCATCCGCGAGCTCATCACGCAGGCGCAGCGGCTCGAGGGCCTCACGCGGCACGCGGGCATGCACGCGGCGGGGGTGGTGATCAGCGAGGGGCCACTGTGGCATCACGTCCCGTGCTTCAAGAACAACGACACCATCGTCACCCAGTTCGCCAAGGACGAGGTGGAGGCGGCGGGGCTCGTCAAGTTCGACTTCCTCGGCCTCAAGACGCTGACGGTGATCGACATCGCCGAGCGCCTCGTGAACCGCCGCCCAGATCTGGCGGGTCGCGAGCCAATCGTGATGAGCACGGTGCCCCTCGACGACGCGGCGACCTACGCGTTGCTCCAGAGCGGCGACACCACCGGCGTGTTTCAGCTGGAGTCGAGCGGCATGCAGCAGCTGTTCAAGGATCTGCGGCCGACCCGCTTCGAGGACATCGTGGCCGCGGTGGCGCTCTACCGGCCCGGTCCGCTCGGCACCGGCATGGTGAAAGACTTCGTGGACTGCAAACACGGCCGCAAGCCGATCGCCAAGATGCACGACAAGGTCGACTCGCTCCTCGAGCCCACCTACGGCGTCATCGTCTATCAGGAGCAGGTGATGCAGATCGCGCAGCGCCTGGCCGGTTACACGCTCGGCGGCGCCGACCTCTTGCGGCGCGCGATGGGCAAGAAGAAGCCGGAGGAGATGGCCAAGCAGAAGAGCGCCTTCGTGGAAGGAGCGCTCGCGAACGGCGTGGCCAAGGAAGACGCGGAGCGCATCTTCGCGCTCCTCGAGTTCTTCGCGGGCTACGGCTTCAACAAGAGCCACAGCGCGGCCTACGCGCTGCTCACCTACCAGACGGCGTGGCTGAAGGCGCACTACCCGGTGGAGTTCTTGTGCGCGCTGCTCACCGCCGACCGCGACAAGACCGAGAAGGTGGTGCGGATCATCGCCGAGGGGCGCGCGTGGGGGGTGGAGATCCTGCCCCCCGAGATCAACGAGTCGAACATCGATTTCACGGTGGTGTACGGCGCGCCGCGAGCGAAGCAGAAGCAGAAGTCGCGGCGCCAGATCCGCGACAAGCTCAACCCCCAGATCCGCTTTGGCCTCGGCGCCGTGCGCGGCTTGGGGGAGGCGGCGCTCGAAGGGCTGCTCGCGGCGCGGGAGACGGGGCGCTTCGAGGATTTGTTCGACCTCGCGCAGCGGGTCGACGTGAAGGGCCTCAACCGCGGTGTCCTCGAGGCGCTCGTCCAGTGTGGGGCGATGGACGCGTCGCTCGACAAGCTCGGGCTCAACCGGGCCCGCGCCCTCGCATCCATCGATCGGGTGATCGCGCGCGGCAAGGCGGCCACTCGCGACCGCGAGTGTGGGCAGACCAACCTCTTTGGGCTCTTTCAGAGCACGGCCTCCGAGGAGCCCCAGAAGCTGCTCTCCGACTACGTGGAGACCGAGCCGTGGGATCTGTCGGAGACGCTTCGACGCGAGAAGGAGGCCCTCGGGTTCTATGTCTCGGGCCATCCTCTCGACCGCTACGGGGTGGAGCTCAAGCGGTTCGACGTCACGCCCGTCAACGAGCTCGCGCGGCTGGAGCCGTGGTCGCAGGTGCGGGTCGCGGGCACCGTCGAGGGGTATCGCGAGCGGATCTTCCGTACGGGGGACAAGATCGCGTTCTTCGTGCTCGAAGATCTCACCGGCGGCATCGAGGTGAAGGTTCGCAACCGACAGCTCGATGCGGCCGCTCCGCTCCTCACTGGCAACGAGCCGGTGTTGGTGGCGGGCAAGCTGCAGTATCCCTGGGGCGACGACGAGGGGAACGATGGGCCGCGCGATCCCACCCTCCTGCTCGACGAGGTGCAGGTGCTGAGCGACGCCATCCGGGCCGAGACTCGCTCGGTGGCGATCCGAATCCACTCCAGTCGCTGCGAGCGTGACCAGCTCGAGCGGTTGGCGGTGGTGCTGCGGAGCGCTCCGGGGAGCTGCCCCGTGCAGCTGATCATCGAGACCGAGGAGGGGGCGGAGGCGGTGCTCGCGCTGAAGCGCGACCTCTCCATCGAGCCCACCGACGCGGTGCTCTCCAGCCTCGAGCGCTTGTTCGGTCACGGCGTCGCCGAGCTGCGCTAGCACACCTCCCACGAAGTCGACGCGGGCTCCCACGTGGCGCCACCGAGCTGGGTCGTGGTTCCGCTCGCGTGTGGGCGTGCAGGACGGGCCACCACCGAGCGCTTCGGTAAGCGCGCGGTGGCGCGGGGCCTCGACGTCATGTCTTCCACGGGGCGGTCAAGCCCTCGCTTTGCTATAACAAGGGCCGCATGGTGGAGAGGCGCAACGCTCAGGTCCGCATCGACGCGACCGGAGCTGCACATCCGGTGGGGCGTGAGGCCAGTCGTGCCATGCGCCAGCGCCAAGGGGGCATGAAGCTCCTCCCGTCGCCGGACCAGGCGGTGCTCATGCGCGCGACCGGGCTCGACGATCGCGACGAGGACGCTCCGTTCTGGCTCACCGGCGAGATCGTGAAGCCGGGCGTCCTGTGGGATCTCATCGGCATGGCCGCCAACGGCAACTGGACCGGAGAGCTGGTGGTGATCGACGACGACCACCGCTCGATCTTCTTCGAGAACGGGACGGTGATCGGCGCGTCGTCCACCGCCGAGCGCGAGCGCCTCGGCGAGGTCTTCTACAACCGCGGCGTGCTCACCAAAGAGCAGATTCAGGCCACCGCGGCCGCCGTCACCCACGACGTGCGCTTCGGCGAGGCGGCGGTGGAGCTGGGCTACCTCACCCGGAGCCGCCTGTTCGAGCTCATCGGCAACCAGGTGGAAGAGATCGTCTACGCGGTGATGCTCGTGTCGAAGGGGGCTTTCTACTTCGTCGAGGAGGTCGACGAGTCGCGCCTGTCGTTCCGGCTCAACCTCGCGGTCCCTTCGCTGCTCATGGAGGGCGTGCAGCGGATGGACGAGCTCGAGCTCTTTCGGGCGCGGATCCCCTCCGGGCTCTACGTCCCCGAGGTGGTCGAGGGCCGGTCGCTCCGTTCTAACCACGAGCACCACGCGGTCTACGGGGTGATCGACGGCCTGCGCTCGGTGGAGGACATCGCCCGCGAGCTCGGGATGGGGATCTTCGACGCGACCCGCGCGCTGTTCCAGCTCTTGCAGAGCGGGGTGATCGTGGTGCACCCGCCGCGGCCCACCGGTCCGAGCGCCATCGTCACGCTGTTCAACCAGGCCATAGGGCTCATCCTCGAGCGGGTCGATCAGGTGGGGGGCGGCGCAGAGATCCGTGAGCAGCTCTCGTCGTTCGCCACGGCGAGCGGCGTGTACGACGCCCTCTTTCGCGACGCGGGGCCGCGCGCCGACGGCACGCTCGACCCGGACAAGATCGCCGAGACGGTGATGCAGCTGGTGGGCTCCGACAGCGCCACCGCCATGCTCGCGCAGTGGCTCTACGAGTATGCCTCCTTCGCGATGTTCATCGCGGAGCCCCTCCTGCGCTCGCGGGTGATCGACGAGGGGCAGGGGCCGGTGTCGGAGGGCGCCGTCACCTCGCGCAAGGTCGCCGAGCTCCTCGGTCCGCTCGCCCCCGAGTCGTAGGCCGAGATCCGCCGCGAGGCGGTGGCGCGTCAGGGGCCTTCGCCGCGCTGGATGCCGTAGGCCCGGATCTTCTTGTGCAGGTTGGTGCGCTCGACGCCGAGGGCGACCGCGGCGCGGGAGACGTTCCAGTCGAGCTCGACGAGGGTGTCGAGGATGTGTTGCCGCTCCGCTTGCTCGCGCAGCTCGCGCAGCGTGGGGCGGGGTCCGCCGGGGGTGCGCGGGAACGGGGTGATGCCGGTCACCGAGTCTTCGAAGGGGTCGGCGTGGGGGTCCTCGGGCAGATCCGCGATCGTGATCTCGTCGCCGGAGAGGATCACCGCCCGCTCGACGACGTTCTTGAGCTCGCGCACGTTGCCAGGCCACCTGCGCAGAGAGAGGGCAGCGAACACGTCGGAGCGGAGCTCCTTGGGCTTGAGGCCGTTCTCCTCGCAGAACGCCCGCATGAAGGCCTCGGCGAGGAGGGGGATGTCCTCGGGGCGCTGGTCGAGGGTGGGCACCTTGATCGGGAACACGTTGAGGCGGAAGAAGAGGTCTTCGCGAAAGTTGCCGTCCTTCACCTCCTTCTCGAGGTCTTTGTTGGTGGCGGCGAGAACGCGAACGTCGACGGTGAAGGTGTGCTCGCTGCCGACGCGCTGGAGCTCTCCAGACTGCAGCACCCGCAGCACCTTGGCTTGCGCGGTGAGATCCATGTCGCCGATCTCGTCGAGGAACATGGTGGCTCCGTGGGCCTGCTCGAAGAGACCGCGCTTGCTCTTCTCGGCGCCGGTGAAGGCCCCCTTCTCGTGCCCGAAGAGCTCGCTCTCGATGAGCTCGCGCGGGATGGCGGCGCAGTTGACCTTCACGAAGGGCTTGTCGCTGCGGGTGCTCAGGCGGTGGATGGCCCGGCTGATGAGCTCCTTGCCGGTGCCGCTCGGTCCGGTGATGAGCACGTTGGCCTTGGTGGGGGCGACCCGCTCGATGTCGCGATACAGGCGCTGCATCACCGCGCTCGACCCGATCATCTCGTGGCGCTGGTCGAGGGCCGCCGACAAGCTCGCCAGCTGCCGCATCAGCCCCGCGTTCTCGAGCGCCTTGTGGACGCTCACCAGCACACGCTCGCGGTTGAGGGGCTTCTCGAAGAAGTCGACGGCCCCGAGCTTGATCGCCCGCGCCGCCTCTTCGCTCGAGGCGTGACCGCTGATGACGATGACCGGGATGTGTCGATACAGCCCGTCCTGCTTGAGCTTGGCCAGCCAGTCGAGGCCGCTCGTCTTGGGGAGCATGAGATCGAGGATCAGCAGATCGATCGGGGTGTGAGCGCGGGCGAGGGTTCGCTGGGCCTCCTCCGCGGTCTCCGCCTCGTGGAGGGTGTATCCCTCGGCCTCGAGGATCATGCCGAGCGCGCGGCGGATGTTCTTCTCGTCGTCGACCACCATCACCGACCGCGGGGGCGCGGTGTCGGGGGGGGTGGCTGGCGCGTCGGGCAACGACATCGAAGAGGTTGTATCACGTGCTGACGTGTAGCGAGGGGCCCTGTCGTGCAGTATAAGCCCCAGCGATGCGTTCCCGGGCCAGCTCCCTCGTCCTCGCGCTCGCGCTCCTCGGGGGGTGCGAGTCGGGACCGCTCAAGTCGACGGCCAGCCTCACCTACACCGAGGACGCGTTCAAGGCGTACCAGGAGGCGCTCCAGGCCTACGACAACAAGGACTGGGAGGATGCCCGGGCGCTGTTCAGCGAGGTGAAGCGGCTCTTCAACTACTCGCGCTACGCCCGGCTCGCGGAGCTGCGCCTCGCCGACATCGACTTCGAACAGGGCAAGTACGCCGAGGCGATCAGCGGCTACCGTTCCTTCATCAAGGGCCACCGCGACGACGAGAACGTCGAGTACGCGAAATATCGCATCACCAAGTCGCTCTTCAACGACATCAACGACACCATCTTGCTGCCGCCCCAGGAAGAGCGCGATCAGGCCAACACCCGGGAGGCGCAGAAGGAGCTGTTGGCCTTCGTGCGGCGCTACCCACGCAGCCGGTACCGGGTGGACGCGCGCTACATGCTCGAGGTGGTGACGCAGCGTCTGGTGCGACACGAGCTCTACGTGGCGCGCTATTACCTCAACCAGGACAAGTTCGCGGCCGTGATCCAGCGGGTCGACTACGCGCTGGCAGAGTTTCCAGGCTCCGGTCTCGATCCGGAGGCGCTTGTGTTGAAGGGGGAGACGCTCTTGAAGATGCACAAGCGCGACGACGCGCGCGCGGTGTTCGAGCTGGTGATCCGCGACTACGGCGGGGCGTTCGGCATCGTCGCGAAACGGTTTCTGGCGGAGATGAACGATGGCACCGGAAAACCCCCCGAGCCCAGCGCCGACCGAGGTGGCGCTGCGCCTGGAGCTGATACTCGAAAGCGCTGAAACTTCGGTGGTTTACCGGGGCGTGGTGGAGCTCTCAGAGGGGCCCTCGCCAGTGCTCGTGGAGGTGGCCCGAGATGCGAACGCGGCCGATGGGCTGCGCGCCCGCGCCGAGGCGCTGGGGGTGCCCGACGCGCTCCGGCCCCGCGTGGAGAGCCTCGCCGCGTCGATCGGTCGCAAGGCGGTTCGGGCCGCGCACAAGGACGGCGTGACGCCGCCCCGTCGGCTGCGGCGGTGGCGGACGCTGCTCGTCACGCGCGGCTAGCGCCGGCGATTGAGGTTGACGTTGTCGCGATGGGCGACGAAAAATCACGCACCATGTCTGCGGGAAAGGTGCCGATGACGCCGGACGGCCAAAAGAAGCTGCGCGAGGAGCTTCAGCGGCTGAAAGAGATCGAGATGCCGCAGGTGGTGAAGGACATCGCCACCGCTCGGGATCACGGCGACTTGTCGGAGAACGCGGAGTACCACGCGGCCAAAGAGCGGCAGGGGATGATCCACGCGCGCGCCAAGTACATCGAGGACGTGCTCTCGCGCGCGGAGGTGATCGATCCGCTCAAGCTCAGCGGCGACACCGTGAAGTTTGGCGCCAACGTCACCGTGCTCAACGTGGAGACCGACGAGGAGGCCACCTACATGATCGTCGGGCCCGAAGAGAGCGATCTCAAGGCGGGCCGGATCAGCGTGAGCTCGCCGATGGCGCGCGGCCTCATCGGCAAGCGCGTAGGCGACGAGGTGACCATCCACTTGCCGGTGGGGACGCGCCTCTACGAGATCCAAGAGATCACGTTCGGCGACTGACGCGGCACGCACGGAGCACGGGTGAGGTACGTCGACGCGCTGGTGTGCGTCGTGGTCCTTTTGATCGGCGAGTGGTTGATCGTGGGGCTCACGTCGATGGGGCAGCTCGCGGGGGCGCACGAGCTCGGATGGGCGGCTTCGACCCTCCTCCCCATCGGCGTGCTCGCCGCGGCGCCGCTCGCGGCGGGAGGGGCGTGCTTGAGCACCGGGCTGAACCGCGACGTGAACGCGCACCCTCGCGAGCGCTGGTGGATCGTGGCCCCGGCCGCCGTCCTCGCCACGGCGGTGGCGGTGGGGGTGTCGTCGGGACGGCTCCTCGAGGGCGGTCTCCGCCCGGTGTTCGTGGTGGCCGTGGGGGCGACGACGGTGGTGGGGGGCTGGTTCGTGGTGCCGCCGCTCGCGCGGGCCGCGGGGTGGCTCCGTGGCCGCGGCGTGGGGTGGCTCGCGGTCGCTGGCTTCGGTGTGGCGGGGGCGCTCGAGGTCGCCAATCGGCTCGTGCTCGTGCGCCTCTACCCGGCCTTCCATCTCGGGCTCGGGGTGCTGGCGATCTGGGCGGTGGGCGTGGGGGGAGAGCTCGTCGCGCGGGCCGGTCGCCCGATCGTGCGACGCTGGCTGCTCGTGCTCGGCCTCGGCGCCTGTGCGGCCCTCGCGGTGCGCGCGCCGGCGCGCCTTCGCCGCTACGACAACCTGCGCTTCGTGTTCCTCGAGCGGGCGCCGCTCTTGTCGCACGCCGTGGAGCTCGCGGCGTGGCTCGCCCCACCGCCGCCGGTGGAGCCGCGATTCGAGGAGCAAGACGGTGTCGGTCCGTCCATCGACCTCGCGGGGCGCGACGTCCTCCTCATCACCGTCGACGCGTTGCGGGCGGATCACGTGGGGGCGTATGGCTACGAACGCCCCACCACGCCCGAGCTCGACGCGCTCGCCGCCGAGGGGGCGGTGTTCGAGGCGGCCTACACCCCGACCCCCCACACCTCCTACGCCGTCACCTCGCTCATGACGGGCAAGTACATGCGGCCGCTGCTCGTGCAGGACATCGGACACGACTCGGAGACGTGGGCGACGGCGCTCCGCCGCTACGGCTATCGGACGGCGGCGTTCTTTCCTCCCGCGGTGTTCTTCGTCGACGCCGAGCTCTTCGGTTCGTTCAGCGAGTCGGCGCTGGGCTTCGAGTATCAGAAGCGGCAGTTCTCATCGGCGGTGGCGCGCGCCGAGCAGGTGAAGGCCTATCTCGCCGACCAGCCCCAGGGCACACCTTTGTTCCTCTGGGTGCACTTGTTCGAGCCGCACGAGCCCTACGAGGCCCACCCCGAGCACGACTTCGGGGATCACAGCATCGATCTGTACGACGCGGAGATCGCCGCCGCCGACGCCGGGCTCGGGGCGGTGGTGCGCGCGGTGCGCGCGGTGAGGCCCAACGCGCTGGTGATCGTGACCGCAGATCACGGCGAGGAGTTCGGCGATCATGGCGGGCGCTACCACGGCACGACCGTCTACGACGAGCAGGTGCGGGTGCCGCTCGTCGTGCACGCGCCGGGGCTGATCGAGCCACGTCGCGTCGCCGCGCCGGTGAGCCTCGTGGATCTGGTGCCCACGGTGCTCGCGGGCCTCGCCATCCCGGTGAGTCCCCGCGTCCGGGGGCGCGATCTCGGGCCGCTCTTGCTCGGCGTCGCCGACGACGACCGGGGCTTCGCCTTCGCGGAGAGCGACGACCAGACGCTGCTCGCGGAGGGCTCGCTGCGCCTTTTGTGCGCGCGGCGCGTGGGCGCGTGTCGGCTCTTCGACGTGAGCGTGGATCCGGAGCAGCGCGAGGACGTGGCCGCGCGGCACATGGAGGCGTTCTCCCAGATGAAGCAGCGCTCGGTGGCCTTCGTCTCGTCGATGGGGCGCTTCGAGGCCGCCGATCACGCGCAGTGGCCGCAGCCCATCCGGCGAGGGATCGGCGGGGACGGCGCCGCGGCGCTCGACGTCGCCGCGCTGCTCGACGACGCCGACGTGCGCATCCGCCGCAAGGCCGCCGAGGTGCTCTTCGAGCTCGGCCGCGAGGAGACCGGCGTGCACCTCGGGAGGGCCTTGCGCAACGACGAGGACGAACAGGTGCGGCGCTTCGCGGCGCTCGCCATGACGCGGCTCGGGCAGGGCGCGCCGCTGGTGTTCGACATGTTGGCCGACGACGACGTGAGGTGGCGTCGCCTCGCGGCGCTCACGCTCGCCGAGGCTGGCGACGCCCGCGGCGAGAAGGTGTTGATCGGTTGGTGGCGCCTCGCGTTCCCCAAGGATCCCCGCGACGAGAAGGAGGTGCTCCCGTTCGAGCGGGCGCGCCAGGTCGCGGCCGCGTTGGGTCGGATCAAGAGCGAGGACGCGGTAGGACCTCTCACCTGGGGCCTGCGCGACGTGCGCCTGCGGCCGTTCGTGGCGGCGGCGCTGGCCGAGATCGGTCACGAGGCGGCGCGCCCGGCGCTGGCCAGCGCGTTCGCCGACGAGCGGTACCATCACACCCGAGAGGCGCTCCTGTCCGCGATCGTTGCGCTCGGAGGGAGCGGCGAGCTCGCGCGTCCGCTCGCGCGCTTCATGGGCGTTCCGGACCCGATCCAAGGGGCCCTCGCGGCGGCGCTGCGCGCCGACATCCTCCCCTACGTGGGAGGCCCGCGACCGCGTGAGCTGCGGCGTCTGCGACGCTTCGCGACGAGCGGGGTGACGATCGGGATGGTGGTGCCCGAGACCGAACATGGCACCGGCGGCCTGCGGGTGGTGGTGAGGGCGCGCGCCACCGGCAACACCGACGCGGAGGTGCGGCTCGGGGTGCTGCCGGCCGGTGTGTACCACGATGGCGATCGGTCGCACGACGTGCCGAAGCGAGCCCCGCGGCTCGATCCGCTGCTCACCGTGACGCTCCGGTTCACCCCCTCGGACGACTTTCAAGAGCGCTACGCCGATCTGCCCGACGGAGCCAACGACCGCGTGAAGCCGGGCGAGCACGGCGACTTCGTGATCTACGCCACGCAGAACACTGAGATCGACGCTTGCGCGGTGGTGCCGCGCACGGCGGACGTCGCGCCCACGCCGCCGCGAAAGGGGACGCCCCCGCGGCCGTGAGCCCCGGGGCGCGCGGCAGGGGGGGCCGAAGATCCCCCCCTCCACGGAAGCCGGCGGACTGTATTGACTGTGGGGCGGTTACGGCTAAAGTCGCGCCGTGGCGGACGAAAATACCAAGGATCGCGAGGACGACGCCGAGCGCGAGGACGACGCCGAGCGTGAGAGCGACGCCGGCGGGGCCGCCGAGGAGCGCGACGCGGACGACGACGCGGGCGACGACGCGGACGCGGACGACGACGACGACGAGGACGACGACGAGGACGACGACGACGCGGACGACGACGACGACGACGCGGACGAGGACGACGACGACGCGGACGACGACGACGCGGACGACGACGACGACGCAGACGCGGACGCGGACGACGACGCGGCCGCGGATGCGGACGACGACGCGGCCGCGGATGCGGACGACGACGACGCGGACGACGACGACGACGACGCGGACGACGACGACGCGGACGAAGACGACGCTCCCCCCAACAAGAGCGATGGGGGACAGAGCCCGCGGGCGCGACGACGTGGCGCCCGCGGCGACGACGAGGACGACGACGCCGGTCGCGCCGCCGACGTGGCCAAGGCCCTGGGGGTAGGCGACGACGCAGGGGAGGCCGAAGCGGAGGAGGGCGGAGACGACGCGGCGCAGAAGGTGAACCGCGCCGAGCGCAGGCGCCGTCGGGCCCTGAAGCGACGCACCGGACGGGCCGACTCCCAAGAGCCGAAAGATCGCAACAAGCAGCGTCGCGAGGCGCTCCTCGAGCGGCGCCGTCGCGCAGCCCAGGCCGAAGACGACGGGGAGGACGAGGCGCTGCCGGCGGGTGGGCTCAACACCACCGAGATGGTCGACGATGCCCTCGCGCGCGGGGGCGCGGCCGCGGTGCGCTGGATCCGCGGCAACTGGAGGGTGCTGCAGTGGGTGCTCACCGCGGGCATCCTCGGCGGCGTGGGGGCCATCGGCTACATCTACCTGACCACCCAGACGCGAGAGGAGGCGAGCGACACCCTCGCCGCCGCGATCGTGGCGGAAGAGGCGACCGTGATCCCCCCCGAGGAGGACAAGCGCGACGAAGAGCAGAAGAAGGGGGATCTGCGCAACATCTTCGCGTCCGAGGAGGAGCGCGCGAGCAAGGCGCTCGAAGCCTACCGCAAGGTGGCCTCCGAGCACGACGGGACCGCCGCCGCCATCCTCGCCAAGCTGGGGGAGGGGGGCCTGTTGCTCGACAAGCGAGACTGGGACGGCGCCATCGGCGCCTTCGACCAGGTGCTCGCCAGTCAGCTCGCCAACGTGGACAAGGATGTGAAGCTTCGCGGCCTCGAGGGCAAGGCCTTCGCGCAAGAGGGCAAGCAAGACCTCGACGGCGCGCTCGCGACGTTCGAGAAGATCCACGAGATCGGCGGGGACGTGAACAAGGTGCTGTCGCTCTACCACCAAGGTCGTGTGTTCGCGGCCAAGCAGCAGATCGATCAGGCCAAAGGAAAGCTCACCGAGGCGCGGCAGCTCGCGGAGAAGGCCAAGCTCGACACCAAGCTCGTGTCGGCCTCGCACCCCTACCGGTGGCTCGAGAAGGCCATCGTCGACGAGCTGACGGCGATCGATCCGAGCACGCCGCCCTTGGTGTCGCCCGGGGCAGGGGGGCTCCCCCAGCAGAAGCTGCAGGAGCTGTTGCAGCAGCAAGGCTTCCCCGGCTTGC
Source organism: uncultured Polyangiaceae bacterium (assembly GCA_964401935.1). Lineage (GTDB taxonomy): Bacteria > Myxococcota_A > Polyangia > Polyangiales > Polyangiaceae > JAPYTK01. The sequence goes on from CAYOAL010000011.1 coordinate 108,257, forward strand.
CGGGCGGTGCCCCATGAAGCGGGCCGCCGCTTGGGCGCTCGTCGGCACGTGGCTCGCGACCAGCGGGTGTGAGAACCTGACCACGGTGGCGAACCCGGAGGTGCCGCTCTGGGTGCATCACCCGGGGAGCGCGATGTCGATCAGCGCCCGCCGGGAGCTCACCGCCAAGTCGCGCATCACGGGCGAACCCTACGAGCGCGGCACGCCGGAGCTCGATCCGGCGCACCGCCGGCTGTTCGTCGGCTCGAGCGACCACGGCCTCTACGCGCTCGACGCGGCCAACCTCGGCACCCTGTGGCGCTTCGAGACCGCGGGGGCGGTACAGAGCGAGCCGCTCTACGAGCCCAAGGAAGACGTGGTGTACTTCGGCTCGAATGATGGCGCGCTCTACAAGCTCCGCGCCGCGGATGGGAAGATGCTCTGGCGCTTCTCGAGCAACGCCGAGATCACCCGGCGCGTGGTGCTCCACCGGGACACGGTGTTCGCGATGAACGCCAACGACACGCTCATCGCCATCGATCCGACCACGGGGAAGCTCAAGTGGTACCGCCACCGCCAACCGGCGGCGGGCATGGAGATCAGCGGCTACGCCGGCCCCGCGGTGCTCGACGACATGGTCTTCGCCGCCTTCTCCGACGGTCTGGTGATGGCCTACGAGGTGAGCGACGGCGCCGAGGCGTGGCTCACGCCGGTGGACACCGTGGCTGCGGCGGAGCAGGGCGGGGGAGAGGAAGACCTGCGCTACCTCGACGTCGACACCACGCCGATCGTGACGCGCGTCGAAGGCTCCGATCTCTTGTTCGTGGCGAGCTACGAAGGCGGCGTGTTCGGCTACGAGGCCCGCAGCGGCACCCAGGTGTGGCGCAACGACGCGGCCATCGGCGTGACCGAGCTCACCCTGTTCGACGGGCCGGCCAAGCCCCGGCGTGGTGAGACCACGCCTCGCCGTCATCGCGTGTTGGTGGGGTCGTCGGGCCTCACCGGCCTCTGGGGGCTCAGCCTCGACAAGGGGGCAGAGCTGTGGCGGCGCGACCTGCCGAGCGGCGGGGTGACCCGCGCGGTGCCGTGGGCGGGCGCGCTCCTCGTGGGCACGACCCGCTACGGGCTGTTCCTGTTCCACCCGCTCGACGGCGGCGCGCTCGACGGGGTGTACGCGGGGGGCGCCTTCGCCGCGTCGCCGGCCGCGCACTCCCGGAGGGCGTTCGCCATGACCAACTCCGGCGTCCTCCTCTCGCTCGACGTCAACCCGCCGTGAGGGAGCCCCGAAGGGTTCGAGCTGCACGGCGACAGCGCGACCCGCGACGGCGCGACCCGCGACAGCGCGACCCGCGACAGCGCGACCCGCGACAGTGACGGACGGCGGTCGCGCGGCGCCGGCGGGCGGGTCAGCGAACGCTCAGCCAGCCGGCGGGTCGCCGTCGTCTTGTCCGGTCCCGGTGCCCGCCCCGAAATTGATGAGGTCGGAGTTGTCGTCGATGCACTCCGCGAGATCGGCGTAGTCCTCGAGGCAGTCTTCGATCGAGAACGCGGTGTCGTCACACTCGGAGTCGTTCTGCACACAGTCGACGAACGTGTCCATCTCGTCGACGCAGTCGTAGGCCTCGGCGGTGTCGAGCATCCGATTGATCTCGAGCTCACACTCGTCCCAGGTGCGGTCGTTGCACTTGGTGCAGTCGCACACCACGTCGCAGACCTGGTAGGCCGTCCCACACCCCGCGCCGCCGCCGACCGCGATGGGGAAGGCGAGCAACAGCGCGAGCGCGAGGTGTCGAGCGAGGTTCTTCAGGCTGATCCCCATGGCGTCCTCGCGGTCTAGAAGGGCGCGGGCGGCAAGCTGTCGCCCATGCATGAGCTGTACTCGCGCTGCTCGTCCTCACAGTCGTCGTCGACGAGGCCATAGCGGTCGTTCCGACACTTCGCATTCGACTCGGCGCACTCGACGAAGAGGTCGAACCACTCGGTGCAGCCGTAAAGGGAAGCCCGATCGGCCTCCGTCTCCTGGCGGATGATGCACGCATCGATGTCGGCGTCGTTGCCGTCTTCACAGTCGGCGAGCTCTTCGCAGTACGTGTCGAAGCTCTGACACGCTTCGGCACTGAGTGCGGCAGCGGTGAGCCCCAGCACGAGCCCGATCAGGCGGCGCCCCAACGTTCGCTCCATGGCCCTACGAGTAAGCGACTTTTCTCGGCTCGGCAAGGTCTTGCCGCAGAGAAGCGCGTGCGTCGACGGCCACTGCACGAGGAGGGAGACGCGCAGAAGCCCGCGCTTCGGGAGACGCGCAGAAGCACGGAAGAAGGTGGAAAGAGAGCAGCGAAGCGCAGGGGACTGGGTCGTCCCAGCCGCCCTCGGTCGCCCTCGGGGGGTGGTTTACGCTTGCTCGACGCGGGTTCGATATGTAAGTAATACGCGCCCTACGTAGGGTATTACGTCGGGAAGGCGCTTGTTTTTCCTTTCGAGGCCAAGGGGGTCCGTCACGCGGCGGCCCACTGCGGCCAGTTTACGGGGAGTCATGAACACGAGTTATTTGACGGTCGGGGCAGTCGCCCTGTTGGCGGGTGTGGTCGCGGCGAGCGGCTGCTCCGATGACGTGGTGGACGACAACGAGAACACCGGTGGCGGTGGCGGCACGACCACGGTCGGGCCGGGCCCCGGTCCTGGCCCTGGCCCGGGTCCAGGCGCGGGGGGCATGAACGGCGGGGACGGCAACGACTCCTTCGACGAGGCGGTCGATATCACCCCCGGTCAAGATCACTTCGACGTGCTCGATCCGCCGGACAGCGACGCCGACTACTTCAAGTTCACCGCGCAGGCCGGCGATCTGCTGTTCATCGACACCGCCGCCAAGCCGGAGTCGGATCCGTTCAACGCGGCGTACCCGGATCTGGTGGTCACGCTCTACAACTCGAGCCAGACCAAGGTCGCCGAGAACGACGATCCGTACCTCGTGCGCGACACCAACGACTCCGAGGTCTGGTACCTGGTGCCGACCACCGGCACCTACTACGTGCGCGTCACCGACTGCCTCAACTGGGAGTCGGGCGGGCCCGATTTCTGCGCCGACGCCGATGGCATCGTCAACCACGACTATGGCCTCCGCGTGAGCGTGCTCGATCCGGCGGATCCAGGCACGCTCCAGGACAGCGAGGGAGGCGACGACCACACCTCGAGCCCAAACGACTTTGGGCCGGAGTACACCGAGCAGACCGCAGGCTCGGGCAACTACTTCGCCACGGTGGCCTACGGCACGTTCAACGACAACACCGACGTCGACGTGTTCGAGATCAACCTGCCCGACAACATCAGCTTCGACAACCGGCTGTTCGGCGCGATCTTCATTCAGGGGCCGGAGGGGCCGAACGGGATCGGCACCACCAACAACATCGGCGACGCGTGGATCACCGCCGCCGACGGCACGACGGTGCTCGCGCAGATCGATCACACGATCGGGATCGGCGTCGAGTCGCGTGAGCTCCGCGCTCCGATGAACGCGAGCGACACCTACTACCTGTGGGTCGCGCATCCAGGTGGAGCGGCCGGCGCCAACGACTTCTATATCTTCAACCACAACGGCACCGACTCGAACCCGCAGGAGACCGACGGCGCGGGCGAGAACGACGCGGCGCCGGGCGAGCTCTTGACGACCATGGCCAACGGCCAGCTCCAGAGCACGTTCATCGGCGGCGACATGAACGATGGCGACACCGACCGCTTCTACGTGGCGGTGCCGGGTGGGTTCAACGGCACGGTCAGCATCGCGTGCGGCGCGCTCCGCTCCGGCTCGGGCGCGATCCTCAACGTCGCGGTCCAAGATCAGACCGGCGCCGCGCTCACCGCCGCGGTGACCGAGACCGAGGACGACGATCTGGTGATCACCAACCTCGATCCCGGCACGGCCACCGAGATCCGCCTCGTGTTGACCCAGGCCGGCACCCAAGCCGGCGTGACGAGCCGGTTCTATCAGTGCGGTCTGCACTTCGTGCCGCCGGCGCCCTGATGTGACCCGAAGCGTCGCGTGAGCCTCGGTGCTCGCGCGCGTTCGAACGAGCCCCGCGAGCCAACTGGACGCGGGGTTCTTTCGTTTGTGCCCGGCGCGACGCCCAGCGCGGACGCGGGGCTCGTTCGTTGTCGTCTTTCGTTTTGTGCCCAGCGCGACGCCCAGCGCGGACCCACGAGCCCACCGAGCCGAGCCTGCCAGCGCGGCGCTCTTCCCGGACGTCGATTTCGCATAAGATATATTATGTTAACTTCCGGTTGCGCCAAGGGTGCGACATCAGGGGCTCGTGCCCCTTCGTCGGTCGCCATCGCCACGACGTGGCGGATGGTTGGGGAGCTGGCTCTCGATCGCGTCGTATGTTCTCCTTGGACTCATGGGTGTGATGGCTGGCTTGAACAATGGCTTGGTGCGGTGGGGTTGGCTCGGCGTGGTGGCGGCGGGCCTCGCGCTCGGCGGCGCGTGCGACGCGGGCGGCGCGGCGACGGGATCGAGCTCCGGGAGCGGCGCGTCCGGCGGTGGCGACGTCGGTGGCGGGCTCTCGGTGGGTCCCGGCGGTGGTGGTCCGGGTTGCAGCGGCGCCCTCACCTGCTCTCCGTCGCTTCATGAAGTGATCTGCGAGGACGACGGCACGGTCGTGGAGGTGTGCGCGGACGGGCTCGGCTGCGGCAACGGCAGCTGTGTGCCGGCGTGCGAGGCGGCCGAGATCAACAAGAGCACGGTGGGTTGCGACTACTTCGCGGTGAACCCGGACGTCACCTGGTCGCAGGGCGCTTGCTACGCGGTGTTCGTCGCCAACACGTGGACCACGCCGGTGGAGCTGAGCGTGGACTTCGACGGGCAGCCGCTCGACGTGGCCGGCTTGGCGCGGATCCCGTCGGGCTCGGGGGCGTCGCTCACCTACGCGCCGCTGCCGAACGGCGAGCTCCCGCCTGGTGAGGTGGCGATCTTGTTCTTGGCGCAGTTCGGCCCCGAGACCCTCTACACCCCGGCCTGTCCGGCGGGGATCATCCCGGGGGTGAACACCGAGGACGCGGCGCTCCACGAGACGGGGATCGGGCGATCGTTTTTCATCCGCGCCACGGCGCCGGTCGCTGCCTACGACATTTTCCCCTACGGCGGCGGGTGGAGCGCCATCACCAGCGCGACCCTCCTGGTGCCGACCACCGCCTGGGACACGAACTACATCGGGGTGGCGCCCTACCAGACGACGATCACGTCCTCCACGTCGTTCTCGTGGCTGCAGATCGTGGCCGAAGAGGACGACACCGACGTGACCATCAGCCCAACCTTCGCGATCGAGGGCGGGACCAACGTGGCCCCCACCGGCGCGGGGCAGCCCATCACCTACTCGATCCAGCGCGGCGAGGTGCTCCAGATTTCCCAAGCGCAGGAGCTCAGCGGCAGTCCGATCCAGGCGACCAAGCCCATCGGCGTGATCGGGGGCAACCGCTGCATGAACATCCCGGCCGGCACGAGCGCGTGCGACGCGGGCCACCAGATGCTCACGCCGGTGAAGGCGATGGGGAACGAGTACGTCGCCGTTCGTCACCGGGATCGGTTCGTAGGCACCGTCGAGACCCCACCATGGCGCATCGTGGGTGCGGTGGATGGCACCACCCTCACCTACGTTCCGGCCGCTCCAGCGGGCGCCCCCACGGCGCTCAGCTCGGGACAGGTGGTCGAGTTTGCCGCGTCGGAGCCGTTCGTGGTGCGCAGCCAGGACGCAGATCACCCCTTCTACATGTCGGCACACATGACCGGCTGCAGCGCGGTGAGCCCCTTCGACGACTGTCGCGGCGATCCGGAGACCGTCAACGTGGTGCCCACCTCGCAGTATCTCTCGGAGTATGTCTTCTTCACCGATCCGACCTATCCCGAGACGCACCTCGTCATCGTGCGCGCCAAGGGGCCCGACGGCTTCGCCGACGTGGAGCTCGACTGCGCCGACACGATCGGGGGCTGGCAGCCGCTCGGGAGCGACCACGAGTGGGCCTACCTCGACCTGGTGACGGGGAACTTCTCTCCCGTGGGGAGCTGCGACAACGGCCGGCACGAGGCCCGCTCGACCGCGCCCTTCACGATCACGGTGTGGGGCTGGGGCAGCGCCATCACCGGCGGCTCCATCGATCCCAGCCAGAACGTGCCGGGCTTCTACAGCCAGTTCGTGAGCTACGCCTATCCGGCGGGCGCGGGGGTGGCCCCGGTGACCCAGATCGAGGTGCCGCCCACGCCGAAGTGAGCGCGACGAGCTCCTCCTCCATCCGGCGTCTCTGCGAGGCCGCCGAGGCCGCCAGCCGCGACGGAGATCTCGGGCGCGCCATCGCGTGCTACCGGGAGCTCGCGGAGCTCGTCCCCTCCCCGGCCGTGCTCAACAACCTCGGCCTCGTGCTCGCTCGCGACGGCCAGCTCGAGGCGGCGGTGGCGGTGTTCGGCTGCGCGCTCGCGGCGGAGCGGCCGACCTCGGCGGCGGTGTTCGTGAACCTCGGCAACGCGCTCCGCCGTCTCGGGCGGCGAGCGGAGGCGGTGGCTGCGTACGAGCAGGCCATCGCGGTGGAGCCCACGTCGGCAGCCGCTCACTTCAACGCCCACGCCGCCCTCTACGACGCCGCGGCGCCGGAGCGAGCGCTCACGGCCCTCGAGCGGGCCTCGTCGCTGCGACCGCACCACGCGGACACGCGATTTTACCTGGGCGCGCTCCGGCGGCTCCACGGTCGCGACGACCCCACCCTCGAGGCCGAGCTCCCCCCTGAATGTGAGTTCTTGGTCTCGTCGCTTCGTCACGCACAAGCGCACCGGGTGGCGGCGACCCGGCTGTTCGCGGACACCTTCGAGCTGTTGCGCTTCGCGTTGTCGTGCGCCCCTCCCGAGGGGCTGCTGCTCGAGCTCGGGGTGCGTCGCGGCACGACGGTGCGCTTCCTCGCGAGCGCGTGCCCCGAGGGATCGGTGCACGGCTTCGACTCGTTCGAGGGCCTCCCTTCGGCCTGGGGCGACCAGCCCGCGGGGCTCTACAGCACCCGGGGGGAGCTGCCCGAGGTGCCCGACAACGTGACCCTCCACCCCGGTTGGTTCGCCGACACCCTCCCCTCCTTCGTGGCGAGCCTCGAGGAGCCGGTGCGCTTCGTTCATGTCGACTGTGATCTGTACGCGTCGACACGCGCCGCGCTCGCGCCGCTGAAGCCGCACCTGTGCCGCGGGGCGGTGCTGGTGTTCGACGAGTACCTCTGTAACCCTGGTTGGGAGCAGGAGGAGCACCGCGCCCTGCTCGAGCTCGACCTCCCCTTCACCTATCTCGCGTTCAGCCTGTTCACCAAACAAGCCGCGGTGCGCCTCCTCTGAGCGAGGGCCGGTGCCCGCGCGGGGCGCCTCGTCCCAGCGACGGGGCAGCGCGCCCCTCCCCTACGCTCGGCGGTCAGCGCACCGAGTCGGGCCGCGGGAGGCCGGGGATGGTGCCGAGGCCGTCGGTCTTTGCCCACCAGAGCTTCTGGCCTGGCGCGAGCTGCGCCCGCCCGCCGAGATCGAGCCACTCGGTGAGCTTGTCGGGCAGGCCGCCCTGCTCTACCGGCTGGAAGCCGCGCACGGCGAGAAAGCTCATGCTCCAGCTCGCGCGATCCCAACAGGGAGTCACCACGGTTTGAATGCCGAGGTGGTGGGCGATGTGTCCGAGCTCGCGCAACAGGTGGGTGCCGATCCCGAAGCGCTGGTGCATGGGGGACACGAGGAGGAGGGGCAGCCACGCCACGCCCGGCGCCTGATCCGCCCACGCGAGGTAGGCCACCGCCTCGTGATCCGCCTCCGCCACCAGCACGTCGTGGCTGCGCGGCAGGCGGGCGATCTCGACGTCGGTCTTCGGCTTGATGTCCTCGGGCGAGAAGCCGACGTCGTAGAACAGCTGAGCGCAGTCTTGCTCGATCTGCGTCAGCGTGGAGAGCTGCGCCTCCTGCAGCTTCGTGATGCGGATCTTCTCGGGGACCTTACGCTCGTCGGGGACTCTGCGTTCTTCGCTCATGTCATGACCTCGCGCTCGCGAGCGCGTTCAACGACGAGCCCGCCTGAAACCAGCTGATCTGGGCCGCCGACAGCGAGTGCTGCACTTCACAGCGATCGATGGAGCCGTCTTCGTGGGTGAGCTCCACGGTGAGCGATTGGCCGGGGGCGAGGCCCTCGAGTCCGCGGATGGCGACGCGGTCCTTCACCTGCACCTTGTCGTAGTCGGCCGGGTTCTTGAACGTGAGCGGCAAGACCCCCTGCTTCTTGAGGTTGGTCTCCGCGATGCGCGCGAAGCTCCGCGCGATGACGGCGCGAGCGCCGAGGTGTCGGGGAGACATGGCCGCGTGCTCTCGGCTCGAGCCCTCGCCGTAGTTCTCGTCGCCAAACACCACCCAGCCTTGGCCTCGAGCCTTGTAGGCGCGTGCGATGGCGGGCAGGCCGTCGACGGTGCCGTCGAACACATTGACGCCTCTGCCCGCTTCGTCGGCGAAGGCGTTGACCGCGCCGATGTACATGTTGTTGCTGATGTTGTCGAGGTGGCCGCGGAAGCGCAGCCACGGCCCGGCGGGCGAGATGTGGTCGGTCGTGGTCTTGCCCTTGGCCTTCAGGAGCACCACCAGCTCGGTGAGATCTTTGCCGTCCCAGGGCTCGAACCGCTCGAGCAGCGCCAGCCGATCGCTCTTGGGATCCACCTCTACGGCGACCGCGCTGCGCTCGTCCGGCGGCGCGATGAAGCCTTCGTCGGCGCTCGCGAAGCCTGCTGCGGGGAGCTCGGGTGCGGTGGGCGGGGTGAGCTTGAACCGGCTCCCGTCGGCTGCCTCGAGCTCGTCGGTGAGGGGGTTGAAGGTGATGCTGCCCGCGGCGGCGAGGGCGATGACCATCTCGGGGCTCCCGATGAAGGCGAGGGTCTCCGCGTTGCCGTCGTTGCGGCGTTTGAAGTTGCGGTTGAACGAGGTGACGATCGAGTTGGTGGTGCCCATCTCGATGTCGTCGCGCTGCCACTGGCCGATGCAGGGGCCGCAGGCGTTGGCGAGCACGGTCGCCCCCGCCCGCTCGAGCACCTTCATCTGGCCATCGCGCTCGATGGTGGCGAAGATCTTGTCCGAGCCCGGGGTCACCATGAGCGGCGACTTGAGGGTGGCTCCCTTGTCGAGCACCTGCTGCGCGACGTGTGCGGCGCGGCCCATGTCTTCGTACGACGAGTTGGTGCAGCTGCCGATCAGCGCGTAGCTGAGCTTCGCGGGGTAGTTGCCCGCCGCCGCGTCCTTCGCCATCGCGGAGATGGGGTGCGCCAGATCCGGGGTGTGGGGACCGACCAGGTGCGGCTCGAGGGTGCTCAGATCGATCTCGATGACCCGATCGAAGAAGCGCGCGGGCTCCGCCTCGACCTCCGGGTCGGCGCGCAGGTGCTCGGCGTACTGATCGGCGAGGGCCGCGATCTCGGCGCGGTTGGTCTCCTCGAGGTACGACTTCATGCGCGCGTCGTAGGGGAACACGCTGGTGGTCGCGCCGTGCTCGGCCCCCATGTTGGTGACCGTGCCCTTGCCGGTGCAGCTCAGGGCTGCGGTGCCAGGGCCGAAGAACTCCACGATGTGGCCGGTGCCGCCCTTCACGGTGAGGATGGCGCACAGCTTGAGGATCACGTCTTTCGCCGAGGTCCAGCCCGAGAGCGTGCCGGTGAGCCTCACGCCGATGAGGCCCGGCCAGCGCAGATCGAAGGGCTCCCCCACCATCACGTCCACCGCGTCGGCCCCGCCGACGCCGATCGCGACCATGCCGAGGCCGCCCGCGTTGGGGGTGTGGGAGTCGGTCCCGATCATCATGCCACCGGGGAACGCGTAGTTCTCCAGCACCACCTGGTGGATGATGCCGGCGCCCGGCTTCCAGAAGCCGATCCCGTACTTCGCGCTCACGGTGCGGAGGAACTCGTACACCTCGCGGTTGTCGTCGTAGGCCTTCAGGAGGTCTTTCTCGGCGCCCACGTGGGCCTGGATGAGGTGATCGCAGTGAACGGTGGAGGGCACCGCGGTGTCGGAGCGGCCGGCGTGCATGAACTGCAGGAGGGCCATCTGTGCGGTGGCGTCCTGCATGGCGACGCGGTCGGGGAAGAGGCCGACGTAGCTCTTCTTCCGCTCGGGGACGGCACCGCCACCGATCGCGGCGTCGTCGGCGCTCAGGGGGGCGAGGTGGGCGAAGAGGATCTTCTCGGCGTAGGTGAGCGGGCGCCCGGCTCGCTCGCGGGCGCTCTTCACGCGGCGCGCGAAGGCCTCATAGAAGGACTTGTAGAGGGCGGGGTCGAGCTTGATCATCAGAGCTCATCGACTAGTCGACCTGCGTTCAGGGATAAAGGACTGGAGTTGTCGCCCAACGCAACGTACCGATTGCGCACCGCTCGCCGTGCTCTGCTAGTATCTCGACCGTGATGTCGTCATCGGGCCGCACCGCACTTCGCCTCATGTTGCTCTACGGAGCGGGGATGTTCGTCGGACTCTCGAGCGCCGGTTGCAGCAGCGCGTGCGCCGAGGCCCGCGACCTCTGCGAGGTGTGCGAGGTGCAAGCCATCGCCAACTGTGACCGCTTCGACGACCTCGACTCCGACGCGTGCGAGCAAGCCATCACCGCGTATGAAAGCAACTGCCCTGACGCCTGAGTGGTGCTCCGTGCTCGTCGGCTTGACGCTCGGGATCTTGGTCGCGGGCTGCGGCGACCCCTGCGAAGATCTTCAAGCCGTGTGCGATCGATGTCAGGATCCGAACCAGAAGGCCGCGTGCGAGCGGAGTGTGGATGACGATCCCGACGACGTGTGCGAGCAGAACATCGACAGCTACGACAGCATCTGCAACTGACGGCAAGCCATGATTCGACGAAGACGGGCAGGATCCGTGGACGGCACCTCCACTGACGGCATCTGAAGCGGGGCATGCGGGTCGGCATCATTGCGGCAGCGGGGGCACGACCGAGCCAAGAGCCACGGCTAGGGGAGCGTGACGCGTCGCTCGTGAGGTCGCGTCTGGAGCTCCCCGACCTCGGTTTCGTCGTGCATGTGGTGGATCCTTCCACCGATCTGGCCGAGCAGCTCGACGCGCTGCTCGACGAGGTGGGCGACGAGCTCGAGGAGCTGTGGGTGTACGCCTCGTGTTTGTTGGCGGTGGTGGACGACACCGATTGTTTCCTGTGCCTCGATCCGGACGACCCCGACGTCGGCGACGCGCTCGCGGACGTGGCCAAGACCATCAGCGGCCGCGCCCGGGGGGGCACGCTCCTCGTTGCCGAGCTGCGCTTCGACGACGGCGACGCGGATCGAAAGGCCCTCACCGAGGTGCTCGCCAACGTGCAGGACTGCGTGGACAGCGAGGGGACGGGCGTGGAGCTCATCGCGGCGGTGCGACCGCTCGGCGCCCACCCGGAGCGCATCCCCTCGCGGCTGACCGCAGGGCTGCTCGAGGCCATCGACGCCGCCGAGGGCCCGCTGACCGCACGTCAGGCCTACGCGACGGCGATTCAGCAGACCGACTTCGGCGAGTGGCCGAACGCGCTCTGTTACCGGGCGGGCCGACACCCGTTCCCGCTGTTTCCGGGCGACGAGCAGCCCGGCCGCGACGAGCTCCTGACCGAGGAGCCGCCGACGGCGAGGCAGGAGCCCGTCGCGCCCATCCCCGCGCGTGACGACGTGTCGGACGAGGACGACGCCTCCGACGATGACGAGCACGAGGACGAGCACGAGGACGAGCACGAGGACGAGCACGAGGACGAGGCGCCTGACGACGAGGACGCGGCGCCGGCCGACGACGACGACGCGCCGGACGACGAGGACGCGGACGACGAGCACGAGGACGACGCGCCGGACGATGACGACGCGGACCACGAGGACGAGGACGAGGACGAGGACGAGGACGGGGCGCCGGACGACGCTGCGTCGGAGGAGCCCGCGACGCTGGAGCCGGCGACGGTGCCCCGGGCGGAGGCCGAGGGCGGCGCCGACGCGCTCGAGCGCCAAGCTGCGGCGGACGACGCGGCGGAGGATGACGCGGCGGCGATCGCGGCCGCGCCGCTGACGCCCGAGCCGTCGACCCGCCCCACCCCCGCCGCGCTCGCGACCGACGGGGAGACCCCCACCACCCCGCGCGTGCACGAGGACAGCGGGGTGGGCGTGGCCGCTGCGGTGGCGGTGCAGATCGTGGCCCCGCGGGCCATCCCCCCCGCGCCACCGTCCGAGCGGCGCGTGGCCGCGACGGTCACCGTCCCCAAGCACGCGAAGCCCTCCGACTCGACCGCGCTGCCCAAGATCATGATTGGGGGGCGCGCCACGTCGAGCGCCCCGCCGGACGACGAGACGCCGAGCGCACCCGCCCGTCGCCCGCTGCTCCAGACGGTGGCCGACGGTCCCGACGCGAAGCGCATCGCCCGCCACGTGCCGGCCGATATGGAAGCAGCCGAGGACGAGGACAGTCCGGACAGCGTCCCGCCGTCCTCCGTCGCGCCCCCGCGATCGTCTGCGGAGGCGGCGCCCCCCACCATCAGCTCGCCGGGAGCACGCGAGCTCGCCGACGACTTCGACGACCTCGAGGACGTCTCGGTGGAGGAAGAGCTCGCGCCCGTGAAGGTGGAGCTCCCTCCCCCACCCCCGAGCAAGAAGCGCCCGATGGAGATGACGGTGGACGACCACGTCGGCGCCGGAGATCTGGCGCGGAAGGCGGGGCGCGACGACGAGGCCATCGCCCAGTACAAGAAGGCGCTCGCCAAGCTCGGGACCGCCGCCGTGCCGCTGCGCGCCGAGGTGTACGTTCGCCTCGGCGAGCTGATGCGCCGCCAAGGCAAGCTGCGCGTCGCCATCTCCAACTTCGACAAGGCCCTCAACATCAACCCTTCCGACGCTCGGGCGCTCGCCGCGCTCATCGAGCTCAACGCCGAAGCCGGCAACTGGCGCGGGGTGGCGGCAGCCGAGGAGAAGTACTTCGCGGGGGTGGACGAGCCGGCCACGCGCCTGCTCCACCTGCTCGGCAGCGGCGATCTCTGGCGTGAGGGCGCGCACGACCTGAAGAAGGCGAAGCTGCGCTACGAGGCCGCAGCCGAGCTCGCGCCGGATCGGGTGGAGCCCCTCTTGCGGCTCTCGCTCATCCACGAGGCGGAGGGAGCGCTGACGGAGGTGCTGGCGCTGCGCCGAAAGGTGGCCGCGCTCACGACCGATCCTCGCGAGCGCGCCGGCGTGTACTACGCGCTCGGGAAGCTGTGTCACGAACACAACCGGGAGGACGAGGGCAACGCGGCCTACGAGCTCGCCCTCGACGCGGATCCGTCCCAGCTCGCCGCGCTCGAGGCCCTCGCCAGCGGCCTCGCCGAGAGCCAGGAGTGGGCCGAGCTCGAGCGCATCTACGAGAAGATGATCGACGCGTTCGCGGCGCGGGAGGCGAGCGAAGCGAACACCAACGTGCTCGCCGAGCTCTACCATCGGCTCACCTTGTTGCGGCGCGATCACCTCGAGGACGCGGAGCGCGCGCTCTTGTCGATACAGCGCGAGATCGAGCTGCGGCCGGGCGAGCTCGGCCTCCACCTCGTGGCGTCGGAGCTGGCGCTCGAGATCGACGACCCCGAGGCCGCCATTCGCCACCTGCGGCGCGCGGCGCAGCTCGAGCCCCGTCGCGCGGATACCTACCACGCGGTGTTCTCGGCGGCGCAGCGCGGCGACGACCCCGAGGTGGCGTTCCTCGCCGCGAGCGTCACCACCGTGCTCGAGGTGGCCGAAGACCGCGAGCGGCTGGTGCACCAGGCCCATCGCATCGACGGCGTGCCCGCGCTCCACCACCCGCTCGACGACGAGGCCTGGCGCGAGCTCAAGGGCGAAGACCGCGACACCACGGTGGACGACGTGATGAAGGCGATCGCGCCGGCGGTGCTCCGTGCCCGCATCCAGCAGCTCGCCGCGGCCAAGAAGCTCCCCGAGCTCCCCGACGCGGCGCGGCAAGACCTGGAGACGAGCACCATCAGCGCGGTGCGATCCCTCGGCTGGGCGTGCCAGTTCCTCGGGGTGCCGGCGCCGGCCATCTTCATCGACGAGAAGAGCGCGGCCCCCCTGTCGGCGCCGTTCTCTCGCGAGCTGAGCACCGTGATCGGCAAGGGGGCGTTGCGCGGTCGCTCGCTCGGCGAGCTCGCGTTCCTCGCCGGCTCGCACGTGGCGCTACGCCTCCCTGAGCACGAGCTCTGCGCGCACTTGCGCTCGGCCGACGAGCTGAGCGCGTGCTTCCTCGCCGCGCTCAAGATCGTGCTCGGCACCTCCCCTGCTCAGAGCGAGAAGGTGGTGGAGGCGCTCGCCACCCTCTACGCGGGGCAGCTCCTCGCCGACGAGCACGAGGCCTTGGTGGTGGCGGTGGAGGCCTTCAGCGCGGCGGGAGGGCGCGCGAACCTCAACCGCTGGATCGCGTCGGTGGAGCGCGTGTCGGCGCGGGCGGGCCTCTTGCTCTCGGGCGACCTCCAGACGGCGGTGCGCCTCTTGCGAGCGGATGAGGGCAGCCACCTGATCGACGCCGAGCTCCTCGTCGACGATCTCACCGCCTTCGCGGTGTCGGAGGCTCACGTCGTTCTGCGGCATCGGCTCGGCGTCACGCTCTGACCGGCGCGGTCACCTCCGAGCCGCCTTGTGTGGGGCGGGCGTCAGTGCGCGAGGAAGTCGCCGTAGGCCTGCTCCGTCGGGGCGCGGCCGAGGAAGGCCTCCATCAGCGACCGCTCGTCGTGGCTCCCACCCCGCGCGAGCACGTGGCGACGCCAGTCGGCGGCCGTCTTCTCGTTGAACAAGCCCTCCGCCTTGAAACGTCCGAGCACGTCGTGGGCGAGGGCGAGGGCCCACTGATAGCCATAGTAGCCCGCGTCGTAGCCGATGAGGTGACCGAAGCTCGACTGAAAGTGGGTGCCAGGCACGTAGGCGAACGAGAAGTGCTGGTTGTGAACTTCCTGGAGGATCTTCGTCGTGTCGTAGGGGGGCGCTTGGGTGTGGTAGGCGAGATCGAGCCGCGCCAGCCACACCTGGCGCTCGGTGTGGAGGGCGAGGCCGATCTTGCGGGCCTTCAGCATCTTGTCGAACAGCGCCGCCGGGATCTTGTCGCCGGTGTCACGATGGCGAGCGAACAGATCGAGCACCTCGCGGGACCAGGCCCACTCCTCGAACATCTGCGACGGCGCCTCCACGAAGTCGCGCGCGGTGTTGGTGCCGGCGAACGACGCGAGCTCGGTCTCGGAGAGCAGGTGATGCAGCACGTGGCCGAACTCGTGGAAGTAGGTGACGACCTGATCGTGAGGCATGGGCTCACCGGGTCGCGGGAAGTTGCACACCAGCGCCGCCACCGGGCTCTGGTAGGTGCCGTCGGCCAGCGCCTTCGGGGTGCGAATCGTGAACATCGCCGCGTGCGAGTACTTGTCTTTGCGCGGGTGCATGTCGAGGTAGAACTTGCCGATGTTCTTGCCGCCCGACCACACCTCGTGGACGGTGACCTCCGGGTGCCAGGTCGGCTCGTTCACCGTGCGGTACTCGATGCCGTACAGCTTCGCGGTGATGTCGAGCAGGCCCTGGGTCACCTGCTTTACCTCGAAGTAGTTGGCGATCTCCTTGGAGTCGAACTGGGCCACGCGGTCCTTCAGCCGCTCGGTGAGGAAGTAGCGGTCCGAGGGGAGCATGGCTTTGTCGCCCTTCAGCTTCACCTTCGCCCACTCCTTGCGAAACTCGGCGAGCTCTTGCTTCACCGCGGGGGCGATGGCCGCCGACACCCGATCGAGGAACGCGATGGCCCCTTGGGCGTTCTTCGCCATGCGGGGCTCGATGGCGTAGTCGGCCCAGGTGGCGTAGCCGAGCATCTTGGCCTTCTCGTGCCGGAGGGCGAGCAGCTGCTCGAGGCGCACCACGTTCCGCTCCCCGCCGCGGTTGGCGAAGTGCACGTAGAGCTCACGGGCCGCCTTGCGGTCGAGCGCGTACTGCACGAACGGGTAATAGTCGGGGTAGTCGGTGGTGACGCGGATCTTTCCGTTGGCCTGCGGCGGGTGGCTGTCGACGTAGGCCTTGGGCAAGCCCGCGAGCGCTTTGGGATCGAGCTCTACGAAACCCTGGCTCTTGGAGATCTCCTTGATGAAGCTCTGGCTGAGCTCGGTCTCCTCCTGGTTGATCGCCTTGATGCGCCGTTGCGCGGCGGCGTCGAGCTCGAGGCCGTTGCGGCGGAAGTCGCGCAGGGTGTGCTCGAGGAACCGCTTCCGCTCCACCCCGAGGGCGCCCGCGGTGGCCGCGTAGGCCTTGATGACCGCCGCGAGGTCCGCGTCGAGCCAGATCGAGGTCGTGAGCTCGTCGGTCTTCTTCTCACACTGCTGGGCCGCCTCGCGCACCGCCGGATCGGGGTGCACGACCCCGAGGAGGTAAGGAAACTCCGACGCGTTGCCGATGGCGAGGAACGCGTCGTCGAGGCGACCGAGGGTGGCCTCCCAGCTTAGCGCCTCGGGCCGCGTGCTGTCGGTCGCTCGGATGGCGGCGACGAGGTCCGCGGCGAGCTTCAGGTTCTCGTCGCAGAGCTTCGTCACCCCGCTGACGGTCATCCCCTGGCTCACCGGATCGATCACCTTCACGGTGGGGCCGGTGGGGCGCGGGGTCGGCGCGTCGCCAGCGCCTCCGTCCCCTCTGGGCGTGGGATGCTGCGCCTCGAGGGGGGGGCCACCGTCACACGAGAGGCCTGCCGTCGCCAACGCCCACACCACCACCCCCATCCATCGCTTGATCCACATCGCGCCTGCGAGATAGCACGGCCCGCTGCGCGCGTGCCGTGTTGGGCGCGCAGCGTGGCGGGGGGCGCGGCGGGGCGGGGGGCGCGGCGTGGCGGGGCGGGGCGCGCGTCAGTCTTTCGCGGTGCGCTTCTTCTTCGCCGGCTCTTTCTTGGCGGTGCGCTCCTTCGAGCGCGGCTCCGGCTTGCGGGGGCCGGGTTTCTCGTCGGTCTTCTTGGGCGCGTTCTTCAGGATGTAGGGCCGCGCGAACTTGGAGGTGCACGCGTAGTAGGGGTCGCGGTAAAACTCCCAGTGCACGTACACCTTGCCGTCGGGCGACACGATCACGTCGGGCGCCTTGCCGTAGGGGCCCGCGCTGTGCACGGAGCTGATGGCGGCCACGTCGAACGCGGTCACGCCGCTCGCGCGCACGATGCCAGCGTTGATCACCGCGCCGCTCTCGCCGTCGAGCACCAGCTCCATGTGGGCCGAGAGCTTCATGTCGTTGAGCTTGTCGTCGGGATCGAGGTTCTTGAGGCCGCCGAGGAAGCTGTCCGCGAAGATCGGGTGGATGCGGTTATGCATCTTGTTGATGTACGACGCGAACGGCACCCGCGCGGCGTTGAGCGAGGTCTGATTGCCAGGCTTCACCGTCGGATCGTAGTTCTCGATGGCCGCGCGATATTTCTCGAACGAGTTGCCCTTCATCGAGCCGCGATGGCGCGCGATGCGCGTGTTGCGGGCCTTCTCCTGCTCGCGCCGGAGGTGGGGCTTGCCGAGCGCGTCGAGGAGGCCGTACGCGTTGATGCTGTACTGGGCCATCGCGTCGCCGGGAGAGCCGGGGATGAACGGCTGACCGGCGCGGCCTGCGCGACCTTTTCGTCCCTGCCGTTTCGGGCGCCCGTCGCCGTCGGGGTTGATCGACCACTCTTCACCGGCGCCAACCCCGCCCGAGACGATGTCGGGTGCGGCGGCTCCCTTCCCAGCCTGCTGCCCCTTCACGCCCTTCACCGCGGCCACCGCGGCCTGGCCCACGGAGGGCTTGTTGCTGCCGTCTTGGCTGCGGGCGATGGGCTCCTTCGACGGCTCGGAGGGGCCGCCCTCCGACCCGGCGCGCGGATCGCCGTCGCCAGGCACCTCGTTGGAGAAGCCGCGCTTGTCGTCGGGGGCGTTGCCCGGGTTCGGGTCGTCGGAGGGGATGGGCTCGCCACCGCCGCGAGGCTTGGACGCGTTCTGGTCGTACGACCGGAACTTCGCCATCGTCTCGTCTTTGACGGTGTTGGCCTCGTCCGCGATGCGCGTCGCGTTGGGGTTGTCCTTCTGGTTCTTCTCGAGGTCCGGGTCGTTGATGACCGCGATGCGACCGTCCGGCTTCGGGAGCTCGAGCTTCTGGGGCTTCTCCTTGTCCTTGTCCTCGTCTTTCTTCTTGGCGACCTTCGGCTCCTCTTTCTTGGGCTCCGGCGGCGGGGGTGCGTCTTTCTTGGGCTCCGGCGGCTTGGGCGCCTCTTGCTTGGGCTCGACCTTGGGCTTCGGCGCGTCCTTCGGAGGCGTGACCTTGGGCACCGGCGGCGGCACGCGCGGCTTGGGCGGCGGGATCACCGGGGCGGGCTTCTCCTCCGGCTTCTCCTTGGACGCGTCCTCGTCCTCGTCGTCGCTCTCCTCGTCGTCCTTCTTGCTCGAGTCGTCCTTCGATGGCTCGGGCTCGGCGGCCGGCGTCGCGTCGTCGTCGTCGTCGAGGATCTCCACCTCGACGGCGAGCTGCTCCTCGATCGCCTCCCGCACCTCGCGGCTGAAGGCCACGATCTGAGCGCGCTCGCGCTGCACCGCGGCGGCGTGATGCGCCCCCGAGCCGGTGAACGCGTGCAGAATCAGCGCCGCCGGAAGCCACAAAAAGAGCGGGATCTGGGCTTCGCGCAGCATGAAGGCTCGGGCGATTCGGCGGTCGCCGTGGGGAGAAACGCGGTCGGGAGTCGTCGGGATGAAGGGGATGTCGCGGGGCCGTCGGCGCGGCGAGCGCCCAACGAGCCTACGACTAACCTAGCAGCTGGTTACCCGTATCGCAACGCGGCGACTTTTCGAGAAAATTCGCGCCATACCGGGCCCCGAGGGCGCCTCATCGGCGATCGAGTGCGGCGCGGGCGGGGCGGCGGCGCTCAAACCTTCATGATGGCGTCCCAGTTCTCGGCGATCTCTTGGGCGGTCCAGGACGCGCCTTCGTCTTTGAAGACGCCTTTGCCCTCCACCACCTTGAAGCAGTACATGCGGCTGCCGCTCACGGCGAGCACGTGGCCGGTGCGGTCCTCGCAGAGCGGTGAGGCCAAGAAGAGCGCGGCGGGGGCGATATGCGCGGGGGTGAGCGTGTCCAGCCCCTGAAACATCGGGAGGTCTTCCGTCATCCGTGTCTTGGCGATGGGCGCCACCGCGTTGACGGTGATGCCGTGCTTCTGGAGCTCGATGGCCGTCGTGCGCGTGATGCCGTAGATCCCGGCCTTGGCCGCGGCGTAGTTCGTCTGGCCGAAGTTGCCCATCATGCCGGACACGCTCGTGGTGTTGACGATGCGGCCTCCCTCCCCCTGGGCGATCATCTTGCGGGCGGCGGCCTGCGTGCACAGGAAGGTGCCGGTGAGGTGCACCGCGATCACCGCGTCCCACATCTCTCGGGTCATCTTGAGCAGCGTCTTGTCGCGCAGGATGCCCGCGTTGTTCACGAGCACGTCGACGCGTCCAAAGGCCTCGACGGCCGTCTCGATGATCGCTTCGGCACCGTCCTGGCTGGCCACGCTGTGGGTGGAGGCCACCGCCTCGCCTCCCTGGGCGCGGATCTCGGCGACCACGGCGTCGGCCGCCCCGCCGCTGCCGGTGCCGTCTCGCGCGCCGCCGAGATCGTTGACCACGACCTTCGCCCCCTCCGACGCGAACAGGAGCGCGTCCGCGCGACCGATGCCGTTCCCTGCCCCGGTGATGACTGCCACCTTGCCGTCCAACAAGCCCATGGCCGGCATATAGCGAGTTTGTCGCGTGGGGTCTCGCATTGCTGCGGCGGCGGGCAGCGACTATCGCTGGCTTGGTGAAGCCGTTCTACGTCACGACGCCCATCTACTATGTGAACGACAAGCCGCACATCGGGCACGCCTACTCCACGGTCGCCGCCGACGTGTTGGCCCGCTACGCGCGGCTCCGGGGGGCTTCGGTGCGCTTTCTCACCGGCACCGACGAGCACGGTCAGAAGATCGAGGACAGCGCGAAGGCGCTGGGCATCGCGCCGCAGGCGTTCGTGGATCGGATGTCGCCGCCGTTTCGCGAGGCCTTCGAGCAGCTCGGCTGCACCTTCGACGACTACATCCGCACCACCGAGCCGCGCCACAAGGAGCGGGTGAAGCGCTTGTGGAGCGCGATGCACGCCAAGGGCGACATCTACCTCGGCGAGTACGAGGGCTGGTACTCGGTGGCCGACGAG
>CAYOAL010000012.1:0-51967 GCA_964401935.1 uncultured Polyangiaceae bacterium
AGCCGTCCTGCTGGGAGGGGATCGCGACAGCCGGGCCGCCGGCCGAGACCTCCACCAAGCCCCCCCCCCCCCTGCGCCACCTCCCCCCGCGCCGACCGCCGAGCCCTCTGCGGAGCCCGCCCCTTCGGCCGCCGCCTCTGCCGCCGCGTCGGCCTCCGCTGGGCCGAGCGCAGCTCCGCCGCCGAAGCCGGTCGTGCGCCCGCCGCCGGCCGAAGAGGGCGCGCGATGAGCCGTCGCCGCGCTCACCCTGACGAGGGGGCTTTTGAGATTCTCCCGAAGTGGGTAAACATGGACGTACGCGCATGAGCATCCCCACGCTGCGGCACGAAATGGACGCGCGCCGCGAGGCCAACGACCGTTTCAACGTTCGCACCATCGTCGCGATGATGGTGCCCCTCGTGACCGAGCTGTCCGAGCGCCACGACGCCGGAGAGCACCTGTTCGTGCACCCTGGCTGCATCGCCTACGACCCCTCGGGCGCCTACGTGCTCGAAGAGCTGGCCCACACGATGCCCGACGACCCGCGCGACCGCGCCTGCGTCGCTCCCGAGCTGCGCAAGAGCGGGGCCCCAGCCGCCGATCCGCGCGCGTCGGTGTTCTCGGTGGGCGCGATCCTCTACGAGCTCACCACCAACCAGTCGGTCGGGCCTGGCATGCGCCGACCGTCGGAGGTCGCCAAGGGGATCTCCGAGACCTTCGAGGTGCTCCTGAGCAAGGCGCTCGTCGCCGACGCGCACGCGCGGCCCGCCGATCTCGCGGCCCTCGCCCAAGCCCTGCACCACTGCGCGCCGATGGCCTCCATCCCCCCGCCAGCGGCCGACGAGTCTCACCTCGATCACGACGATGGGTTCGAGGTCGACATCTCGCTCTCGATGTTGCCGCCGCCCGCTCACGCCAAAGCGCCGGCCATCCCCGCCCCCGGCGGCGTGCCCCACATCGAGGACGGCCCCGCGTCGGGGCCGGGCCCCTTCAGTCAACGCGGCGCGAGCCACACCGCGCAGCTCTCCGAGCTCAAGGCCGGCCTCGAGGCGGATCCGCGACCGCGCTACATCGTGATCAAAGACGGGATGGACCACGGGCCCTTCACCGCGGTGGAGCTGTTGCAACAGGTCGCGACCGGGAGCTTCCGCGAGGAGCACTTTCTCCGTGACACGCTCAGCCAAGAGGAGCGCCAGATCAGCGACTGGGAGCAGTTTGCGCCCTTCGCGGAGCACGCCCGCCTCAACCGACAGGTGGAGGGCGAGCGCAAGGCGCTGAAGGCGACCGTGGCCAAGGAGCAACGCTCCACCCAGAACAAGGCCCTCATCGGGGGCGGCATCGTCCTCGTGCTCGTGGCCGCGTTCGGTGGCTGGTGGGCCCGCACCCGCTCCACCGAGCACGTTCGCGTGGGCGTCTCGGTGGATCCCGCCCAGTTCATCGACTTCGAGGGCGGCCTCGAGGCCGGCGCGAAGGGTCCTCTGCCCCAGCCCGGGGGTGGAAAGTACACCGGACCCGCGAGCGGCAACGGCGACAGCCGCCCGAGCTCGGGCGCCCCTCCCCAGGTGGCCGGAGGCGGCAGCTGCGAAGGCGCGCGCGCGGCCTACGTGGAAGACTACACCAAGCGGGGCGTGCCTCCCGATCTGGGCGCAGGCGCCTTCGGCTCGCTCAACAACGGCGGCTACCTCAACAGCTGCGGCGTGCCGCCTTCGATGTCGGTCTCGATCTGTGCGGCGGTTCAGAACGGTCGCGCGGTGGGCGTCACCGTCCGCACCAACCCCGCCAACGGCGGCATCGCCGGCTGCGTTCGCAGCGCGGTGTTCGGGTTGAGCTTCCCCGCTCACCCGCGCATGGACATCGCCACCACACACTTCAAGGCGGAGTGACCCACCCGAGCACCGGCGGCGTCGACACGATCCGCGTCGAGGGCCTCCACAAGACCTTCGGCGACAACCACGTGCTGCGTGGCGTCGACTTCCGCGTTCCCCGCGGGTCGTTGTACGGGATGATCGGCCCCGGCGCCGCGGGCAAGAGCGTGCTGCTGAAGATCATCGCGGGGCTCATCCGCCCCGACCGCGGGCGCGTGCTGATCGACGGCACCAACCTCCATGAGCTCTCCGAGCTCGAGCTCCAGAAGTTCCGCACGCGCTTCGGCATGGCCTTCCAGAACTACGCGCTGTTCGACTTCATGACGGTGGGCGAGAACATCGCCTTCCCGCTGCGGCGCCTCTTCGATCTGAGCGAGGAGGAGATCCGCCAGCGCATCCGCGACCGCTTGCGCTACGTGTCGCTCCCCGGCTTCGAGGACCGCTTGGTGGCGGGCCTCTCCGGCGGACAGAAGAAGCGCGTCGCGGTGGCGCGAGCCACCGTCACCCGGAGCGAGATCGTGCTCTACGACGAGCCGGCGGCGGGCCTCGACCCCGTGACCTCGCAGCGCATCTTCGAGCTGTTGCGCGACGAGCAGCGCGAGAGCGGCGCCACCGTGATCATGGTGTCGAGCGATCTCGATCGCATGCTCAGCGTCACCGACCGGGTGGGCATGCTCCTCGGCGGAAACCTGATCTTCGACGGCACCACCGCCGAGGCGAAGAGCTGCGCCGAGCCGCGGGTGAAGCAGTTCGTTCACGGCTTGACCGAGGGTCCGCTGTGAGCTTCGATGCGGGCTGTGAAGGTCAACGGGGCAAAGCGACGCGAGGGCCGCTCCGCTCGCATCCTCGGCGACGTCGAGGGGCGTCTGCGCGCCGCGTTGAGACGTGACTCCGCGCTCTGGCGCCGCTTCATGTTCGCCGGTGTGAGCCATGGGCCCGAGGCCTGGGTGCGCTACAGCCCTGCTCTGATAGGCTGGGCCTTCGGCGCCGCGCTCCACGACCAGCGGCGGGCGGTGCGCAACACGCTGCGCCTCATCCACGGGAGGCGCCCATCCGTCGAGGAGCTGCGCGAGGTGGCCGAGGTGTTCGGCAACTTCGCCTCGAGCATGACCGAGGCGATGCTCGTGGGCTGCGGACGCGGCTTCTACGCCACCTCGCGGCCGGTGAACGAGTGGTACATGCAGTCGAGCATCGCGGCCGGCCGAGGGGTGATCGTCGCCGCCGCGCAGACGGCCGGCTGGGACGTCGGAGGCAGCCTCCTCTACGCGACCGGCAACCGCCAGGTGATGGTGGTGATGGAGCGAGAGTCCGACGCGGCGGCGCGCGAGCTCCACGACGCCACGCGCAACCGCGAGGGTGTCCGTGTCGTGCACGTGGGGAGCGATCCGCTCTCTTCGCTGCCCCTGCTCAAGCATCTGCAGCACGGCGGGGTGATCGCGCTCAAGTTCGACCGTAACCACGACGGGATGCGTACCGTCCCCGTCACCCTCTTCGGCCGCCCGTGGCGCGTGCCGGCGGGGCCGCTGCACCTCGCCGCGCTCACGGGCGCCGCCATCGTGCCGTGCTTCACGCGACGGCTCGGCTTCCTCGAGTACCAGCCCATCAACTACCCACCCGCGCACGTGCCGCGGCGCGCGACGGCCACCGACTACGCCGAGGTTGCCCAATACCTCACCGGCTGCCTCGAAGACTTCGCGACGAACCATCCCACCCAATGGATTCGGTTCCATGAAGACTGAGCGGCGCCTCTCTGCGCACGATCGACCATGCTCCTCTGGGCGGTGATCGCGGCCGCGCTCGTTCTCGCTGTCGCGGGCACCCTGCGCCTCCTCCTCGAGCTCGTCGACGAGGACCTCTTCATGCGCGCGATGCACGGGCTTCGCAGCAAGGACGACTTCCACCGCATGCGCATGTTGTGCGACGCCGCCGGCAACCGGGGCATGATCGCGGTGGCACGGGCGGCCCTCGGCCTGCGCCTCGAGGCCCACGAGCTGTCCTCCGAGGAGGGGGGCTACCGTGCGGCGCCCCAGTCCATTCCCTTCGAGGATCGCGTCCGCGCGGCCATCCTCCCCACCGCCGAGGCCGCCCGCACGCGGGCGCAGCGCCTCCTCACGCTGGCCCTCGCAGGGGGCGCGCTCGGGGTCGCCACGCTCGTCTTGCGGCGCTTCGCCCTCGACGTGCTCACCCTCGGCGCGCTCGCGAGCGCCGTGGTGGGCGCGGCCGGGCTCCACTACCATCGACGCACGCGACGTGGCATCGACCGGGCCCTCCTCGAGATGCCTTCGCTGGTGCTGCCCGGCGAGCAGATGCACCAACCCCCGCCGCCGCGCGACCCACCGCGCTCCCCCAGCCCCACGCCGGCCCCGAGCGCCGTCATCCCCAGCGGCAGTCTCGTCCTCCTCGTCGAGGACCCCGCCGGCAACACCACGGAGCGCTCCTTCACCGAAGACACGGTCAAGATCGGCCGCGCCCCGTCCGCGACCTTGCAGCTCGACGATGCGGGCGTCACGCGCATCCACGCGGTGATCGATCGCTCCCCGGAGCGCGCCCGCCTCGTCGATCTCGGCGCCGCCGAGGCGACCCGGGTCAACGGCGCGGCCATCCGCCACCACGACCTCGAGCCCGGCGACGTCATCCAGATCGGCGCTCACCGCGTCGTCGTGCGCACCCTCCGCGCTCCCTGACCCCGCACCGCGGCGGCGGCGGTCTTCAGTCGCTGATGGCGTCGATCAGGGCGCGCTCCTCGCCCCGCTCGTCGTCGAGCTGAACGCACAGCGCGTTCCCCGCGTCGCGCACCGTCGTGGCGTCGTCCGGACAGGTGTCTACAAGGATCATCGCCGAGATCTCATCGAGGGCGCTCCCCCACGTCACCGAGCCGATCGGATCGTCGGCGCGATAGGCCATCCACACCTTGATGTTCCCGTGCTCCGAGGTGAGGCGTGGGGTGAGCCCGGCCTCCCGAACCGCGCGCTCGATCTTGCTCGCGCTCACCTCGCTCAAGCGACCGCGCACAGGGCCTTCGGAGGGCTCGCCGGAGCGCGACTTCACCTTCTTCGTCCGCACGCCGGGGCTGCCAGAGCCCGTCGCGCCCTCGCGCTCGCGGGCCGGAGTACCTCGAGCGGTCACCGTCGCCGCGCTGGCCCCCAGGCAGAACGACACCAGCGCCGCGGCCCAGACGCGGGACGCGCGAAATCCCCCCGTCGGCGCCTGGCCCTCTGGCGCTGCGTGCGCCGCCCTCCACCCTTGGCCGGGCGCCATCGCCCCGCCGCTCCCCTCGAGCGGCGGGCTCCCCTCGAGGCTCACGCCCGAGGCGCGGATCGCGTCCGCCATCTCCCGCGCCTCTGAGAAGCGGGCCCTCACGTCCTTCTGCGTGGCGCGGCTGATCACCGGGCCGAGTGGGCTGCCGATCACCGACGGGGGCAGCTCGATGGGCAGCGGCGAGGCCTGAGCCATGAAGATGGTGTACGCGGTGTCGCCCTGCACCACCGGCCGCCCGTGGAGCATCTCCGCGAGCACCAAGCCGAGGGCGTAGAGATCGGTGGCCGGACCCACCGCCTCGCCAACGAGCTGCTCGGGCGCGATGTACTGGGGAGAGCCCACCGTCCCCCCCACGCTCGTGAGCGCGGTCTGGAGATCGGCGTCGACGAGCTTGGCCACGCCGAAGTCGAGCACCTTCACGAAATCCGGCTGGGGCAGCGGACACAGAAAGATGTTCGCCGGCTTGACGTCCCGGTGCACGATCCCGAGCGCGTGGGCCCGCTCGAGCGCGCTCAACACCTGCATCCCCACCCGCGCCACGCGCTCCACCGAGAAGCGCCCGCGCTTGCCGATCGCGTCGGCCAGATCGCGCCCCTCGAGCAGCTCGCACACCAGAAACGGCGCGCCGTCCTCGGTGTAGCCGCCCTCGAACACCTTCACGCAGTTGGGATGCGCGAGCTGGGCGGCGAGCGCGATCTCCTGCTCGAAGCGCGCCCGCTCTCGCGCCGTCGGCGCCTCGCGCAGCAACATCTTGAGCGCCACCGCCTCCTCGTCGGAGAGACGCGTGGCGCGGTACACCACGCCCATCCCTCCGCGCCCGAGCTCGGTCTCGAGCCGGAAGCGGCCGGCCACGATGTCTCCCGGTTTCAGCATGATGGGCTGGGGGCTGCCCCGTGACGCGGGTCAGCGGCAGCCCTCGGGACCGCAGGCCGCCCCCTCGCTCACCTCCGACGCGAGCGTGACCGCCGCGCGCTCGAGCGCTTGGACGATCGACGCGACCGGCTGCGCGCCGGAGAAGGCCAGCCGCTCCCCCAGCAAGAAGAAGGGCACCCCATGGATCCCGAGGGCCTGCGCCTCGGCCTCGTCGGCGCGCACCGCCTCGCCGTGGGCGTCGGTGTCGAGCACGTGAGCCACCTCGCCGGCGTCGAGGCCCGCCGAGGTCGCCATCGCGGCGAGCGCCGCGCGCTCACCGATGGCCTCGCCGTCGGAGAAGTAGCCCGAAAAGAGCCGCTCCTTCAGAGCGCTCTGGACGCCGCGCTCCCCCGCGAGGTGCAGGAGGCGGTGCGCGTCGAAGGTGTTGCCGGGCCGGATTCGGTCGAAGCGAAACGCGAGCCCGTCCTCGGCTCCCACCGCCGTCATGCGATCGATCATCCCCTGCGCTTCGGCCGCCGTGACGCCGTACTTCCGCGCGAGCCTCCCCACGTAGTCGGCGTCACCGTCGTGGCTCCGCGGAGCGCACGGATCGAGCTCGAACGCGCGCCACCGCACCACCACCTCGTGCTCCACGGCGGCGACGGCGCGCTCGAGCCGCCGCTTGCCCACCCAGCACCAAGGACACGCCACATCGGACCAGACGTCGATGGAGAGTCGCATGTCGCAACCTTAGAGCGTTTTTCGCCGCGCGCACGGTCGCTTCGTCGTTCTTCGACCCGACCGCTGGCGCGGGCGCCGCCGCGCGCGACACGGCCCCCCGGGCTCCCCCGAGGCCGTAACCCAGAGCTGAGTCACGACACTTGTCTCGACACCTTATTGCGGATAGCCATGGGGCCCATGGCCATTCCTGCTCCCCCGCCATCTCGCGACAGCGTGCTCCCCGCCGGCGATCGCACCAACCTGAATCGCTCGGCCCTGCGTCGCGCCTTCGAGGATCACGTGCGCTTGTCGCGTGGCCACGCGCTGGCCGACGCCACCCCCTACGATCGCTACGTCGCGATCTCGCTCTGCATCCGTGATCGGCTCATGGAGCGCTGGCAGGCCACCGAGCAGACCTACCGCGAGCGCGACGCCAAGCGCGTGTTCTATCTCTCGGCCGAGTTCCTCACCGGACGGCTCCTCTTGGGCAATCTACAGGCCCTCGAGCTCGAGGACCGCTTCCGCTCGGTGCTCTCCGAGCTGGGGATCGATCTCGACGAGCTCATCGAGGCCGAGCCCGAGCCCGGCCTCGGCAACGGCGGCCTCGGGCGTCTCGCCGCCTGCTTCCTCGACTCGATGGCCACCCTTGGCATCCCTGGCCGGGGCTACGGCATCCGCTACGAGTTCGGGATCTTCGAGCAGGAGATCCAAGCGGGCCGCCAGATCGAGCGCGCCGACGAGTGGCTGCGCTTCGGCAACCCGTGGGAGATAGCGCGCCCCGAGCACGCCAAGCTCGTGCGTTTCGGGGGCAGCACGCAGGTGGTGGGCGACGGCCACGGCGGCTATCGCGTGGTGTGGAACCACGCCGACAGCGTGCTCGGCGTCCCCCACGACCTGCCCATCGCCGGCTACCGCAACGACACCGTGAACGCCCTGCGCTTGTGGGCGGCCAAGAGCAGCCGTGAGTTCGATTTCTCCCTCTTCAACTCCGGCGACTACGTCAACGCGGTGGAGGGCAAGAACGCCAGCGAGGTGATCTCCAAGGTGCTCTACCCGAACGACAACTTCCACAAGGGTCGCGAGCTGCGCCTGCGCCAGGAGTACTTCTTCGTGTCGTGCTCCATCCTCGACATCGTGGAGAACCACCTCCGACAGCACCCAACCCTCGACAACCTCGCCGACAAAGTGGCCATCCAACTCAACGACACGCACCCCGCGGTGGCGGTCGCGGAGCTGATGCGCGTGCTCGTCGACGAGCACGACATGCCCTGGGGCAAGGCCTGGGAGCTCACCGTCGCCTGCCTCGGTTTCACCAACCACACCCTGATGCCGGAGGCGCTCGAGCGCTGGCCGGTCGCCCTCTTCGAGGCGGTGCTGCCGCGCCACCTCGAGCTCATCCGCGAGATCGATCGTCGCTTCTCGCGTGAGGTGCTCACCGCCTACCCGCACGACCGCGAGCGCACCGAGCGCATGGCGATCATCGATCACGCGGCCGAGCCCCAGATCCACATGGCGCGCCTCGCCGTCGTGGGCAGCCACGCGGTGAACGGGGTGGCCGCCCTCCACTCCGAGCTCCTCGCCGGCCAGGTGATGCGCGACTTCGCCGAGCTCTACCCCGACCGCTTCAGCAACAAGACCAATGGGGTCACCCCCCGGCGCTGGCTGCTCTCGTGCAACCCCGAGCTCGCGGCGCTCATCACCGACCGGATCGGCGAGCAGTGGGTCACGGATCTCGAGCACCTCCAGGCGCTCGTCCCCCTCGCCACCGATCCGGACCTCCTCGACCGCCTCGCCGCCATCAAGCTCCACCACAAACGCGCCCTCGGCGAGGTCATCCGCACCTCCCTCAACCTGGTGGTGGATCCACACGCGATCTTCGACGTGCAGATCAAGCGGCTCCACGAGTACAAGCGCCAGCTCCTCAACGTGCTCCACATCGTGGCCCTCTACCTGCGGGCCAAGCGCGGGGAAGACGTCGTGCCCCGCGTGTTCGTGTTCGGGGCCAAGGCGGCCCCCGGCTACCGCCAGGCCAAGCTCATCATCCGCCTCATCCACGCCGTGGCCGATGTGGTCAACAACGACCCTCGCGTCGAGCAAGTGAAGGTGGCGTTCCTGCCCAACTATCGGGTCACGCTCGCCGAGCGCATCATCCCCGCCGCCGAGATCTCCGAGCAGATCAGCACCGCCGGCAAGGAGGCGAGCGGCACCGGCAACATGAAGCTCGCCCTCAACGGCGCGCTCACGGTGGGCACGCTCGACGGCGCCAACATCGAGATCCGCGAGGCGGTCGGCGCGGAGAACTTCTTCCTCTTCGGCCTCACCGTCGAGGAGGTGCACGCGCGCCTCGCGGACAACGCCGCCGGACGGCTGGCGGTGCAACAGTCCGAGGCGCTCTCCGAGATCGTGAGCCTCATCTCCGACGGCTTCTTCAACCCCGAGGAGCCGGACCTGTTTCGCTCCCTCATGGACGCGCTCCTCGAGCACGACGAGTACTGCGTGTTCGCCGACTTCGACGCCTACGCGGCGTGCCAGGAGCGCGTCTCCGACTGCTATCGGGACCAGCGCCGGTGGGGCACCATGAGCGCCCTCAACATCGCGCGCATCGGGCGGTTCTCCTCCGACCGCACCATCCGCGAGTATGCCGCCGACATCTGGCGGGTGGAGCCGGTCCCGGTCACCCTCGAGCCGTGAGGCGACGCCCCGCGGCGCGCCCCCCGCGGGGCGCAAGGGACGCGAAAAAACCCCAACGAGATCGCCGGTAGAGCCCATCGGCGGCACCCCCCAATCGGGCAGCTTCAATTTCCGGTGGCGGTGCTACATTGCTCCGGTGAGTGACGATCCACTCAAGACGTTCGAGGACGAAGGCGACCTCGCGACCGACGAGCGCATCCGCACCGAGAAGCCGAAGCAGTTCAAGGTCGTCCTCCACAACGACAACTACACGACCATGGAGTTCGTCGTGCTCGTGTTGATGAAGTTCTTCCACAAGAGCGAGACCGAGGCGACGCACATCATGCTCACCGTCCACCACAAGGGCCAGGGCATCGCCGGCATCTACTCCAAGGACGTGGCCGAGACCAAGGTGCATCAGGTCACCTCGTTCGCGCAAGACCACGGCATGCCCCTCAAGCTCACCACCGAGCCCGTCGAATAGCCATGCGAATCAGTCCCGAAGTCGAGATCGCGGTCACGCTCGCCACCCGAGAGGCGATCCGACGCCGTCACGAATACGTGACCGTCGACCACCTGCTCTACGCCCTTTTGTTCGACGACTCCGTCTCGAGCCTCATCAAGAGCGCGGGGGGCAACGTTCAGAAGCTCAAGAAGGAGATCGAGAGCTTCCTCGACGACGGTATGAGCTCGCTGCCCGAGACGGCGGACATCACCCCCACCCTCTCCCTCGGCTTCCAGCGCGTGCTCAGCCGCGCCCTCGCCCACGTGCAGTCGAGCGGTGAGAAAGAGGTCACCGGCGCGAACGTGCTCGTGGCGCTCTACGCCGAGCGCGACAGCGAGGCGAAGGCGCTGCTCGAGCAGAACGGGGTCACGCGCCTCGACGTGGTCAACTTCATCAGCCACGGCATCTCCAAAGATCCCAACCAACAGAACCGGGGAAAGCTCACCGCGCGCGAGGTTGAGGGCGGCAACGACGAGGAGGACGAGGCGGCCAAAGACCCCCTCGACGCCTTCTGCGTGAACCTCAACAAGATGGCCCAGGAGGGCAACATCGATCCGCTCATCGGTCGGGAGAAGGAGATCGATCGGGTGGTGCAGGTGCTCGTCCGCCGGCGCAAGAACAACCCCATGCTGGTGGGCGACGCGGGCGTCGGCAAGACCGCCATCGCCGAAGGCCTCGCCCTCAAGATCGAGGCCAAGGAGGTGCCCAAGCAGATCCAAGATGCGGTGGTCTATTCGCTCGACATGGGCTCGCTCCTCGCCGGCACGCGCTTTCGGGGCGACTTCGAGAACCGCGTGAAGGCGGTGGTGAAGGAGCTCGAGAACCGCCCCGGCTCCATCCTGTTCATCGACGAGATGCACAACATCATGGGCGCCGGCTCGGCGAGCGGCAGCACCATGGACGCCTCCAACCTGCTCAAGCCTGCGCTGATGAGCGGCAAGCTGCGGGTGATGGGCTCCACCACCTATCAGGAGTATCGCACCCACGTGGAGCGCGATCGCGCCCTCGTTCGGCGCTTCCAGAAGATCGAGATCAACGAGCCGAGCCACGACGACTGCGTGAAGATCCTCGAGGGCCTCAAGTCGCGCTACGAGGAGTTCCACAAGGTGAAATACGCTACCGAGTCGATCGAAGCGGCGGTGGCCCTCTCGGAGCGGTACCTGCAAGACAAGAAGCTCCCCGACAAGGCCATCGATCTGATCGACGAGGCCGGGGCGCGGGCCAAGCTCGACCACGACGAGGGGTACGTGATCGGCGAGACCGACATCGAGAACATCGTGGCCAAGATGGCCCAGATCCCGCCCAAGCAGGTGAACACCAACGATCGCGAGTCGCTCAAGGCCCTCGACAGCGACCTCAAGGCCGTCATCTTCCACCAGGACGAGGCGATCGACAACCTCGTGGCCGCCATCCGCCTGTCGCGAGCGGGCCTCCGCGATCCCGAGAAGCCTATCGGCTCGTTCCTCTTCACCGGCCCCACCGGCGTGGGCAAGACCGAGCTCGCCAAGCAGCTCGCCAAGACGATGGGCATCGAGTTCCTCCGCTTCGACATGTCGGAGTACCAGGAGTCGCACTCCGTCTCTCGCCTCATCGGGGCCCCTCCCGGCTACGTGGGCTACGACCGCGGCGGCCTCCTCACCGAAGCCATCAACAAGACGCCCCACGCGGTCTTGCTGCTCGACGAGATCGAGAAGGCGCATCGAGACATCTTCAGCGTGCTGCTCCAGATCATGGACCACGGCACCCTCACCGACAACAGCGGCCGGCCGACCGACTTCCGCCACACGGTGCTCATCATGACCAGCAACGTCGGGGCCCACGCCCTCACCCAGACGCGGGTGGGCTTCGGCAGCCGGGGGGTGAACACCGGCGAGGAGGATCGCTCCTTCAAAGCGATGTTCAGCCCCGAGTTCAGAAACCGGCTCGACGCACGAATCAGCTTCCATGCCCTCGATCCTTCGGTCATGGGCCAGATCGTCGACAAGTTCATGCGTGAGCTCACCGCGCAGCTCGCGGATCGAGATGTGACCATCCGCCTCGGTGACGACGCGCGCACTTACCTCGCCGACAAGGGGTACGACAAGCTGATGGGGGCGCGGCCCCTCGCCCGCGTGATCGACCAAGAGATCAAGCGCCCGCTGTCGAGCGAGATCCTCTTCGGCGCGCTCGAGAACGGGGGCAGCGTGCGCATCGCCACGAAGCTCGTGGAGGTCGACGAGAAGGAGGCCGCCGAGCGTGACGACGACGAGGAGCCAGCGCGCGAGCTCACGTTCGTGTTCGAGGCGAACAAGCCGCCCCAGAAGCTCCTCGGCGACGGGGGCAGCGCCGACCGCAAGGCGCTCCCCACCGCCAGCCGCCCCGCCGCGAGTCGCCCCGCCGGCGAAGACGACCCCGACATCGAGGTGAACGACGACGAGGACGAGGACGCCCCCACCCCCGAGCCCGCCCTCGAGAAGAGCTGACCGTGGGGGGGCGCTGGCTCGGGATCGTGGCGCTCGCGCTGAGCGCGTGGCAGCTCGTGGGATGTGAGAGCCGCGGCTCGGCGGCGTCGACGCCCGAGCCCAAAGAGCCGGCCAAGCCGACGGTGAGCGACGCCGGCGTCGGCACCTGGCGCTTCCCTGCGCCGCGGCGGCTGGTCGCCATCGGCGACGTCCACGGCGACTTCCAGGCCACGGTGCGCGCGCTGCGGATCGGCGGTCTCATCGACGCCGACCACCGCTGGACGGGCGGCGACACGGTGCTCGTGCAGACCGGCGACGTGCTCGATCGCGGCGACGACGAGCAGCGCATCGTGGACTTGCTGGTGGAGCTGAAGGAGCAGGCGAAGGCCGCGGGCGGGGTCGTGCACACCCTCCACGGCAACCACGAGCTCATG
The DNA here is from genome assembly GCA_964401935.1 of uncultured Polyangiaceae bacterium. Taxonomy (GTDB): domain Bacteria; phylum Myxococcota_A; class Polyangia; order Polyangiales; family Polyangiaceae; genus JAPYTK01. The sequence continues at coordinate 12,725 of CAYOAL010000012.1, forward strand.
AACGCAGCTGGCGACTTCCGCTACGTGACGCCCGGTGGCTTCGCCGACTTCGAAGACGCGCCCGGCCTGTCGTTCGAAGACTCGGGCCTCTCGCGCTTCCCGCGCCCACAGCGGGCTCGCGCCGCGGCGTGGCTCCCGGGAGGCGCCTACGCGAAGAAGATCGCCCAAAACCCGGTGGTGTTGGTGGTGGGGGACACCGTGTTCGCACACGGCGGCGTGCTCCCGAAGCACGTGGACGAGCTCGATCGCGTCAACCGTGAGGTGACGGCGTGGCTCCTCGGCGACGGCCCGGCGGGCCGGCGACACGTCTCGAGCCCGGACAGCCCGGTGTGGAGCCGACACTTCTCCGACGAGCCCGACGAGGCCGACTGCCGCCTCCTCGAGGAGACCCTGAAGAGGCTCGGCGTGCGCCGCATGGTGGTCGGTCACACCGTGCAACCTCGGATTCGTCCAGCGTGTGACCAACGCGTCTGGCGCGTCGACGTGGGCATGGCGGCCCACTACGGCGGCAAGCCCGAGGTCCTGGAGATCACCGATGATACCGTCCGAGCCGTCGCCGCTCCTCCTCCGTGATGCTCGAACATGGCTGGAGACGCGGCTCGGCCGCGGCGCCCCTCGGGTGGGGCGCATGAACACCTCGAGCGACCTCGACGCCGCTCCCCCCGACGCCGCCCCCCCCGACGCCGAGGTGCTCGCCGGGGTCGGAGAGCAGGTGGAGCCCGAGCCCGAGTCGGTGATCGGCCCACTCTACGACCGGGCGCAGCTCCGGGAGTGGGCGCTCGTGTTGCAGTCGCAGAGCATCAGCTTCGTCCTCTTGTCGCGGGGAGGCGGCTTCGTGATCAAGGTCAACCCCGAGGCGTACGACCGGGCCCTCGCGATGATCGAGCTCTACGAGGAGGAGAACGAGAACTGGCCGCCGCCCCGCAACCCTGACCGACCGCGCCACGAGAGCTCGCTCGCGATGCCTCTCGCCTTCGCAGCGCTCGGCCTCTTCTACCTCTACGCCACCGGGCCGGTCGCGAGGGGCTCGGTCTGGTTCGTCAAGGGGCGCGCCGACGCGGCCCTCCTCTTCAGCGAGCCATGGAGGATGGTCACCGCCCTCACCCTCCACGCCGACGCTCAGCACATCATCGGCAACGCGATCAGCGGGAGCATCTTCGGCAGCATGGTGTCGCGCCGCATCGGCCCTGGCGGCGCGCTCTTGGCGATCGTCATCGCGGGCACGCTCGGCAACACGATCAACGCCCTGTACCACCTCCCCGACGGCCACCGCTCGATCGGCGCCTCGACCGCGGTGTTCGCCGCGGTGGGGATGCTCGCCGCGCTGCAGACCGTCATCGACTGGGGCCGCCGCAAGGAGCGCGCGCGCTGGGGGCTCGTCGACATGGTGGCGCCCATCGTCGGCGGCCTCACCCTCCTCGGCATGCTCGGGGCGGGGAAGGGCAACACCGACGTCTGGGCCCACGGCTTCGGCTTCGTGGCGGGGGTCGGCGTGGGCGCGGCGGCCGGGACGTGGGTGCGGCGACACCGCGACAAGCCCTCCGGTGTCGTGCAGACCCTCGCGTTCCTCGCCTGCCTCGGCCTCGTCGGCGGCGCTTGGGCCCTCGCGCTCCTCTGAAGACCTCGCGCTCCTCCGAAGACGAGTCTCTCGAGCGCGCCCCTCGCGCCCCACACCACCACTCATCGACGGCCAAGGTGCGCGTCACGTCAAGAGCGCGCGAACGGTGTAGGACGCGCGAGCAGAAAGCGCGGCAGACGGTAACGCCGCGCTCCGTTCGTTGAATTGTCCGGCGACAGCGGATAGTGTTGCAAGTTGGGTGTCGTTTAGGTTCGGCAGATACGAGGCCATCCGCAAGATCGCCCAGGGCGGGATGGCCACGGTGTACCTCGGCCGCGCGGTCGCGGAGGGGGGCTTCGAGCGCCTGCTGGCGATCAAGGTGATGCACCCGCACATCGCGGACAAACACGAGTTCGAGGCGATGTTCCTCGACGAGGCGCGGCTCGCGGCGAGCATCCGTCACCCCAACGTCGTGTCCACCATCGACGTGCAGAAGACCCCCGAGGCGATGTTCCTCGTGATGGAGTACGTCGACGGCCCGGCGCTCAATCGCTTGCTCCGCAAGCTCAAGGAGCACGAGCGGCCGCTCCCCGTCGAGATCGTCCTCCGGATCCTGATCGACACGCTCAACGGCCTCGAGGCCGCGCATCGCCTCGTCGACGGCCAGGGCCGCTCGCTTCAGGTGGTGCATCGCGACGTGTCCCCGCAGAACATCCTCGTGGGGGCGGACGGTATCGTGCGGCTCACCGACTTTGGGGTAGCCCGCGCCGAAGCACGCCTCGGCTACACCATCGGCGGCGAGATCAAGGGCAAGCTCGGCTACATGCCCCCCGAGCAGAGCAAAGGGGAGGAGATCGACTGCCGCGCCGACGTGTACGCCGCGGGGGTGGTGCTCTGGGAGTGCCTCGCGTTCGACCGCCTGTTCTGGGCCGACAACCCGGGCGAGCTCATCTTCAAGGTGCTCGAGGGGGCGACGCGCTCGCCGCGGGAGCTGCGGCCCGAGGTGCCCTACCACGTCGATCGCGCGTGCATGAAGGCGCTCGCGCTCGATCCCAACGAGCGCTTCCAGAGCGCGGGCGAGTTCGCCGAGGCCCTCGAGGAAGCCGCGGAGCTCGACGGTGTACGGGTCGCCTCGAGCCGCACCCTCGCCGCCTTCGTGGCGGAGACAAGGCCGCTCGTAGGCGCCAACACCGACGCCGACGGCTCCGGCGCCTTCGAGCTCGCGTCGGTCGCCGCCGTGCCAGCCGCGCCGACCACCTCGGAGATTTCGGCCATGAGCTCCGGCACCGGCAAGCCCCACACCGTGGCGGTGAAGTTGACGCCTCCATCGCAGGGTCGCCTCGTCACCGCGCTCGCCGCCGTCATCGCGCTCACCCTCGGCGTCGGGGCGGCGGGGGTGATGATGCTCACCCAGCCGGTGGCCGCCGATCGCACCGAGCCGGGCCTCAGCGACGCCGCCGCCAAGCAAGCCGCCGCCGCCCAGGCCGATGTCGCGCGGCGGGAAGCCGCGCCGGACCATCTCGAGCGGGACCAGCCCGAGCCGGGAACGAGCGCCTCCGCCGCCCCCGACGACCCACCCCCAGACCCTCTCGCCCCCGAGACCCAGCCCCAAGACCCCACCTCGCCAGAGGCCGCGCCCGCGCCCTCCTCGGCCACGTCCGCCCGGCCTCCCGCCCCCACCCCGCGCCGCCGCGGGGACGGCACCAAGACCAAACCCCCACCCCCCGAGCCCGCCCCCAAGGGAGGCGCCGGCTACCGCCCCGGCGGCCTCTAACAACCCTCCGTTGGGCCTCCTCGACTGGGCCTAGTCGACGCCAGGGGCGTCGTCCGCCAACAGCTTCGCGGTGTGGCTCAGCTGCTCGGGATCGGTTCGCGCGCCGTGACCCGGCACCACCACCTTCGGCGCGAGGGCGAGCAGCGCCTGCATCGCCGCCGGCCAGGTCTCGCGGTTGGCATCGCCGAGGTAGCCGAGGTTGTCTCCCCCCTTCACCATGCACCCTCCGAACATCACGCCGCTCTCGGGGAACCAGGTCACCACGTTGTCGGGCGCGTGCCCATGACCGGGAAAGACGATGCGCACGTCCGCGCCGCCGACCGTGGTGCGAAAGCCCTCGACGAGCGGAAAGGTCGCTTGGGGCGCAGCGACGCGAAAGCACTCGAACGCTTCGCCGTGAGCGTCGGCGAGCGATTCGCGCATGGCTTCGCCCTTCTCGGCGAGCAGCTTGGCGGTTCGATCCGAGACCGCGACGGGGACGCCGGCTGCCTCGAGCGCCGCGATGCCACCCGCCGCGTCGAGGTGGAAGTGACTCACCGTGGCGAGCGACGGCAACGCGCCGAAGCGCGCGGCGATCCAGTCCAAGAGATCGCGGGTAGCCTCCGGCGTCCACGGCGTGTCGGCGAGCACCGTCTCTCCCGATGGTGTGCGGAACACCAGCGCGTTGGCAGCGATCGGCGTCGTGTGCACGATGCGCCAGGCGGGGTGGTCAGCGAGGCGTTGGGCGCGGAGGTGGGGCCCGATCCGTTCCTCTTGTTGCTCGTCGGCGCCCACGTCGAAGCGATGTGTGAGCGCGCGCTGCTGACCGTGATCCCAGCCCCACAGCGCCGGCGTGGCCGGCGGGATGCGCAACAGCCAGCTCGCACCCACCGGATCGACCCAGTCGTCCTCCTGTGCGTAGACGGGGTCCTCGAGCGCCTGCTCGAGCGTCACGAAGCGGAAGCCGTCGCCGCGCAAGGCGATGAGGAGCCGACCGAGCTGGTCGCTGGCGAGGCTGTTGGCGTGGAGCAGCAGCACCTGTGCGACCTCGCGCCCCACGCGCGCCTTCGCGAGACCGCGGTAGCGCGCCGCCGCGCGTCGCACGTGCTCCACGTAGGCATCCGCGATGCTCGCCGCGCGCGCCTCGTCGCCGGCGCTCACCGCCTCCGCGTACGGCCCGGCGAGGGCCCAGTCCGACGTGTCCACGCTCACCGGCGCCCGTCCCATGCCGAGACCGGCGATGTCTGCGGCCACCGCGTCGCGCAGCCCGCGCTCGGCACCCGTCTGCAGGAATGGGTAGCGGAAGTACTTCGGTCGTTTGCCGGTGATCGTAGCGAGCCGCTCGCGACAGGCGCGCGCGTCGGCCACGAAGCCGTCGCGGCCGAGGTCGTCGACGCTGCGATGCGCCGTCGAGTGATTGGCAACCGGCAGACCGGCCGCGAGCCAGGGAGTGAGCCCGCCTTGCTCATCGTCGAGCCGACCACACGTGACGAAGCCGGTCACCGGCGCCTGCGCCGCTTCGATGGCCGCGACGATACGCTGCAGCGCCGCTGTTCGGCTGATCCCTCGGGGCGTCGGACCGACGTACGGCAGATCGTCGAGCGTCACTGCGAGCGGGATCCCGGGGGCGGCGACGGGCGCGGCCGGCGCCGGAGCGACCGACGTCCCAGGCGGCGTCGGCGCCGGCCCACAACCGACCCCCACGGCGATCGCGAGCGCCACCGGCGCCAGGCGGAGAGTCGCGCCCCCAGGCCTCGTGCTCGCGCGCGCTGCGCCCTCCCGGCGGGCGGTCGTGGCACCGAGACGTCTCACGCCGCGAACCTGTCACTGTGCCCAAAGGGCAGCAAGCGCTCCCCACGTCGTCACGCCCGACACGGGGTTGAGAGGGTCCGCGGTGCCGTCGACGCCGCGACGAGCACGTCGAGCGCTGCGTCGTCGGAGCGCCTCTCGCGGGGTGCGCGGGCGGCGATCGGGGCTCCTCCTAGTCGAGCCGATGGCTGTCGGTGATCTCGGCCAGCCTGGGGCGGGCGCGCTCGACGGCGGCGAGCGCCCACTCGGTGTCGATGTAGCGCGTGGAGGCCTTCGGGGTCCCTTCGAGGTAGCGGAGCTGGTTGACACGCGCCTCGTCGAGCAGACCGCCGTGCTCCTCGACGTGGCGAGCGGCCACGACGGCCCAACCGATGTCGTCGAGCGACACGGTGCGCTCCTTGAAAGGAGGCGCGGAAGGCGTGGGATCGCCAGCGATGCGGAGGCCACCGCGCTTGGACTGGCCGACGATCCGCGCGCGCCGGCCGCTGGGATGCTCGAGCCAACGAGCCTCTGCGGGGAGCTCGAGAAGCGCGCGGACGATTTCTTCTGCGCGGGCGCGCGCGCTCGAAGGCAAGGTGCGCGACACGCCGCCTTGGCCAAGGGCTCTCCAGGTGTGAACGTCGACTTCGGGGAGTCGCCAGTGCTCCGCTGAGGTCTCCTCTGGGTGGGCGACGCCGAGGTAGCGCCAGCGGTCGCCGGTTGTTGCGAGCACGAAGGCAGTCTCGGCGGCGCGGGGCGGGGGCGTGCCTCGGGGCAACACGTGGCGCAGGCGGGTGGGCTCGACGAGCGCGCCGGCGTCGCGAACGAAGAGGAAGAGGTGACCGCCGCAGCGCGGCGTGTCGCTGTCGAGGCCGTCGACTCCGAACGCGGTGGCGAGCTCCTCGTCGGTGAGCACCGTTCCGCGGGCGGGCGCGAGCGACTCGGGTTGGAAGGTGCGTTCGAGCCGCCCGATGACCACCGTGCCGGCGTCGGCCGCGATCGTCGGGCCGTCCGGGTTGTCGGAGCACAGCGCCCATCCCCCGCCAGCCCGTCGCGCGAGGCGCTTGATCTGGTAGGCGTGGTCGTCGGCCTCGGTGGGCACTTGGAAGAGCGCGACGCGGTTCTCGACGGCGGAGGCAGGAAGGTCGCGGGCGACGCGAAACACAGCCCAGTCGCCGTGACGCATCGGGTGGGAGCCGCCGTCCATGGAGTGGCCCGAGACACGCACGGCGAAGAGCGCATCGAGATCGTTGGTCTTGAGGGGGAGGGCGACGGGGACCCCTTCCGGCGCGAGCGTCGCCTGGCCCGTGTGCCCGGCGGCGGCCTGGATGTCCGGGTAGTAGGCGACGTGTTGTCGAGGGAACGGGATCGCGTGGACGCCGCGCACCGGACGAGCGGTCCAGCCGTCGGGGCCAGCCTCGAAGCGCACGGAGAACTGAGTGCCCGGGTGCCCCGCCGAAGGGCCGAACCACAATCGCATCAGGCTCGGGAGCCCGTTGCGCTCGGCGCCGGGGCGCCTCGCCACAATGCAAAACTCCTTGCTGAAGCGGAACGTCCACATGGATCCATCCGCGAGGCGCGCGTCGACCTCGCCCTGGGGGACGTCGTGCTCCTTGCGGGAGGGGAGCTTGAGGATCGGATCGCGTTGGTTCCAGGTGACGCGGCACTCGAAGCTGTCGCCGGTCACGCTCGCGTGGCGGCCTCGATACTGCGCGAGACGATAGTCGACGAGCTCCGCGACCATGCGGGCGAGCGCCGCTGCTGTCCCCCCCTCGATGGAGAACGCGGGGACGAAGCGTCCGTCATCGATCGCGAACCACGCGCGCTTCTTCTCGGCGGGCTCGGTCCACGCCTTGATCGGGTTCCCCATCCAATAGTCGAGCCAGCGCTTCATCGCCTTGGCGTCGACCGGGGGGCGACGAAAGCGCTCCGGCAGATCGCGGAGCAGGCGCGGGTCGCGGGCCACGATGGCGTGAGCGCGCTCAGCGAGCTCCTCGAGCGCCATGCCCGTGAGCAGCGCGTCATGCTCGAGCAAGGCGTGGAGGGTGACCATCTTGAACGACTTGGTCATGTCCGTGGTCTCCAGGCTGGACAACCACCCAGAGGCGTTCTCCAGGGCCTGCTGCTCCTCGGGGAGCAGATCGCCTTCGCTCGCCACGAAGCCAAACCAGCTGCCGTGCCGCTCGCGCAGCTTGGACGGGGGATAGCCGAGTCGTTGCATCTCACCAGCGGTCGGTCGCTCGTGCAGGCCGCCTCGTGCGTCGCGCTCCCCACGGCTCGCCGCCAGCTCGCGGTAGGCGCGCTCGACGACGCCTGCCCCGTCGGTGTTCAGCAAGCGGGCGAGCAGATGCTTCGCCTCGAGCTCCAGCGCGACCGAGCAGCCGGCGGGGAGATCGACCGCATCGTCGGCTTGAATGAGATGCGAGATGGGTGGAGGACGAGCGGGGTCGCCGAGCGACAGCAACGCGCGGAGGCGCTGCAGGAAGATCCGGTGGTTGCCCACGAAGTCGATGACGGTGAGCGCGCGCTTGTCGTCGCCCGCGCGGAGGCCGCGCCCAAGCTGTTGCAGAAACACGGTGCTCGACTCGGTGGGTCGCAGCATCACGACGCGATCGATCGACGGCACGTCGATGCCCTCGTTGAGGACGTCGACGGCACAGATGGCCTGGATGTCGCCCGCCTTGAGCTCGGAGAGGGCGGTGGTGCGGTCGTCGCCCCCGGCACCGGAGTGAATCGCGCGCGCGGCGACGCCTCGAGCGCGCAGCTCGTCGCGAACGTAGTTGGCGTGGCCGATGCTGCAGCAGAACACGAGCGTTCGCTCCCCGGCGTGCGCGGCCCACGCTCGCCACAGGGTGTCCATGCGCGCCTGGGTTTGCGCAGCCTGCGAGAGCGCTTCGATGTCGAAGCGGCGATTGCGCCAGGGGATGCTCGCATAGTCGATGTCGTCTTTGACGCCGAAGTAGTGGAACGGCACCAGACGTCCAAGCGCGATCCCTCTGTCGAGCCCCGCGCGGTGGGCCACGTGGTCGTCGAAGATGCCGAGGATGTCGCGTCCGTCGGCGCGTTCCGGCGTCGCGGTGAGGCCGAGCAGGAAGGCGCTCCCCGGGAGGGCGTCGAGGATCCTTCGGTAGGAGTCCGCGGCGGCGTGATGCACCTCGTCGACCACGACGTAGTCGAACCGCTCATGGCGCAGCACGTCGAGATGCTCCCTGCGCGCGAGCTTGGCCACCGACGCGAACACGAGATCGGCGTGCAGCTCCGCGCTGCTCTCGGCGAACCAGCCCACGGTGGCGGGGATGGCTGTGCTGGGCAGGCCGCGCTCACGAATCAGCGTGCGGAAGTCGCCGGCGGCCTGGAGGAGCAGCTCCCGGCGATGGGCGAGGAACAACAGCCGGGGGGGACGCTGTCGACCGGTCTCCTCCCAGAGCTGGGCGTAGTCGAGCACGCTCACGAGGGTCTTGCCGAGTCCGGTAGCCAACACGACCAAGGCGCGCGTGCGCCCCTCATCGCGAGCGACGCGGAGGTTGGCGAGCGCCGTCTGTTGCTCCTCATGGGGAGCGTAGAGCGACCGCGGCGGCTCCTCCGTCAGCTCCCCCGGCGGCAGGGGCTCGGGGCGCTCGCGGGCGCGCCGCGCGTACCCGTCCAGCCACTCCTGGTCGAGCGCACGCGCGTGCGCCCAGAGATTCTCGAACTCGGTCTGAATGGCCGCGTAGGCCTCCGCGTCGCGATCGCGGTCGACACGCAGGTTCCACTCGATGCCGGAACCGAGCGCCACACGGGAGATGTTGCTGCTGCCAACGTAGGCCACGCCGAAGGTGTCGCCCTCGAATCGCCAGCTCTTCGGGTGAAACGACTTCGAGCGGTGGGGGAGCGCCTGTACTTCGATGACCCGTGTGCACAGCTCACCGCGGCCACCGGCTGGCGACGAGAATGGAGGGCGGTCATCGGTCTCGGGGACCACGAGCGATCGCTCCCAGTCGAGCAGTCGCTGGAGCGCGTCGGCTTGCGTGATACCGAGGTAGTCGCCGGTGAGGAGCCGAATGCGCGCGCCGCGAGCCAGGGCCTCGCTCACCTCCGGCCACAGGCGGTCGAGACCGCTGCCTTGCACGAACGCGGCCACGATAGCGATGTCGCGGGCACGAGCCATGAGCGGGAAGACATGGTCGGAGAACGGGTCGTCGCCGCCGCGCGCGAGCGGCGGCGGCTTGCGCAGGTAGTTGCCGCGGCTCGGGATGACGTGCCGCACGCCCCCGCGCGGGTCGTCCATGTCGCCGCGGTAGCGGGGAATGACGTGCACGTGCAGGTGCATCACGGTCTGGCCGGCGGCCTCTCCGGCGTTGAAGCCGACGTTGTAGCCGTGAGGACCGAGCGTCGCGTCGAGCTGCTCCTTGACCGCGTCGACCCCGCGCCAGAGCTCGGCGCGAAGGTCGGGGCTCGCCTCGAAGTAGGTGCTCACGTGCGCTCGCGGAACGACCAGCGTGTGGCCGTGGCTCACCGGGTATGCGTCGCGGAGGGCCACGACGAGCTCGGACGACCACACAAGCTCGCGGCCGTCGAGCGCGCAGAAGACACACGGCGCTCGCGCTCCACCCTTCTCGTCGCTCGCCCCGTTCGCAGCCGCCATGCAGACCTACCTACGTAGGCGGTTCATCGCGCGGCGTGAACAAGGGCACCATGGCCAGGGCGCCCACCGGCGCGATGCCCACGAACCGCCGCTCACGAGATTTCTCCAACTCGAAGCCGTCTCCATGGCGCTGGTGAGCGCGCGGGCAGCTGCGACGTCGCGGGGAGCCGCGGCGGCGCGGGTCCAGGCTGTCCCACGATGGATCCTCACCGACGGCGACCCCCGCGGTCGGTCGTGTGCCACGCCGAAGCGCACGACGCCAAGCGCACGACGCCACCGCGCACGACGCCAGGCGCGCGGGGCGTGGGGACCCGCGCGTGGTGGTAGAGTGCTCGGATGCACGAGGGCGGTCATGTCGCGCCGGTTCGTTGCGCCCGCTTGGCGCTGCTCGTCGGTTTGTTGTTGTTCGCCGCGACGACCGCAGCGACGGCGACGACGACGGCCGCACCGGCCAAGCGTGTGTACGCCGGCGTCTATCTGCACGACGTCACCAAGTTCGATCAGAAGGATGGCGTCTTCGACGTGGATCTGGAGGTGTGGGCCAAGTGGCTCGGCGAGTTCGACCCTTCGCGGTTGACGATCGCCAACGCCTCCGCGGTCGAGCGCGTGCTGCTCGGGGAGGAGCACGACGGCGACTGGCACGCGGCGCGCTGGCGGGTGAGGGGCACGTTGCGGGGCGAGTTCCCCCTCCAGCGGTTCCCCTTCGACGAACAGACCATCAAGGTCGTGCTCGAGCTCCCCGAGCGCGACGGCGAGCTCGTCCCCGATCTGGCGGGCAGCGGCATGCGAGAGCGCTTCAGCATCACCGGCTGGCTCTACGAACCCTCGTTCCGGCCGCGAGTAGGCTCGGAGATCTACCGCTCGGATCTCGGCGCCATCGAGGGGGAGGGCCACCCGACGCGCGTCGGACGGGCCGCGTTCGAGGTGACGCTGCGGCGCCCCCTCCTCACCGCCGCCACGAAGCTGTTCCTGCCGCTGTTGGTGATTCTGCTCGTGGCCGTGGTCGCGCTGTTCGTCCACCCGAAAGACCTCAACGTGCGCGCCAGCGTGGGGGTCACGGCGCTCTTGGCGTGCTTCGCGTTCCACTTCTCGGTGGCCGACACGATGCCCCACGTGGCGTACCTCACGCTCGCCGACGTGCTCTTCCTCGTGGCCTACGGTCTCACCGCCATGCTGCTCATCGTGTCGATCGCCGCGGCGGGCCTGCACGCAAGAGGACGCGACGCCGACTGGCGGAAGCTCGACACCGGGGCGCTCATCGCCTTCCCCATCCTGCTCGTGGGCAGCGTGCTCGTGGCGCTCCCCACGGCTCCCGTCGCCCACGCGGACGAGCACGGCGCGGTCGAGGAGGTGCGTCCCGCCACCGAGAAGAACGAGCTCCGGATCGGGACCAACGCGCTCTCTCGCCCTGGGGTGGGCCTCGCCGGGCGCGGCACCAACTGGGGCACGTTCCGCACCTTGCCCGACGGCTCCCGCTTTCCGGTGCTCGTGACGGAGGTGCCCGCCATCAGCAACGACGCGCTGCGCTTCCTCGCCAACGGCCAGCTCGAGGTGAGGTGGCGGCTGCGCGACGGTCTGCGCTGGTCGGACGGCGAAGCGCTGACCGCGGACGACCTCGCGTTCGCGTTGGCGGTGTCGCCGGATCCGCGCATCGAACAGGCGCAGGTCGAGAGCCCGAACGTGCTCGTGGTGCGCTACAAGGAGCGTGTCGCGGTGGCGCTCGAGAGTATCGTGCCGCTGCCTCGGCACGTGCTGAAGAGCGTGCACGACGAGGGGGGCTACGAGGCGGTCCTCGAGCACCGCCTCGCTCACCCGATGCCCTCGCTCGGCCCCTATCGCGTGGCGGAGTACAAGGCCGAGGAGGTCGTCGTGCTCGAGGCCAACCAGCACTTCGCGGGCAAGCCACCCACGATCGCTCGGATCGAGATGCGGCGCTACCCCGACGACGCAGCGCTGGTGGCCGCTTTCGAGAGCGGCGCCATCGACATGATCATGCTCAACGCGATCAAGCCCGACGCGGCGGTGGCGCTGGCCACGCGGCGTCCCGAAGCGGTGCACATTCGTCCCTCCGAGACGCTGCTCTTCCTCCTCCCCGATCTCGACCATCCGCTGCTCGCGCGCTTCGAGGTGCGCCGGGGGTTGCTCATGGCCATCGATCGCGCACGCCTTGTGGCGGAGGTGTTCGGTGACAGCGCCAAGTCGGCCCCCATCGCGCACGTCCCCGTGCCCGGTCCCTTGCCCGCGGGGACGACGCAGCACGCGTACGACGTGGACGCAGCGCGCCTCGTGCTCGAGACGGCGGGCGCAGCCGGCGCGCGCATGCCGCTCTTGCATGGTCCGACGCCGATCGACGCGGAGATCGCTGCTCACCTCGTGCGCGACGCCGCGGCGGTCGGGATCACGCTCGAGCCCAAGGCGGTCGACAATACGTTCTCCGTCGCCCGCAAGGGCGACTTCGGGGGCCTGCTCTTGCAGTCGATCACTGGAGACCGCGACGACCCGGCGGAGAAGTACTGGAACCTGCCGCGCGTCGCGCGCACCTACGACCGCACCCACCGCCACGACGCCTTCACCGACGCCATCGCGGAGCTCATCGGGCGAGAAGAGCGCGCGCTCTACCCGGAGCGTCGCGAGCAGATCCGCGACATGCTCTTCGCCGCCTACTCGCAGCGGCTCCCCTCCCTCCCCTTGCTCTTCCTCGCCGATCGCATCGTCGCCGCTCCGGCCCTGCGGGGCTGGGAGATCGGCAGCGGCAAACACTTCGGGACCACCCTCGAGCGCTGGCACTTCGCGGCCGACGACTGACGCGACGGCGTGGCGAGCCACCAGCGTGGACGCTGAGGGGACGGCTCCAGCGGGAGTGGATCATTCTCAAACCAATGCGGTATGAAGATAGACCACATTTCACCACTTCTGCGCACCACACTCACAGGGCGCTACACGATTTCACATAGTTGACACACACCAGCGAGTCGCCGTTTGCTGGTACGTTCCGTGCTTCTCGGTGTTGCATGCGACACGGCCCCCTTGGAGGAGGTGGGTCCCGACTCGTCTTGCTTGCCCTGGCGATGCTTGGGACAGCCTGCGATCCGGACCCGGAATCGACCACAGCGGACAGCACCGAGTACCCCGCGGTGGTGCGGATCGTGGAGGTGCTCGCGACCCCCACGCGGTCGCAGCCGGCCTTCGTCGAGCTGCGAAACGACTCGGAGGCGCCGACCGACCTCAGCGGGTGGTCGCTCGGCACGAGGGGCGCCAAGACCGAGCTCCGCCCCCTGGCGCTCGAGGGTGCGGCGCGGACGGCTGCCTCTCCGGCGATCGTGGCGGCCCACGGCCTGGCGCTCGTCGTCGACGAGGCGACCTCTGCCGAGACCGCCGCGGAGCTCGCGTGCGAGGCCCCGATCGCGACCACGCGCGAGGCGTTGGGCCGCACCGCGAACGACGACGTGTTGGCCTCCACCCTCGAGCTTCAGTCGGCTCGGCACTGTGTGCCGGTGTTCACCGTCTCGTGGTCTCTCGAGGAGAACCTCGCCACCGGCGCTGTCTTGGTGCTCTCGAGCGACACGGCCGAGATCGATCGCGTCGAGGCCGCCTTCGGCGACGCCCCCCGCGGCGTGGCCTTCGAGCGGCGCGGGCTCGAGCCGATGGCCGTCGAGCTGAGCCCCATCGGCACCACCCCTGGCGCGCGCAACTTCTACCGCTCCGATCAGGCGCTCCTCCATGACCACGCCGCGCCGCCCCCGCTCCACGCGATGTCGTCGTCACCGTGGCGGATCGGCGACGCCATCCTCGCGCTCGAGCGGCGGGCGCGCGCAGCAGAGGCGACCGGCGACCCCGAGGCCGCCAAGAGCCTGCGCGACGAGATCGCGGCGATTCAAGGCGGCGCCCTCCCGCACAACCCGCTCGTCGATCCGTTCGACGACATGCTCCTCTCGGCGAGAGAGACGGTGTCGGCGGCGCTCTTTCAGGTGAACCACAGCAAGGTGATCGACACGTTCGTGGCGACGAAGCGGCGCGGCGTCGACGTGCGACTCACCACCGACGCTCGCTTCCTCGGGCAAGAGCACTACACGCACGGGTTCGAGCAGCTCGAAGCGGCGGGGATCCCGATCGTCTTCGACCTCAACTCACGCAACGTCGACCGCTCGTCGCTGTCGCACAACAAGTTCGTCACGATCGACCGAGAGTGGACCTGGACGGGCTCGTTCAACCCCGTCGCCGACGAGCCCACGCGGATCCACGCCGACAACGTGGTCGTCCTCCGGAGCCGCGCCGGCGCCGCGCTCCACGACCAGGAGTTCGAGACCCTGTTCGGCGGCACCTTCTCGACGGAGAAGCGCAACGTCGGCCTCGCCGGTGGTCGCTTCAACGTCGACGGCGCCGAGGTGAGCCTGCGCTTCTCGCCGGGCATGACCCCCGGGGCGCTCAAGCGGCGAGCGACGGAGCTCGTCGCGACTGGCGATCCGGCGAAGGCGTGCGACGTGCGCGGCACCAACGGCAAGCACCTCATCTCCGAGCGCTACCGCAGCCTCGATCCGTGCGGGGGCCCCTACGACCTCATCATGGGCGAGCTCGCGCGCGCGAAGAGCAGCATCTACTTCGTCTCCTTCAGCCTCTCGCTCGACGACATGGGCGCGGTGATTGGCGAACGGCTCGCGAGCGGCGTGGACGTGAAGGGCGTCGTCGACCCAACGGTGTACTCGCGCGGCATCGTGCAGGCGATGACCGATGCAGGCGCCGACGTTCGCATCGCCCCCAACAGCGACCCCGACTGCCCGAGCTACGTGAGCCCGCGCAGCGCTTGCCCCAGAAACCCCAACAAGGTGTGGCTGCACCACAAGTTCATCGTCATCGATTACGGCACGGATCACCCCGTGGTGATCACCGGCTCGCACAACTTGTCGGCGAGTGCCGAGAGCTCCAACGACGAAGGCCTGCTCGTGATCCGCGACCGAGCGATCGCGGAGACCTATTTCCGAATCTTCCACGAGGCCTACGAGCACCCCCAGGTGGAGGGCACCCACCGCCTCACCGACGGACTGCCCCCGCTCGCCATCACCGAGGTGCTCGCGAGCCCCGACCCGGAGGGTCCGCAGCTCGTCGAGATCACCAACGTGAGCCAGGAGTCGGTGTCCCTCGCCGGCCTCGAGCTATGGAACCGCCGCGAGCAACCGCTCGCGCTCGGTGATGCAACCTTGGCCCCCGGCGCCCGCGCAGTGGTGATGGTGAATCGCCAGCGCCACGTGAGCGACGTGCCCGCCGAGTCTCCCATCATCACCGTCGACGGCGAGGGCGCGCTCCGCCCCCTCATCGAGCCAACGACCGCGCTCGTGTTGCGGGCCGCCGACGGGCGTTGGATCGCGACGTTCGACCCGTATGTGGCGGAACAGAACCTCCCCGAGGGGGTGTCCCCGAGGCTCGGCGACGCCTTCCACAGCACCGTCTCGGCGGCCGTCATCGCGGCCCTCACCGACGAGCTCCTCGGGGTGAACCTCACCCCCGAAGCCGACGTGCCCACGTGGTCGCCACGGGGCTTCTACTCCGACTGGGCCGACGAGCATCACGTGACCCCGACCTCGCTCGTGCTCATGCTCTCCACGCGCGAACCCTGGCTCCCCGGCGCCTCGACCCCGGGCCGCTGACATCTCCGCCGAGGTTCTCATGTCTGCACGCCAGCGCTCTCGTTCGAGTCGTCTCTCCCCGTCGGTGGCGCTCCTCGTCGCGGCGCTGTTCCTCCTGGTCGCGTCGCTGGGCGGCGCCTGCACGCCTTCCAACGAGACCTCCTCCCAAGACGACGACGACGGCCGGGGCGGACAAACGACGGGCCAGGGCGGCGGAGGAACCGGCGGCATGGAGGAGCCGCCGCCTGCGTGCGACGCGTGGGTGCCGCGCCCCGCGGAGCCGGAAGTGTTGATCGGGCCGGTGGGCCTCGAGGGGCGCCTCGTCGGGCTGATGAACAGCGCCGAGAGCGAGCTTGTGTTGATGATGTATCAGCTGAGCTGCAACGGCTGCGTCACTGGACTCATCAACGCCCACAACCGCGGGGTGAACGTCAGGGTGCTGCTCGACGGGGCCCAGACCGTCAACACCAACGCCAAAAACCAGCTGACGGCGGCCGGGGTGAACGTCAAGGACGCCCCCGCGGAGTTCAACCACAACCACGCCAAGGTGATGATCGTCGATGGCGCGGTCGCGGTGGTGATGAGCGCCAACATGAACGGCTACTCGATGTCGAGCGAGCGCAACTACGGCGTCATCGACACCGATCCGCAGGACGTCGAGCAGCTCCTCGCCATCTTCGAGCGTGACTGGAGTGGCTCGGGCGCGATCGACACCAGCTGCACCCGCCTCATCATCTCGCCGGAGAACGCACGGGAGCGGCTCGTCGAGCTGATCCAGAGCGCCACCGAGCGGCTCGATCTCGCCGTCATGTACGTGTCCGACAACGGCGTGAAGAACGCCATCAAGGCCAAGCTGATGCAGGGCGTGCCCACCCGCATCCTGCTCGCCCATCCCGAGTGGATCGACGGGAACCCGGAGACGGCAGCGGAGCTGTCGGCGTTGGGCGCCGAGACCAGGTACCTCTACACCCTGGAGCTCCACGCCAAGCTCGTCCTGGCCGATGGCGTGCCGTTCGTCGGCTCGGAGAACCTCTCGTACAACGCGCTCGAGAACAACCGCGAGGTGGGCGTGCTCGTCACCGAGCCCGGCCCCGCCGCGACGATCCAGCAGCAGTTCGAGGCCGACTGGGCCCAGGGCACGGCGGCCCCCTGACCCGCGCCTGGCTGGGCCCTGTCGCCCTGATGTGCGCTCATGTGGTCAAAGCGGCTCCCCATGGATCCTGGGATGACCAGGAACTCCTGAAAAAACCTCGTAAATTCGACCAATCTTACTGGCACGGTTCATGTAAGAGAAGGTGGGCAGGGACACCAACATGCGCTTTTATCTCACCTCCGCACTCTGTTTGACGACCCTGTTTGGCGCCGCCGCTTCTGGCTGCACCGCGGACACCGGCACCGGCGACGCGGCCTACGTGACGGAGAAGCCCAAGCGCTTCGCTCCGGATCAGCTCGCCGCCGGCGACGACTTTCGCATCTGGTCGGAGTACTGCATCGGGGATCGCGAAGCCACGGTGCGCCCGCAGCCGAACTACGAGAACCCCTACGTCCTCGAGGCGGCCCACCAGCTCTCGCGCGTCTCGTCCCACAGCTTCGCGCTGTACGGCGACTTCAACAGCCACCACAAGACCGCCGTGCCCGCGGAGCTCGCGGGCTCGGTGAAGACGCTCGCTCACCAGTTCCTCGGCTACCTCTGCGGTGAGTTCCGCGACCGCGGCACGATGGTGGAGGCCAAGGTGAAGTGGGTGGCCAACATGAACTACCTCGATGACGAGGAAGGCCCCGAGTACGACCCCGCCGGCGATCCGTGGACGCAGATGAAGCAGCGCGACTACGCGCCCTACATCCGGCTGTCGGCTTCGATCTGGGACGCCAAGCGCGCCAAGCTCGCCGACGAGGGCCGCCGCTACACGATGGTCGGCAGCATCCAGACCGACACCGCGGTGCCGGCGCAGACCATCTGCGAGACCAAGTACATGTTCGCGGAGTACGTGAAGAAGGACATCGCCTTCAACGCCCTCGCCACCTACGAGGCGGGCTACGAGGCGTTCCGGGTGGAGCACTGCAACCTGCCCGACGAAGAAGACTACTATTACGACTTCCGTGGCGACTCGAACATCAAGCCGAACTCCCCCGAGTCGAACGGCATGATCTGGGTCGGTCGCTCCATCGCGCGTCAGTGCGACAGCCGCGCGAGCGCCGCGCCGTATCAGAAGGCGCGCAGCGAGTCGACGCTGAGCGACGAGATGTGCCAACGCTACTTCAAGTATCCGTTCACCGAGCGCTGGAACGCTGCCCGCGCCGGCCTCGCCACCTGGGTCCTCGTCGATCCCAACGGCAGCGGGCTCGACTCCAACAGCCAGTTCACCGTGTTCCCCCGCACCGCCGCCGATCCGACCTATCCCTTCGGAGACATCGCGCCCTACATCGCGAAGAACCGCGACGGCGACGAGGTGAAGCTGCTCGAGGGCTATCGCTGGCGCTGGGGTGCGCTCGGCCTCCCCGAGCTCCACAACAACGACAAAGAGAAGATCAACAAGATCCTCCAGCTTGCCGTCGACCGACACACCGACTGGTACAACTCCGGCTACGACGACCTGATGGCGTACAAGCCGTTCAAGAACAACCAGGCCTACTCACCTTTCGTCGCGTCGAGCTACGAGATGAGCAAGTCGGACCACTTCGTCACGCCCGGCCTCACCGTGCCGGTGATCGATCCCGGGAGCCGCAACCACAAGCACTGGATGTTCGTGTTCAAGGTCCACAAGGACAACTGGTACACGCCCGAGCGTATCAACAGCGAAGACACGCCCATCCCCAACTTCGACCGCTACTGGTTCGACGAGACCGCGTTCGGCGACAGCAGCCTCGCCAACAGCGAGCGGGCCTGGGATCGCCTCGGCACCGCGCTCGAGGACGAGCTCGCCGCCGTGCTCTACCTCCACAACATCCCCGCCCACTGAGCGCCCATCCAACTCGCCGCTCCTCTGGGTCGCGGGGAGGGTCAGCGCCCCTCGCGCTCCGCCAACACGCCCCGAACGCCCCAAGTCAGCAGCGCGATCCCCGTCACCACGAGCACCCCATCGACAGCCGAGAAGCTGCTCGCGTCGGTGCCGTAGGTGCCCCCGACGAAGAACACGTTCATCAGGATGGGGAGCGCGATGCTCACCGCCCCGAGGAGGATGCGCGTGCGAGGATCGTGCACTCGTGCTCTCTAGCACGAGGTTGGGTAGGCTGAAGGGCATGGCTCGTGTGTGGGTGGTCCCGCTCGTCTTCGCGATCGCCGGCTGTGGCGACACGCGGGAGAGCGCCACGAGCATGAGTGGCCACGCCGGCGAGGGCGGCCTCGGGGTGGGGGGCCTCGGTGTGGGGGGAATGGGGACCGGCGCGCTCGGCGGGGGTGGGAACGCGGGCGCGGCTTCTGTGGGCGGCGCGGGAGGCGATGGCGTCGGTGGGCAGACGGCGACGCCCACGTTCGAGGTGATCACCGATCGCCATCGCTACGATCCAGGCAAGATGTTCGGCGGGTGGGGACCGCACCTCGGGCACTTGATGCGGGCCCAGGCGTCGGACGTCAGCGGCAGCACCTTGTGGTGGGTGGACGACCACTGCGCCCAAGCTCCGGGGCCCGGGGCGGTGTGTGACGTGAACGACAACCACTCGCTCGGCTACTTCGAGCTCAGCGCCAACGGCTGGTCCGAGCGGGCGGTGATCGCCTTGCCGGGGACGATCCAGCAGAACACCGCCACGATCGTCGATCCCGCGAGCGGCGAGCTTCAGACCTTTGGGATCGACTCGGGCGCGAGCGCTCTATATATGTGCCGATATCATCCAACGGCGGGCGGACTCGGTTGCCAGGGGCTCCCCTTCACGCTGGTGGCGAGCTCGAACTACGTGGGCGCGGCCGTGTCGCCGGCCGGCCACAAGCTCGTGTGGTGGACCGGCGTCGTCGACGGAGGCGGCGGCACGTTCCATTACATCGTCGACTACGGCGGCGGCTGGAATGGCCCGCGCTCCGGCGGTGCCGGCGGCTACAACGACGCGTCCTACATTCATGTCGCGTTCGGAGGCGCGACCGCGAACGACTTCACCATGCACGGCCAGCTGGTGGCCGGTCAGTCGCCCAACTGGACATTCCTCGGCGCCGTCGGCTACGGCGACCTGGGCACCACCCTCCCCGTGAGCTGGTCGCTCGCGCTCAGCCCGCCAGAGGGCACCGCGGTGATCTCCACCAACGACATCTGGACCGATCCCGCGTCCGGAGACACCCACCTCGTCGCGCGTCTCGAGAGTGGCGCCGCCGCCTACTATCACCGGCCGCCCGGCGGGAGCTGGTCCAACGTGTCGTTCGAGCTCGCGGCTACCTACCGCGCGCGCTTCGTGTTCTCCGAGGATCACCTGGTGCTGGTGTATGGCCCCAACGCAGGCGGCATCGCCTATCGCAGCGCCGGGCCGCTGGCCCGTGTCGCCGGCCTCCCCATCGACTGGGGGGCGCTCACCGAGCACACCGTCGAGGTACTGCCGCCCGGCTTCGGCCAGCTCTACGCCATCTATCCCGAGTCGCCCATGTACCAGCACGAGGCCGCCGAAGGCGTCCACGTTGCGGTGGTCGGCAGCGCCGAGCAGCACGTAGCCGCCCACGTGGTGCTACAGCCCTGACGCGCTCGTACGAGCCGGTCCTCGCGACAGACGGTTGTACCGCGAGGTGGGCATCTCGGAGCGAGCGGAAGCGGTCAGACTCGTCCTGCACGCCGTTGGCGCTGGCGAGCCCCCGCTACACCGCGTCCGGATCCACCCCGAGCTCCCGGAGCTTCGCCGCGAGGCGCTCCGCCCGCTCCTTCTCCTGCTCAGCCCGCTCCTTCTCCTGCTCGGCCCGCTCTGCCCCTGTCGGGATCAGCTCGCCGTTGGCGCGGCACCAGCGGAGCCACGTCGCGCGCTCGCCCTCGAAGAGGCCCTCCCAGAGCGTGAGCCCGAGATCGAGCTCAGGCAGCGTGAGGTTGCCCTCCGCCACCACGAGGGCACCCGCACGCTGCTCGAACCGGGTGAAGGTGTCAGCGCCCAGCTGATGCCACGGATCGAAGACGATGTAGTGGGAGACGCGCATGCGTTCGTAGCCGCGGAGCTTGCGCGTGAGCTCGTCGCCCTCGGTGTTGGAGACGACCTCGATCACGACGTCTGGGGGCTTGCCGTGCTCCCACACGAAGTAGCAGCGGTTTCGCTTCTCGTGGAAGGGCTGCTTCGGCGTGGTGTCCAGGCTGAGAAACACGTCGGGTACGAGCGGGTTGTTCTCCGCCATCGGAAACACGCCGACGTTGGCGGCCAGGAAGAACCTCCGCTCCTCCGGTGGAGACCAGGAGGCGAACAGCGGCTCGGTGAGGAGGCGCATCTGTTTCTCGGAGTACACATTGTCCACCGGCGTGTCGTCCTCCGTGATCAGCCCCGACACGTCCGGCACCGGGATGTCCTCCGGCCGGAAGCCGTCGTCCTCGGAGCGCCAAGGCTGCGTCATCCTGAAACTCTATCGTCTGGAGCTCGCGATCGCCAGGAGGTCACGCGCCACCGCGCATCGGCGCTGCCTCGGCTGTCCTCGCGAGTGACGCGCCAGCGTGAGAGAAGCAGCGACGCCCGCTCAACCCCCAGCGTGGTGCGAGAGCGGGATGTCGCGCTGGAGCACGAAGTAGCTCGGGGTGCCGAGGTGGCCCACGCCGAGATCGAGATACGACCAGCCGAGCAGGAGCTCCGCGGAGCCGGCCTCGAGCGCGACCAGGGGATCCCGCAGCCAGCGAATGGGATCGATGCGCCCGTTGCGCCCGCGGCCATAGTCGATGAGCAGGCCGCGCTCGCACCCCGGCGGAACGTCGTGCGGCGTCGCTCGCACCACCTCGAAGTGGCCGAAGGTGCGGGGCGCGCCATGGCCGTCTCGCAGGGGCTCCCAAGGCCCGTCGAGGCCCTCTTGGCGCAGGCGCACGTTCCAACCCCGGAGGCGCTGCGTGCTCGGATCGCGGTGAAACACCTTCTTGAAGGTCTTCCAGGTGAGCGCCTCGATCACCGCCGGCAAGCCGAGGCTGATCCCACGATACTCGAAGTCGTCGAGAGCCTCCGGCTCGATCGGGTGGCCCGCGGTGAGGAGCGCGTGGAGCTCGCGAGGACGGAGCGACAAGAGACTCTGGGCAGTGATGGTGCCGCTCATGCGGCCTCGCTTGCGAGCGAGCGCTTCGGGGAAGACGAGAGCGTGAACGAGCCGTCCCGCCACTGTCGCCACGTCTGCTCCGGGGTGGCGGGCTGCGCCGCACACCATCGCAGGTAGCCGGTGAGCGTGAGATCCGGGTCGGCGAGCGTGGCCGCGTCGACCGGCTCGCTCCCCTCGAGCGCGCGCTCCACCGCCTCGAGGAGGCTCTCGTGATAGCGCTCGAACACCACCAGATCGCGCAGCCAGCCCGCCCGGGGGTGGGTGCCCGCGACCACCGCCGCGGTCTCGGCGCGCAGACGCTCGAGCGCGCCCGGGTGGCAGCGCAGCAGCTGCAAGTCGTACACGAACTGAACCCCGTCGTGATGGGCCCCGAGGAGGTGCCGGACCACGCGATCGGTCGAGCTGAGCAAGCCCGAGAAGTCCCACGGCGCGACTGCGCGCTCCGTGAGCAGGAACGGGAAGCGCAGCGGCCGCGCCGCCAACAGGCGTGCGCGCCAGGTGGAGCGCACCGGGTGCTCTCGACACGTGCCGATGGTCTCGGGACGGAACACCACGCGATGCCACATCCGCGCGATGCCCAGCGACACCTGCCACAAGTTGGGGGCGCGCTCGACCAGCCCCGCTGCCGCGGCTCGTCGCAGGCGCTCGCGCACCGTCGCCGGATCGATCACCAAGCATCGCGCTATCCAAGGCTCCCTCATCGTCGCTCTCCTCGCACCACGTTGTTCGTCCTCATGCCCGGCAGACCGCTCCTGCCACGTT
Source organism: uncultured Polyangiaceae bacterium (assembly GCA_964401935.1). Lineage (GTDB taxonomy): Bacteria > Myxococcota_A > Polyangia > Polyangiales > Polyangiaceae > JAPYTK01. The sequence continues at coordinate 35,018 of CAYOAL010000012.1, forward strand.
CTCCAGTGCCCCCGTCGATGCCCGTCGGGCGGCGCCCCTCCGCCGCTCGGCCGTCGCCCCGACCCGCGAGGTCGGGCAGCGCCGAGTCATCGAACGGCAGCCGCGCTCCGCAGGCGCGCGATCGTCTCCCGATCGCGCCGCTCGAGCTCGGCGACGAACGCGTTCACCACCTCGAGGGCGCTGCCCGCGTCCGGCTCGAGCCCGTTCGCGACCAGCCACGCCACCACCGCATCCCACCCGCTCGCGTTGCCGAGCGGCTCGGCGTAGAGGGCGCGACGGAGCTCGGGCAGCTCGGCCAGCACGGCGCCGATGGGGTTCATCGACAGCCGCAACACCGCGCTGCCCGTCGCGTCGAGGAGCGCCCTCACCACCGCCACGTCCGCGGCGGCGAGCTCGTGGTCGTCCGCACCGCGCTCCGCGGCCTCCCGAAACACGGCCACCGCGGCCGCGATCGGCGCCACCTCGACGCGCCGTTGCTCGGCGAGACGCAGCAGCACCCCCCGCGCGAGCTGGCGGCGCACGAACAAGAGATCGGTCGCGAGCGTGGTGAGCTCCTCGCCGTTCGCGAGCTCGGCGAGACCCGCGATGAGATCCGGTCCGCCCCGGTGTCGGAAGTCTTGCACGACGTAGCCACTCCCCTGCCGCACCGCGAGCAGCCCCCGCTGCGCGAGCTGCCCGAGCGCCCCTCGCACCGTGACGCGGTTGACCCCAAACTGCTCGGCGAGGGTGCGCTCTGGCGGCAGGCGGCTCCCCGGCGTGAGCTCGCCGCCGATGATGGCCCGTCGCACCGCGCGCGCGCACACGTCCACGGCGCTGTCACGGGGCTGCAAGGGTTCGAACGTCGTCAAGGTGACCTTCCCGTCGCGCGCCAACCCATGATGACTGGGCGGTCGGTCGGGTGATTATGTGGTCCGACCAATTGTTTGTCAAGCCCGGTCGGCCGGCGCGACGCGGAGCCTCACCCGACCGCTGGCTGGCCTCGGGGCTGTGGCGCTCGCATGTCCCCGGCCGTGTGGTAGGCTCGTCTCGATGTCGAGGATCCAAGTGTTCGGAAGGCTGCTGATGGCGGGGGTGTTCTTGACCGCGGCGAGCGGATGCACCTCCCTCACCCAGTCCGACGAGGTACGTGTCTCCAAGGATCGCCCCAAGACCAAGGCCGACCTCGCCGCCGAGGCGGAGGCGCAGGCAGCGGCCATGGCGCGAAGCGCCAACCAGCTCCAGGAGGCGATGGGGAACCAGGGCGAGAGGGAGCCGCTTCAGGCAGCCCCGGCCGCCAAGGGGGGGTGAGGCAGCTGACGCGGATCGGTTCGATCCGCAAGCGCTGCTGAGCGAGCGCCGAGCCCCCGGGCCGGCCTCGATGGGAGCCCCACCGACCCAAGGCAGGGCCCTTCGCGCGTGGCGACGCCGCGCGCCGTGACACCGTCTCTTATCGCCCGAGAACCCGGCGCCCCCAGCGCTGCCGCCGGAGAACCCGCCACCGCCACCCGCACGAGCGGAGCGCCGCCGCGACCCGCGACTCAGGACCCCCATGTTCGTCCCCCCCCTGCACGAGACGGAGGAGCACGCGCAGCTGCGTGAGCAGGCACGGCGCTTCGCACTCCAAGAGATCGCGCCCCACGCCCACGCCTGGGAAGAGGCCAACGAGTTCCCCCGGGCGCTGTATCGCAAGACCGCAGCGGCGGGGTTGCTCGGCCTCGCCTACCCCGAAGACGTGGGCGGGGCCGGCGGCAACCTGTCGCACTCGCTCGCCGCCACCGAAGAGATGATCGTCGCCGGCAAGAGCGTGGGCACGGTGGTGGGACTCGGCACCCACGGCATCGCGCTCCCGCCGATCGTGGCGTATGGCACCCTCGCCCAGAAGGATCGCTACGTGCGCCCCGTGCTCGCGGGCGACAAGATCGCGGCCCTCGGGATCACCGAGCCTGGCTGTGGAAGCGACGTCGCCGCCCTCCGCACCAGCGCGCGCCGCGATGGGGATCACTTCGTGGTGAACGGCAGCAAGACGTTCATCAGCTCTGGCTGCCGCGCCGATTTGGTGACGACCGCGGTGCGCACTGGCGGCGAGGGACACGGCGGGATCTCGCTGCTGGTGATCGAGCGCGGCACCCCGGGCTTCTCGGTGTCCAAGAAGCTCCAGAAGACTGGCTGGTGGGCCTCGGACACCGCCGAGCTCGCGTTCGAGGACTGCCGCGTCCCGGTGGCGAACCTCATCGGCGAGGAGAACGCGGGGTTTATCCCGATCATGCAGAACTTCGTCTCCGAGCGCCTCGGCCTCGCCGCGCACTGCGTCGCCATCGCTCGCCTCGCCATCGAGGAGGCCGTGGCCTACGGGCGCGCCCGCCACGCCTTCGGGCGCCCCCTCAGCGGTTTTCAGGTGACGCGCCACAAGCTCGCGGAGATGGCGACGCGCCTCGCCGCGGCGCGCGCGCTCATGAACGAGGTGCTCACCCGCTACATCGCGGGGGAAGCGCCGGCGGCGCTCGCCGCCATGGCGAAGAACACGGCCACCGACATGTGCTCGTTCGTCTGCGACGAGGCGGTTCAAATCCACGGCGGCTACGGCTACATGCGCGAGACCGTGGTGGAGCGGCTCTACCGCGACGCGCGGCTCTATCCGCTCGGCGGCGGGACGCGCGAGATCATGAACGAGATCATCTCCAAGATGGAAGGCTACTGATGCGACCCCCCGAAAACCGCGCCGCGAGCGTCATTTCTGCAATCCTCGTCACGCTGAGCCTCGCCGCCTGCGAGAACAAGCAGCCGGAGCCAGGCGCCACGGCCCCCCGCGGCCCTACGAGCGTGACGCCCAATCCCCAAGTCGGCAACCCACCGGCGAGCCAGCCCGCGAGCCGGCCCGCCGCGATGCCGGCGGGAGCGGAGGACATCGGTTGGACCAAGCCCGAGGCGTGGACGGAGCTCACCGAGAAGAAGCCGATGCGCATCACCACCTACGAGATCCCCGGCGCCGACGGCGCCGCCGAGATGAGCGTGTCGCGCGCCATGGGCAGCACCGAGGACAACGTGAAGCGGTGGCAGGGCCAGTTCAAGGACAACCCCGAGGCCAAGACCGAGGACATCGAGGTGTCGGGCCTGAAGGTCACCGTGGTGACCATCGAGGGCACGATGATGGTCGGCGGCGCGCCGATGGCCGGCGGGGGCGAGCCCAAGGACGGCTACAAGATGTTGACGGCGATGGTGCACACCACCCCGTCGGCCTACTTCTTCAAGATGTGGGGGCCGCAGAAGACCGTCGATGCGGCCCGCGGCGATTTCGACGCGATGGTGGCGAGCATCGCCAAGAAGTAGAGGCGACGTGCTCGCCACCGAGGACCCGATCGTTCGGTTCCGCCACGCGCTCGAGCGCGCCGAGGCCGCCGAGCCCGACGTGCCGAGCGCGATGACGCTCGCCACCGTCGACGAGGCTGGCTTCCCCTCTGCGCGCGTCGTGCTGCTCCGCGGTGTCGATGCGGGCGGCTTCGTGTTCTACACGAGCTACCAGAGCCGCAAGGGGCGCGAGCTCGAGGCCAACCCGAGGGCCGCCTTGTGTTTTCACTGGAAGTCGCTCCGGGAGCAGGTGCGGGTGGGAGGCACGGTCGAGCGGGTGAGCGACGCCGAGTCGGACGCCTACTTCGCCTCTCGCCCCCAGCCGAGCCAGCTCGCCGCGTTGGCCTCCGATCAGAGCGCCCCGCTCCCCGATCGCGCGACGCTAGAGTCCCGTCACGCTGCGCTCGTCGCGCGGTACGGGGGCGCCTCCGCGCCCCGGCCCGCTGCTTGGGGAGGCTTCCGCCTCCGCCCGCAGCGCATCGAGTTCTGGCGGCACGGCGAGCACCGCCTCCACCACCGAGAGCTGTTCGAGCGCTGCGCGGAGGGTTGGTCGCACACCCTTCTGTACCCCTGAGCGGTCCCGCCCCGCACCCGCGTCGCCTCGCCCCCCGAGCCGACGCCAGCACGATCCCCGTCCGCCCACCACCACGCCGCTGGCTGCCCGTCCGTCGAGCTGCTAGCTCCAGCCGAGGCGTTGTGCGCTCCCCGAGCGCTCGCCCCGAGCCCCAAGAGAAACAGCCCATGCGAACGCACAACTTCAACGCCGGTCCCGCAGCCCTCCCCCTCCCCGTGCTCGAGCGCGCCCAGCGCGAGCTGCTCGACTACGAGGGCACGGGCATGAGCATCATGGAGCACAGCCACCGCGGGAAGGCCTACGACGCGCTCCACAACGACACCAAGGAGCGCATGCGGCGCGTGCTCGGCATCCCCGACAGCCACCTCGTGCTCATGCTCCAGGGCGGAGCGAGCCTCCAGTTCGCGATGATCCCCATGAACTTCGTCGGCGAGGGCCAGAGCGCCGACTATGTCGTCACCGGCTCCTGGGCGAAGAAGGCGCTCGGCGAGGCCAAGCGGGTCAAGAAGGCGCGCGCCGCCGCCGACATGCACGAGGGCGGCGTGTGCACACGCATCCCCGCTCAGGCCGAGCTCGAGCTCGATCGCGACGCGGCCTACGTGCACATCACCAGCAACAACACCATCTTCGGCACCCAGTGGCACAGCTGGCCAGAGACCCACGGCGTCCCTCTCATCGCCGACATGTCGAGCGATTTCATGTGGCGACCCACCGACGTCGCGCGCTTCGACATGATCTACGCCGGCGCCCAGAAGAACGTCGGCCCCTCCGGCCTCGCCATCCTCATCCTCCGCAAGAGCTTCCTCGAGCGAGCCGCCAAGGGGCTCCCCGACATCCTCAGCCTCTCGGTGCACGCCGACAACGATGGCCTGTTCCACACCCCCAACACCTTCGGGGTGTACATGACGCGCGCGGTGCTCGAGCACGTGGAAGGACTCGGCGGGCTGCCGGCGATGGAGAAGGCCAACCGCGACAAGGCCCAGCTCTTGTACGACGCCATCGACGCCGATCCCGACTTCTTCCGCGCCGGCGTGGAGAAGGCCAGCCGCTCGACGATGAACGTGGTTTGGAACCTCCCCACCGAAGCGCTGGAGGCGCGCTTCGCTTCGGAGTCGGCCAAGCACGGCCTCGTGGGCCTCAAGGGGCACCGCTCGGTGGGCGGCATGCGCGCGTCGATCTACAACGCCTGCCCGAAGGAGTCGGTGCAAGCGCTCGTCGACTTCATGCACGCCTTCCGCAAGACGGCCTGAGCAACCGCCCGCTCGGGCGGAGGGCCGCGGCGCGTTGCTCGCGCGCCGCGTTGGCCGATGCGCGGGCCACGGGTGGGCTCAGCCCGCTCGGCGGGCCTCTCGAGCGCGGCCCTTCACCTTCTTGCGCGGGTAGTGATCGGTGCTGTCCCCGGGCTTGATCACCGGCAGCGCCTTGTCGCCCGACATCCTCATCGGGTTGAACAGGCTGGCCTTCAGGTGGTGGTTGCCGTGGAAGTAGATGCCGTGCCAGATGCGGTTGCCCACCCAGTAGTAGCCGTGATCGAGGTTCACCGGGCGGAAGTCGTTCGTCTTCGACCACGGGTTGTGGGTCGACCAGTTGAAGTGCACCAGGTGGAAGAAACCGATGAGGCTCGCGGGCACGAACAACATCACGAACGCCACCGGACCGAGCATCAGGTACCAGGTCACGGGCAACAGCAGGTAGGTCACCGAGAAGCTCAGCACCATGCGCTTCTTCTCGAAGCTCCGGTTCTCGGGCGTGTCGCCGAACATCTCGAACACCATGCGCTGAAGCTGGGCCTCCACGCCGATGATGGTCTTCCACAGATAGCGGAAGTAGCCCTTGGCGTCGGGGGTGATGGGGTGCGGATCGTCCTCGACGTCGTCCGAGTACTTGTGGTGCCGCTGGTGGATGATCTCCCACGGAGCGAAGCGCGTGAGCACCACGAAGCCACAGAGCTCGCCCACGATGCGGTTGATGGCGCGAGGGAAGTTGTTGTGCGTCGCGTTGTGGATCCACACGCTGCAGAGGATCTGCACGTGGGCCACCAGCGGCAGCAACACCAAGACGCGCCAGTCCCAGTCGAGCGCGAAGCCCTGCCACCCGGTCTGGTGGATGGCGCCGATGATCGCGCTGCACAGCACGATGTAGAAGACGTCGTTCCACACGTAGAAGTACCGGTTGCGCCGGAACTGCGTGTAAGGAAGCGACGTAAGTGTCGCTACGATGGCAGACATAACCCTGCGTTCAGATAGTCGAATTTTCGACACCGGACAAGCCGAGCGCGCCGCGACGGTCGACAACGGCCCCTCCGTCGGCGCCGCGCCGCCCGCTCGACGGGCTGCCCGAGTCCCCACGCCGCGCCGCTCGCGTGCTGCACAACGTTGAGCAACCCGGCGCCGAGTGGTAAATGCTGCTCGTGCCGGCCGCAGCGCAGAAGACCGCGCCCGAGGGGGCTGCTCTCGAAGCGGCCAGCCCGAGCGACGCCCCTCCCGGGCGCGACGTCGGCAGGCGCGCGAGCAGCAGCGAGGCGCAGACCGAGAAGCCGTGGCTGGTCAAGCACCCCGCCGAGTGGCGACAGATCGGCATCGTCGTCGTGTACCTGTCGCTGCTGTTCTCGATGTACTTCGTGGAGGCTTGCCGGAATGTCCTGTTCTTCGGAGCCGCGTGCTACTTCGGCTTCCTCAACAGCGTCGTCATCCACAACCACCTGCATCAGGGGGTCTTCCACGACAAGACGCTCAACCTGGTGTGGCGCTGCGTGCTGAGCTTCGGCGCTCTCTACCCCGCCTCGGCGAACATCCCCGCCCACAACCTGGTCCACCACCACTTCGAGGACGACGGCCAGCCGGACTGGGCCGCGCCCGACATCGTCGACTTCCGCTGGAATCTGCTCAACCTGGTGCACTTCCCCAACGTGGCGGGGACCCGCACGTTCAAAGGCGTGCAGCGGTGGAAGGCGGTGCTCGACCGCTCCGCGTTCAGCCGTCAGTACGTGCGCGAGCAGGTCATCGCGTTCGGGCTCACCGCCTTGCTCCTCGTCATCGATTTTTGGGCGGGGCTATTTTTCGTCGTATTGCCGCAGCTCTACGGTGCAAGGTGCATCCTTCGCATCAACCTCATCCAGCACGATCGCTGCGACATCACGAGCGAGTGGAACCACTCGCGAAACTTCGTCGGCAGAGCCTTCAACTGGATCATGTGCAACAACGGCTACCACACGATCCACCACAACAAGGCCGGCCTGCACTGGTCGAAGCTCGCGGAGGCCCACGACCAGGAGGTGAAGCCAAGGATCGATCCCTCCCTCGACGAGCCGAGCATGGTCGGCTACCTCCTCCGCACCTACCTCTTGCGCTGGCGCCGGCCGGCTCCGAAGGACGTGGCGGCGGCCGAGCGGGTAGCCCCCGGGCTCGAGCTCGCGCCGCGGGAGACGCGCGCGGCGGAGGCCGCGGAAGCGGCGGGGGTCACGGGCCTGTGACGGCCCTCGGGCGAGGCGATGCTCACCTTCGAGATCATGGGCGTGCTCGCGCTCGCGGTGTTGTGGGTGAACACCCTGCTCACCGTGGGTGCCGCGCTCACCCCGCTCGGTGAGCTCTGGGCGCGCCTGCGCCAGCCGTTCCGGCGCGGCGAGATCCTCGAGGCCACCGACTCCGAGGTGCTCGCCACCCACATCGTGGAGCAGGTGGGGCGACGGGCCGCCGACGACCAGGCGCGCCAAGCCATCCTCTTCCACGACCGCGCCTATCGCTCGTCGGTGGCGGGCGGGACCGTCGCGCTCGCCGGCGAGCACCTCCCCATCGAGCCCGGAGTCCCCGTCGAGGTGTGGGTGAGCAGCGCCGACAAGCGCGCGCTCGCCGAGTCGCCCGCCGCCGACTTCGACGAGGCCTACCGCGCGAGCCGCAAGGCCAAGGGCTACCTCCGTGAGGTGACCAGCAGCCTGCGCGTGGGCGATCCGGTGTGGGTCGCGCCCCCGAGCGCCACCACCCCCCTCATCCTCGTCGCTGGGTTCGAGCCGCGGGCGTGGCTGCGGGCGCGCCTCGCCCTCGTGCTCGGCTTCCAGCTCGCGATGCTGGCCCTGAGCGCCGGGGTCACCTTCCTGTGCCTGTATCCCCCCGTGTTCGGCACGGTGAGCATCGTCGGCGCCGCGCTCGGGCTGGTGCACTTCCTGCTCGTGCTCCAGCCGCTCGGGGTCGAGGTGCGCGACGCCGTCCTCCTCCCCCATCTCGCCCCGGTGCGAGGCACCTGGGTCAAGCCTGGCTCCGAGGGCACCGGCGTCACCGCCGAGCACCCGGCCTGAGCCCGGTCCCCCCACCTCACGGCGGCCCGACGGTGGGCAGATCGGCACAGCAGCGCACGCCGGTGGAGTAGTCGGCGTAGTCGAACGTGTGGCCGGTGGCCTTCCAGTCGCAGCCGTTCTTCGCGGAGCGCGCGTAGAAGCCGCCGGCGAAGGTGCCCTCGGGATCGTCGAGCCACTCGTCGAGGTTGCCCACCATGTCGTAGATGGCGTCGTCGCCCCAGCGGCTGGCGCAGGTCGGGGTGTCGCCGGTCTTGCGCAGGAGCGGCTGGCCCTTGTGCGTCACCTTGTTCAGGCGAGGGTCGTTGTGTCCCGTCGAGGCGTCGTCGTGCAGCACCGCCGCCGGGTGGGCTTCGCGAAAGACGTTGCAGGTCTTCCACTCGAAGGCGTCCCCGTAGGGAAACTGTCGGCCCTCCTGGCCGCCGCACGCGGTCCGCCACTCGGTGGCGCTGCAGAGGCGCTTGCCCGCGTTCTCGCAGGCGCGCTTGGCCTCCACCCCGCTGGTGTGCCCGTTCGGCGTCACGCCCTTGCGCACCACCGCGAGCGGCTCGAAATCTCTCTGCAGCTGCCAGGCCGGGAGCGGGGGGAGCGGCATCGCCCGGGCCTCGGGGCCGCCCACCTCGAACCGCTGAGACTCCCACACCTTCGCCGAGTACGCGGCGCGGCGACGCGACGGCGCGTAGTACGGCGAGATCCGCGTCTTGGTCTCCTTGTCGACGAGCATCGCCTCGTAGCGATCGACACAATATTTCGGCCCGCCGGCGGGAGACACGAGGACCATGTCGGGCGGGCACCGGGGCTCGGGCATCACCACCGGCTCGGCGGACGCGCTCGCCCCCGCCGCGGAGGGTTGTGGGCGCGGCGCCGGCGTCTCGGTGCTCACCGACGCGGTCGGGACGGCCTCACCGGCCTCGCCGGTGTCGCACCCAAGACCGCCGACGGCGAGCCCCGCTACCATCCACAGTGCTTTCATTTCCGATGGTTGCATCTCAAATCGGGGCCCTCGGGGCCGCGTGCAGCATAGCTCGAACCGCCGCCCTCGACCGTGGTAGAAGGCGCCCGCCGCGAAAATCCACGAGCGCCGGTGAGCTTCTTTGCCGACCTCGAACATCTAGGCTGGGTATCGCGGGATCAATCCGCCCGCACGCTGGATGGGCGGCCACGGAATCGAGAAGAACCTCGGGGAAGCCCTCGAGAGACATCAGGAGCATGAACAAAATGGGTATCGATCTTCAGAAGAGCCTCGCGCTCACCGCCGCTGCTGGAATGGTCGCGGGCCTCGTCGCCTGCGGTGACAAGACCCCGGCAAACGACCCGAGCGACGTCACGGACGGCGCCACCGACGGCGCCACCGACGCGACCGACGGCGCCACCGACGCGGCCGACGGTGCCACGGACGCCGCGACCGACGCGACGGCCGACGCGACCGGCGACAAAGAGTGCTGCAAGGGCAAGAACGACTGCAAGGGGAAGGGCAGCTGCAAGACCGACAACAACGACTGCGCTGGCAAGAACGAGTGCAAGGGCCAGGGCGGCTGCAAGGCCGCCGACTGCAAGTGAGTCGACCCGTCGCGGACCGTCCGCGATGAGCCGACGAGGGCCGCGATTCTCGAAGGGTCGCGGCCTTCTCGTTTCGGCCTCCTCGTCCGAGGGGTGCTAGGAGCCAAGGCATGCGCGAGCGCGAAGCGAGACAGCACGAGGCGACGCAGCGCGAGGCCACACGGCCCGAGGCCACACAGCGCGAGGCCACACGGCGCGAGGCCACACAGCGCGAGGCCACACAGCGCGAGGCCACACAGCGCGAGGCCACACAGCGCGAGGCGGGCTCGCGGCTGTCGCTGCCTGACCTGGGCTGCGGGGTGGGCCTCCGTGTGCCGCATTACCCGCACATCTTCAAAGAGCAGCCCAACGTCGATTTCTTCGAGATCATCTCCGAAAACTTCATGGTCGCGGGCGGCGCGCCCCTCGAGAACCTCGCGCGGGTGCTCGAGCGCTACCCGGTGGTGCAGCACGGCGTCTCGCTCAGCCTCGGGGCCACCGAGCCGCTCGACTTCGACTACCTCGCGCGGCTCAAGGCCCTCACCCGGCGCACGCGCACCCCGTGGGTCACCGATCACCTGTGCTGGACCCGCGCCCACGGCGTCGATCTGCACGATCTGTTGCCGCTGCCCTACACCGAGGAGGCGGTCCACCACGTGGCAGGACGCATCCGCACCGTGCAAGACTTCCTCGAGCTTCGGCTCGGAATCGAGAACACATCGAGCTACCTCACGTACAACGCGAGCACGCTCGAGGAGTGGGAGTTCATCACCGCGATCGTGCAAGAGGCCGACTGCGGGCTGCTGCTCGACGTGAACAACGTCTACGTCTCGTCGTATAACCACGGCTTCGATCCGAAGACGTTCATCGCCGGGATCCCCGCCGAGCGCGTGATCCAGATCCACCTCGCCGGTCACACCCACAAGGGCGCCTACATCCTCGACACTCACAGCGACTTCGTGATCGAGCCGGTGTGGGATCTGTACCGCTTCGCGCTCGAACGCACCGGCGCGGTGTCGACGCTGGTGGAGTGGGACGACGACATCCCCACGTTCGACACGGTGCACGGCGAGGCCCACAAGGCGCGAGCCATCCGCGAGGAGGTAGAGCGTGGCAGCTCCGCAGCTTGAGACCCTCCAGCGCGCCCTCGCCGCCGCCTTCCGTAGGCTCACGCCCATCGAGGAGCGCGCGGAGCTGGCCGCGGCGGTGACGGCCATCGTTCGTGGCAACGATCGGCTGACGCCGCTCGAGCAAGCAGAGATCTATCGCGGCCAGTTCTGGCTGCGCCACCGCGACGCGCTCTACGAAGACTATCCCGGCCTGTCCTACCTCCTCGGCGAAGAGGCCTTCGAGCAGCTCCTTCGCGACTACCTGAGCGCTCATCCCCCCGACTCGTTCACGTTGCGCGACCTCGGCAACCACCTCGCCGCCTTCGCCGCCACCTACGACCGCTTCCCGGAAGGCATGGCGACGCTCGCCCGCGACATGGCCACCTTCGAGCTCGCGTTCATCGAGGTGTGGGATGGGGCCGGCGCCGAGCCCATCGCGCTCGCGAAGGCGGAGGCGATGAGCCCCGAGGCGTGGGTGAACGCGATCATCACGTTCGATCCGCTCCTCACGCTGCTCGAGCTCTCGCACCCCGTGCACGAGCTGCGCACGAAGCTGCGCGCCGGTGAGGCTCCCCCGCGCGAGCTGACGGCGACCCCCACCTACGTGGCGGTGTGGCGCGGCGATGACCTGCGCATCCACTACCGGAGCCACTCCGCGGCGGAGCACGAGCTGCTCTGTCGCCTGCGGCGCGGCGAGCCGCTCGGGAGCGCGTGCGAGCACGCCGCCCGCCGCGCCGAGCGCCCGGAGGCCATCGCCGAAGAGCTCGCGACCTGGTTCCGCGGCTGGGCCACGCGCGGCTTCATCACCGACGTGCGGTAAGGGACACCGCGCGAGGGGCGGAGACGCGGCTCAGGGCGTGAGCTCGAGACGGTAGCCACCGTTGGCCCCCGCTCCAGCCGTCGACCCACACGTAGATCGGAGTGCCGGAGGTGACGTCGAACGTGATCTCTTCGCCGCCACCGTTGTCCACGTCGCAGGTGAGCTGCGAGGCGAGCGAGCCACAGCTCGACCGCGCCGCGAGCACCGCGTTGAAGGTAGAGCTCTGCACGGTGACGCGGGCCTCTCCGGTGTAGTTGGGCAGCAGCTCGTACACCACGTCGCTCGCGAACGACCCGCCGCAGGTGGTGGTGACGTGGTCGTTGCCGAGCCCGGTGGTGGAGCCCACGGCCTTCATCTCCACGCCTGGCCAGAGCGGGAACGGCACCGGATCGGCGCAGCTTCCGGCGCTCAGATCGAGGTTCAGCGCGTAGCTTCCCGCCGCGCCCCCCCAGCCGTCGACCACCACGTGGTAGGTGGTGTTGGCGCTGACGCGGAAGGAGAGCGTCTCCTTGCCGTTGGGGAAGTTGTCGACGCAGAGGATCCCGGTCGTGGGATCGGCGCAGTCCGTCATCGCATAGATCATCGAGTCGAAATCGGCGTCGGTGTTCGACAGGTACGCGGTGAGGAAGCCGCTCTCGGTGGGCGTCACCGCGTAGATCACGTCGGGCGAGGCGGCCTCGTTGTCACACTGCGAAGAGCTCTGGAACCCTCCCCCGACCGTGCTGCCGCTCACCGTCGTGGTGCCCGGGGTGAGGCTGACCGGGAGCGGCGCGGCGCAGGTGCCGGGCCCCACCACCAGCTGACATTGGTCGCAGCCGTCGTTCGGATCGTCGTTGCCGTCGTCGCAGGGCTCGGTCGGCTCGAGCACACCGTCGCAGATCGGGGCGCAGCCGCTCGGATCGTGGGTGCAGTCGACGCAGTCGAGACCGGCGGGGTTGGTGAAGCCGAAGTCGGTGCAGTCGCCAGCGAGCGTGACCCCGTCGCAGTCCTCGCCGAGATCCACCATCCCGTCGCCGCAGAACGGCTCGCCGCCACCCGCGCCCCCGGGCTCTCCGCCCACGCCTCCGGCGCCCCCCGGACCGGGACCGGGACCAGGACCGGGACCAGGACCGGGACCGGGACCGGGACCGGGACCGGGACCAGGCCCCACCGGCCCTCCGCCGGGCCCCTGGGAGGCGCTCCCCCCGCTGCCGCTCAGAGGGGGCGCATCGGAGAACAGGACATCACTGCTGCAGCCGGCGAGCAGCGCGAGCCCGGCGACCGAGCCGAGCACCCAAGAGCAATCGCGAGTCATGAGCACCCCGAACGCGACACGGAGACGGACACCCGCGCCGACCAAGACCTTCGAGAACGTGAGCCCCACCATACCACGACGCGCCCGCCGCTCAGCGCGGGGTGGGAACGCTTGGCCAGCGGCGGCTGGGCCCGTATGATCGACGACGTGCGCCGCCGTTTCACCCGCCTCGCCCTGCTCGCCGTGGTCGGCCTGAGCCTCTTCAGCCTCGGCGGCTGCTACTATCGCTACCCGTACAAGGTGAAGAAGAAGCCTTCGTCGTGCCCCTACCAGCGGCCGGCGAAGAAGGCGCCCTGAGCGAGCGGAGGCCCGCAGGGTGCCGATGACGGTGCGACGGCCCCCTCACGTGTGCTAAGCACCTCACCCAGTCATCACCGGGCAACAGCCCTCGCTCCGACGGCCCCGCGGGTCGAAGGAGCGGCTCGTGGCGATCCCTGGCGGCGCACCGCGAGCTTCGACGCTAAGATCGACGGACCGCATGCGTTTTCGCCTCTTTGGCATCCCGATCGAGATCCAGCTCGGTTTCTGGTTCATCGCCGTCCTGCTCGGCTGGGGCTCGCTCTCGGGCTCCCGCCAATACCTCATCGTCGAGTGGGTGGCGGTGGTCCTCGTGTCGATCATCGTCCACGAGCTCGGGCACGCCCTCGCCATGCTGCGCTACGGCCTTCGCCCCGAGATCACGCTCTACACGATGGGCGGTCTCACCGCCGGCGAGGGGATGCAACGCCTCGGCCGCGCCCAGCGCATCTTCATCTCGTTCGCGGGACCGCTCGCGGGCTTCATCCTCGGCGGCGCGGTGATCGCGCTCACCTACGCGGTGCCGGCGCTGCGGCAGGTGCCCGCCGTGGACGCCGGGCCCGCAGAGTGGACGCTCTTCAGCGCGATGTCGGATCTGGTCTGGGTCAACATCGGCTGGGGCGTCATCAACCTCATCCCGGTGCTCCCCCTCGACGGCGGCCACATCCTCGAAGACAGCTTGGGCCCTCGGCGCGCCCGTCTGACGGCGACGATCTCGGTCGGCGCTGGCGGTCTCGTCACCCTCCTCGCCTTGTCTCAGGGGCAGCTCTGGATCGCGTTCGTGTTCGGCCTGTGCACCTTCCAGAGCTATCAGCGCTTCCGCATGGCGGCCGAGGCCGAGGCGCCACGGCGGGTGTCGAAGCCCGTCGAGCCCGAAGAGCCCATCGCGCCGGAGCTCGCGCAGATGATCGCCAAGGCCCGCGCCGCGCTCGCCGACGATCGCTACGACGAGGCGGGCACGCTGGCCGAGCTCGCCCTCGCGGAGGCGCCGGTCAAGCGGGTGCGCGTCGAGGCCCTCGAGGTGATCGCCTGGGCGCATCTGCTCGAGGGACGGCCCGACGAAGCGGCCCGCGCGATCAAGGCCATCCAGCGCGAGGGCACCCCGGATCTCGCGCTCTTGGGCGCGGTCTTGTTCGCCCAGAAGGAGATCGCGGCGGCCCGCGAGGTGTTCGAGACGGCCCGCTCCCAGGGCGACGACCGCAAGGAGGTGGTCGGTCCGCTCATCCAGATCCTCATCGAACAAGGTGAGGTGGCACGCGCGGCTGCGATCGCGCTCGACATCATCGACTCGCTGAGCGACGAGGACGCGCGCCAGATGGCCACCATCGCGTTCGAGCGCGAGGCGTGGAGCTGGTCGGCGCGGCTCTCCGAGGCCCTCTTCGAGCGCACGGGCGCCCCCGAAGACGCCTACGACGCGGTGCGGAGCCGCAGCCTCGAGGGCGATCTCTCTGCAGCGCTCGTGTTGCTCCGACGCGCGGTGGCTGCCGGCTTCTCGGATGCGACCCGCTTCTGGTCGGACAAGGCCCTCGAGCGCCTCCGCAACGACGAGGCCCGCACCGAGCTCGAAGCGCTGCTCCCGCGGCGCTGACCACACCTGTCGGCGGCGCGGCCGGACGGAGCGCGAGCGCAGCGCGGAGACGCGACTGTGATAGCGTCGACCGCATGAGCGAGCTCAAGGTCAAGCGCGTGGGTGAGATCGAGGTCCCCCTCCCCACCTACCAGACGGCAGGGGCCGCCGGCCTCGATCTTCACGCGGCCATCCCCGCGAAGATCACCCTCGAGCCGGGCGCGCGCGAGCTCATCCCCACGGGCTTCGCGGTCGCGCTGCCACCCGGTCACGAGGGCCACGTGCGTCCACGGAGCGGGCTCGCGCTCAACCACGGGGTGACGGTGCTCAATGCGCCCGGCACCATCGACGAGGACTACCGCGGCGAGATCGGGGTGGTGCTGATCAACCACGGCGCGGAGCCGTTCGCGATCGAGCCCGGCGCCCGCATCGCCCAGCTCATCGTGTCCCCCGTCACGCGCGTCGAGGTGGTGTTGACCGAGGCGCTCGAAGCCACCGCGCGAGGTGACGCAGGCTACGGCTCCACCGGCCCCTGAGACCACGGGCTTCGCGCGAGCGGCGGCTCACGACGGCGACACGCGGGTGTCGTCCGACTTCGGCTCGTCGTCATCGTCGTCCTCCTCCTGGTCGGCAGCCGCCGCTTGGCGCTCGAGCTCCTCGAGATCGATCTCGATCGACTCCGACGAGGGCCTCGCCGAGCCGAGCGGTGGCGTCACGCTCGCGAGCACCTCACCGTCGAGGGGCACCTCGACGTTCGGCGTGGGCTCGAGATCCGAGACCACGGGCTCGCTCACCGCCGGCTCGTCGACGGGCTCGAGGGGCCCCCCGATCCGCGTGAGGGGGCTCGAAGCGTCGCCCTCGCGCTCGGCACGGAGCCGCAGCTCCTCGTCGCAAATCTCCATGTAGCGGTTCAATCGGTCGAGACGCCCCGTGTCGAGGTCTTGAACGAGCACCTCGTACCAACGCTCGTCCACCTCCGCCCAGTTGGAGGCCAGGCCCGCGTCTCTCAGCGCTTGGGCTCGATCCGCGATCGAGCGCCGCAGGAGCTTGGACGAGGCGACGGCCCAGTCCTCGAAGTCGACATCGATGTCATCCCCCGACTCCTCGCCAGCGGGCGGTGGGATCGTGTCCGGCATGAGGCCCGAGTATGCCGTGTCGGAGGCGCCGACGTCACCCTCCTCCGCGCCGGAGCTCGCGTTTACGCCACGCCAAGCTGGCCATCGGTGGGGCACCACCGGCTCGGTCCCTGCCGCTCCCGGGGCCCGAATCGGAATCCGCCCGAGATACGCGCGCGACTTTGCGGTAAGCTTCCGCTGGCCTGATGGCGAACAACGATGGGAGTCAGCGCGGCAGGGCCCAGCCCGGCGCGAAGCGGTCGGGCGGCAAGATGCCTCGCCGAGGGCGCAAGACGGCTCCGTTGATGGACGCCGAGAGGGGCGAGGACGACGACGCCTGGGTCCACGAGACCGCCCCGATGCACCCCGAGTCGCCCAGCGGACATGGGCACGAGCGCCCGTCCTCGGCGCCGCCACAGCCGAGCGACCCCGGCGACACCGAGCACGAGCGCCGCGAGCGTCGTCAGCGCCGCCTCGACGGCCAGCTGCTCGCAGCGCTCTACACCACCACCGACGAGGAGATGACGCGGTTTCGTCGCCTCCGGCTCGGGCGGGACAGCGAGGCGCCGCTCGACGCGTTGCTCCGTGGCCGCGAGCTGCTCGAGGTGCTCGTGAAGGCGCTGCGCGCCGGTGATGACAGCGACGCTTGGGACGACCTCGAGGTGGCGCTGCGGACCGCGCGCGGAGAGGGCGCCTCCACCACGTCCCGGCGTCACGAGCAGGCGACCGGCGGCACCACGCCCCACCCTCTCCCGGTGGTGAGCGCCCGCCCCACGCCGGTGCAGCTCGACGCGCAAGCGGTTCAGGATGCGTGGGCGCATCACGCCCACGTGCAGTCCTCGCATCATCCCTTGTCGTCGGCCCCGCTCCCTGCCGCCCAGCACGGATCGGCCCAACATTCGTCCGTGCCGCATCCGTCGGTGCCGCATCCGTCCGCTCAGCACCCGTCCGCCCAGCACCCGTCCGCCCAGCACCCGTCCGCTCAGCACCCGTCCGCTCAGCACCCGTCCGCTCAGCACCCGT
>CAYOAL010000012.1:52067-126805 GCA_964401935.1 uncultured Polyangiaceae bacterium
CAGCACCCGTCCGCTCAGCACCCGTCCGCTCAGCACCCGTCCGCTCAGCACCCGTCGCACGCGTCGCACCCCCAACACGTGGGGCACCACGCCTCGACCTCACAAAAGGCGCAGCCGGGGCACCACGCGCCTGCTGCGGCGCACGGGCACGCGCAGCCGGGACATCCCCCCGTCCCTGCGCATCACGCGCCGGCCGCGGCGCAACCGTCGCTCGGGCAGCTCCCCGATCAACGCCACGCCCCGATGTCGCTGCAGCACACCCAACGCTCCCCTTGGGGCCCCCCCCACTGGCCGCCGAACTACGCCGGCCAGGCCTACGCCCCCGGGTCCTTGCCCGCGCCCCAGGCTGGCGGATACGCCCCGCCGCCCGGCTACGGGGGTCATGGCCATCATCACGCCGCGCCGTCGACGCCCGGCATGCCGCACCCCCACCCCACCGGTCACGTGCCGGTCTACCCCGTGCAGCAGGTGGGATACGCCGAGTTCCCCGAGCCCACGCCCTCGTTCAGCGAGACCGCGCCCCACCCTGCGAGCCGCGCCTACACCTTCGTCGAGGACGAGCAACGCGAGCCCACGCCACCGCTGTTCAAGCCCATCGTCGACAAGACCCTCATCACCCCCCCGTCGGTGAAGGACACCGGCACCCTCCCCCCCCAGGCGCCGGCCACCGACCGCCCCCGTGAGTCCGAGCCGCCTCCCCAGTCGACGACCTCACCCAACACGCCCCTGCCCGACTCGTCGGGCAGGCCCGAGCCGTCGCCGGATCCGCCGCCGGTGGAGGTCACCCCAAGAGCGGCTCAGCTCGATCTCGACGCGCTCGATCCGGATGGCACCCTGCGCGCGGATCTCACCCAGCGGGTCGCACCCGTGCGCCCCTTCGTGGAGGACGGCAAGACCACGCAGCTGAGCCTCACCTCGCTCGCGCACCCTTTTGCGCTCACGCTCGAGCAGTACGCCGCCCTCTGCGCGGAGCGCGATCGCTGCGGGCCCGACGCGGAGCGGCGCCGAAAGATCCACAAGCGCTACGACATCGGCGACGAGCGTGCGCGAAACCTCGTCGATCGCCTGTTCAAGCTGCGCTTCGAGGACGATCCGGAGCTCGAGGCCCACTGGCGCGCCTGTTACGAGCGGTTCGCCGCGCGCCTCCGTGAGCGCGACGCAGAGCCTGTCGACGGCTGAGTCGCGACCGCTCGCCCGCTCCGTCGCTCGCGCCGGCGAGCGCAGCGCTCCTTGGCCGACGCGCACGCACCCGAAGCCGAGAACCGAACCGAGCGCGCGTCAGCGCCCCCCGGCACCGCCGGTGCCGGGAGCGGCGCCGCCACCGCCGGCTCCCCCCGCTCCCCCGGCGCCACCAGCCCCGCCGGCGGCCCCCGCAGCGCCGGATCCCCCCGAGCCGCCGGCGCTCGACCCGCCGCCGGTTCCGGTCGGTGGGCACTCACACGTGGAGAAGCCCGTGCCTTCGGCGTTGCAGGTCTGCACGCCCACCTTCAGCCCAGGACACGCGCAGCTGATGGTCCGGTTGGGGACACAAGGCGTCTCATCCTCCGAGCCGTCGGGACAGCCCGCCCCAAGGACCAAGAGCCCCAAAGCCAACAGCGCGAGCGAGACCGGACGAGTCATGCGTGGAAACTAGTACACCCGCCGCGGCGCGCGAAGAGGCAACGCGGCGTTCATCGCGGCGACGCTGCGGCGAGCGCACGAGAGCCCACGCTTGCGCGACGTGCCAAGAGGCAACATGCGGCGCTCAGAGCGGCAAGCAGGCGTCGACGCAGTCGAGGCAGCAGGGGCACGACGACGTCGCACAGCCCACACAGGTCAGGTTTGGATCCGCGCACGCGCTGGCGCCACAGCTCGGCGCGCAGCGACCCTCGCCAAAAAGACACACCTCGTCGAACGCGCAGTCCGTCGCGTCGTCGCAAGCGCCGGGCGCAGCCGGCACGCACGCGGGCCGGCAGTCGCGGCAGTCGGGGCACGACGACGTCGCGCAGTCGTCGCAGATCTCGCCCGCGCCGCACGAATCGCACGCATCCGCCGAGCACGCCGTGGCGCACTGTCCGGTCGCGAAGACGCAGAGGCCGTCGGGGCAGTCTTCGTGATCGGTGCACCCGCTCGGCCCCGACGACGTCGAGGTCGGCGAAGACGCCGTCGAGCTCGACGAGGACGAAGCTCCCGAACCGCCCGCGCCCATCCCACCGGCGTCGATGACCGACTTGCCGCCACACGCCGCACCCGACCCCGCCGCGAGCGCGGCCGCCGTCACCCCAAGAACCCAAAAAGAAAGCCGTCCCATCACGCTTCCACCCTATCCCGTGAGCCCACGAACGTCAGCCCCCTCCGAACGAGCGCGAGCGCCGCCACGACGCGGGGCTCACGCAGCCCCCTTCCCCTCTCGCGCCAATCTGCTAGGTTGCGCCGCGGGTCTATAGCTCAGTCGGTAGAGCTGCGGGCTTTTAACCCGTAGGTCCGGGGTTCGAGTCCCCGTGGACCCACCAACGCTGTTGCTCGGCCGTTGCGGGGCGGCGAGCGCCGGCGTCACTCGGGTGGGATCGGCGCGGGGTGGAGGCTTTCGTGCAAGGCTGCGCGGGCGCTGGTGCCGAGCTCGCCCGGCTCGTCCGCGAGCGCCATGAGCGCCCCCCGGGCCGCGAGCGCGCTGAGGACGGCGAGGGTGCTCGGTTGACGGAGGGCGCGCGCTCGCTCGAGGAGGCGGTGCTGGAGCATCACGCGCGTGAGTGAGTGCGGACCGACGTCGTACTGCACGTTCTCGAGCTGCTGGCGGAGCCGGGTGAGGGGCGCGCTGGCCCGCCGACCGCCAAGATCGAGCTGGGCGAGGGCCTCCGCGTTCTCGACCCACCGCTCGAGCGTTCCCTGCTCCACGTGCTCGGCGCTCACGAAGCCGAGCGCGCGGTACCAGTCGTCCCACAGCCCGCTGAGATCCCGAGCGCCACGGGGGCCGGCGCTCACGACGAGCGCGCGTTGGGCCTCGAGCGGAGCGCCACCGAGCATCCACGCGAGCGACGCCGCCCCGCGGGTGGTGTTCTCGTCGAGCGCGTCGAGCAGGAGCTGACGCTCGGCGGCGGTCGCGGCGCCCAAGCCGGCCACTCCGAGGGCGCGCGCGAGCTGCGTGCGAACGCCGGGGTCGTAGCCAGGACCGAAGAACGAGACGAGGGGCCCGACCAGCGCGTCCGGCGCGCGCCGCGCGAGACCGGCAGCGAGACACTCGGCGACGAAGCGGGTCTCGTCGTCGGCGGCCTTCGCCAGCACACGGAGCCTCTCGACCACGCGCACGAGCTGTGGGGCCGTGGCCACCCAGGGGATGGCATCGCACGCGCTCATGCGGGCCTCCTCGTGCCACGACGGGTCCTCGACGAAGGCGAAGAGGCGTTCGAACGCGCGCGCGTCGATCGGCGTCCCCCACTCGGCGAGGCCGTTCGCGGCGCCATAGGCCACGGCACGAAGGGCCATCCCGCGCATGGCGAGCCCCTCCCCCTCCAGGCCCTCTTGGGTGATGTCGAGCTTTGGATCCTGGTTGCGATCGAGCTGCGCGAGGAGGCCGTCGAACGCAGCCGGGTCGCGCATCGCGCCCACGTAGCGCAGGGCCGACTGCGCGATCTCGAACGCGATGGGAAACGGTGGGAGCGCCCCCTCCGCTGGCAGCGGGTCGTTGGGGAACGCAAACGCGCGCAGCGCCACGCGCTCGGGCTCGGCGCCGAGCCTCGCGAGCGCGCGCATGCCGTTTGGATGGGGGCTCGAGCGCAGCTTCATCCACGCGGTCAGCGGCGCGAGCGCGTGCCCCGCGATCTCGTCCCTGCGATCGGGATGCAGCACCGCGAGATCGCCGAGCAGCCGAGCCGCGATGACCCGCTGAAGATCGGTCCTCCCGAGATGACCGCTCGCGTCGACCTGCCAGGGCTTCTTCGCGTCGTAGAGGGTGCCGTCGTGCTTCAAGCGCTCCGCGAGCAGCGGGGCGGCCCGCAGGTCGCCGAGCTCGCCGAGCACCACCCCGGCCACCCCACGCCAGTGAGGATGCGCGGCACGCTGCGCCCACGCGTGGAGCGGGGCCGCCGCGCGAGGATCGGACAGCTCGCGCAGCGCCTCAAACACGTTGTGGGTGCGACGCCACGCCTCGTCCTCCGGCTGCGCCACGATCGCGTCGAGCGCCACCACCAGCGCCGGCCCCCCGCCACGACGCTCGAGCTCTCCGATCATCGCCGCGAAGCCCTTGGGATCCGCAGCGCGGAGCGCGACGGTGAGCGCTTGCTGCGCGGTCACGTCGCGGATCTGCCCGAGCGATCCCACCGCAGCGAGGACCACCTCCGACGCCGAATCACGCGCTAGCTGACGCAACAGCGGCACGTCGCTCACCGTTGGCGCGACGCCGAGGCGGGCGGCCGCCACGGCGCGCACCCTCGCCGAGGCGTGTGAAGAGAGCTCGCGGGCGACGTCGGCGGGGACGACCTCTGCCAAGAGCGCCACCGAGAACGCCTCTCCCCCGCCGAGGCGCTCGGTCGCCTGCAGCGCGCCGGACGCGAGGGACGCCGTCACCGCCTCGAGCGCCGACACGTCGCGAAGGACCACCCGCGCCCACAGAACGGCGGCGGCGTCCTCACCGTCTGCCGCGGGAGCAGCCTGCAACGCGGCGAGCGCAGCGGCGCCCAGAGCGGGCCCGAGGTGCGCCACCACCTGGGCGGCGAGGCGCCGCGTGGCGGGGTCGTCGCTGCGCAGCGCGTCGGCCGCGAGACGCGCCGCCTGATGATCGCGACGCCACCCGAGCTGCGCGAGCGCGAACCGTCTCCGGTCGGGCTCGACCTCCGCCGCCGTGGCCCAGCGACGAAGGTAGAGCGGTTGGATGGCCGCAGGCTGGAGCAAGACGTCGTGGGCTCGCAGCAGCGAAGGGAGGCTCTCGACGGTCGCGGCTCCGGTGGCGCTGGGCGCGGTGAGAGGAGGCGCCGACGGCGGCGGCGGCCCCGGGCATCCCAGCGCGAGAGCGGCGGCGACGGCAGCGGAGAGAGCGGCGGCACGCATCGGCCCACCCTAAGCCTTGTGGGGAACGCAGACCAGGCGAGCGCGCGCGGCGAGCGACGCGAGCGCACGGGGCGGCTCACCTGGTAGACTCGTGGGATGCGGTGCTTGCTCGGGGTGGCGATGGGACTGGCAGGTGTGCTCGCGGCGTGCGGCGGGGGGGAGACGAAGGTGGCAGAGCCCCCACCCACGCAACAGAACGAGGCGCCGCCGAGCAACAGAGAGGTGCACGACGCCCTGGTGACGCTCCACAAGAAGGCGGTGGAGACGTGCTTCGGGGGCTTCGGCAAGGGCGCCCCCTACGCGCTCTCGATGAAGCTCGGCAAGGGACGGATCGTGAGCGCAGTGGCCACCGCGCTCAGCGACCGACACGGCGAGCTGCCCAAGGGTTGCATCGAGGACGCGTTCACCGGCGCCGATCTGGCCGGGACCGACGCCAACGAGCTCGACGCGAGGTTCGCCGTCGAGAACCCCGACTGCGAGCTTCCCGCCTGTCCTCCCAACGATCTGCCGTGCACGTTCAAGCGCGACATCGCCTGCACCGTCGTCATCGACTGACGGTCGACGCGTTTCGCGAGCCGAGCTGCCACCCGGTCGGCACTCCCAAGACCACGTCCTCGTCCTGCGCTGACCTCGAGCGGGCTCACGACAGGGGAAGCTGGACAGGCGCGCGGTCGTCGCGGTCAGAGCGAGAAGAGGATCGCGAGGTGCACGTCGGCCTTGACGAGCTGGAGGTTGCTCGCTTTCTCCGGGCCTCCGAGGGCGAGCGCAGGGACGAAACCATAGAGCTCCGTCGCGCGCGGCGGACCGAGGCGGCGCAGGGCCGCACGGAACAGCTTTCGCCCCGCGACGCGCCCGAAGGTGTCGGGATCGCCGAGGAGATCGAAGTACGCCTCGAGGCTCGTGGCGAGGACCGTCACGCTCTTGTAGCGCACGTCGAGCAGGCACACGTCACACGCTTGGTCGGCCACCGATCCCGTCATTCCCAGCTCCCGCGCCCGCTCGCGGAGATCCCGGTAGTAGAGGACGTCCCCCAGCGCCGTGCGCGCGAGCGGCACGCGGGTGGGTGACTGCCCCCCGAGCCACTGCGACAAGGTGTCGTCGAGCTCGCGAGGGTCGGGCATCCACAGGAAGCCGTCGTCGAATCGTCCCCAGCCGATGGCTCGCATGGCGCCGAGCATCGCCTGAGGCAGCCGATCCTCCAGCGCACGGAGCGCCTTCTCCGGTGGCTGCACCGCGTCGAGCGACGGGAACCGCCGCAGGAACGCAGCCGCGAACGCAGGCTTGTCGTCGACGTGGGAGAGCCTCTTCGGCGCCGCCCGCTTCTTCGGCGCCGCCCGCTTCTTCGGCGCGGCCTGCTTCGTCGGCGCGGCCTGCTTCTTCGGCGCGGCCTTCTTCGTCGGCGCGGCCTGCTTCGTCGGCGCGGCCTGCTTCTTCGGCGCGGCCTTCTTCTTCGGCGCGGCCTGCTTCTTCGGCGCGGCCTGCTTCTTCGGCGCGGCCTTCTTCGTCGGCGCGGCCTTCTTCGTCGGCGCGGCCTGCTTCTTCGGCGCGGCCTTCTTCGTCGGCGTGGCCTTCTTCTTCGGCGCGGCCTGCTTCTTCGGCGCGGCCTGCTTCTTCGGCGCAGCCTGCTTCTTCGGCGCGGCCTGCTTCTTCGGCGCGGCCTGCTTCTTCGGCGCGGCCTTCTTCGTCGGCGCCGTCGCCGTCTCGCGGGTGTCGCTCATCGGATCTCCTTGGTTCAGCGCAAGAGTCCCCGCCGCCCCTGCGCCCTCGGGCGACCCCACGAGTTGGGCTCGTGGCCGCGCAGCCGTCGTCGCGTCGTCGCCATCGGCGCGCAGACTTACCACGTGTGGACCGGGCATCGTAGCCAGCCCCGCCGGGCCCCCCACCCCCGACCGACCGAGGTGCCGTAACGTCACCAGGTGAGGGTTGGGGCCAAGACACCCGCTGGTGCGGGACGGGGACCAGCACCAGGGGACATCCACGCTTCGTGCCGAGTCCGCCGCGTCCTCCGCCGCCGCCGTCACGCCCGCGCTGCGATCCTCGCTCGCCAGCTCCGCGAGGCGACGTTAGGATGAGCCCCGTGACGTGCGGGGTGAACACGCCCCGCGCTGCGGGGAGCTCGGCGGCTCCGGCGAGCACTTTTGCGGCGCCCGACCACAGTGGTGAGACCACGACCCTGACTTAGTTTGACGTGAACCATGCGACACGGTGACAAAGCCGCGCTCTTGGCAGCGCTCTTCACGCTCGGGTGCTCGGCCGACGTCCGCGTTCAATCGCAGACCGCCGAGGCACCGCGGCCCGAGCCACCCCCGTCGCGCGCCGAGGCGCCGGCGACGTTCCAAGACACCTCGGCGCTGCCGTTGTTCGTCACCACCGCCATCTGCGGAGGCCGCCCCAACACGCGCAAGGCCCAGCTCGCGCTGAGCGGCTGCTCGAGCGCGGCCAGCTACGAGGAGCTGCAGGAGCTGCACGGGATCTGCACCCGCGACAAGGATCGGGAGTGCCACCACGCCACGCATCTCGCCCTCCGCACCTGGCACGCCGAGAGCGGCGTGCGGGAGCCGGTGGCCGCGTCGCTGTGCGAGATTCGCTCGAAGGAGGCCCTCCTCGGCCTCGCCTGCGAAGGCCGCGCGACGGAGGAGACGCTCACCGATCTCATCCGCCGCTGCCGTCGCCACGATCCGGGGTGCGAGAGCATCGCGCGAAAAGCCCTCACCCTGCGGAACCCAGCGCTCGCGAAGAAGCTCCGCTGAGGTCGCGGTCTGCGCGCGGCGCTCCCCACGCGCGCGGCCGCGGCCACACCGAACCGTCACGGCAGGAGGTTGAAGTTGTCGAAGCCCACGTCGAACGTGGTCGTGTTGTTGTTGGCGCCCGCGAGCAGCCGCGCTCTCAACGCGCTCATGTCGATGGGCTTGTCCACCACGGCCAGCGCCGTCCAGCCCGCGCCGTCGGGTGACACCAGGAACGACAGCTGTTCCCCCGCCCCCTGAATCGCCCACCACCGATGGGCGGCCGCGTCGAACGGGACACGAAGGTGGTAGGTGTCGACGCCTGCCACCTCCTGGCGCACCACGAGCTCACTGCCCTCGGTGCCCATGAAGACGTTGTCGCTGGAGTCGATGCGAGCCTCGAGCCGCGCTCGGGTGCTCGCCCCCGGGCTCGGTGATATCACCGCGAGCTCGACGAGCACCGCGCAGTCGTTGAGGTCGAAGGTTGCGACGGAGGCGAGAGCGGCCCAGTGACTCTCGGCCGCCGGCAGGATCTGGAGTCGCAACACGCCCTCGAGCTGCGTCGCAGAGCTCGCGACGTCGATGTTCGAGGTCCAGCCATCCAGCCAGGTCGCGTCCGCGAAGTCGTCCGTCAGCGGGGCGAGACACGCGAACGGCGCCCCACCCCCACCTCCGCCCGCACCCCCTCCGCTGCCCCCCGTGCCGGGTCCCCCTGCCGCGCCGCCCGCGGCCGCGGTGCCCCCCGCCCCCGTCGGATCGGTGGTCAGATCCTCGAGCCCACTCACGGCGTGACACCCGACGGTGGCGAGCGCCGCGACGAACAGCACACGGGACATCGTCGCTCAGGATAGGCTGGTTTCCGTTTGAAGGGGGAACACGATCCGTCCCGGCTGTGGCGGCCGCGTCAGTCGCGGGCGAGGCGGCGCCACGCCTCGG
This sequence comes from uncultured Polyangiaceae bacterium, assembly GCA_964401935.1. Classification (GTDB taxonomy): domain Bacteria; phylum Myxococcota_A; class Polyangia; order Polyangiales; family Polyangiaceae; genus JAPYTK01. Next base: position 60,752 of record CAYOAL010000012.1, read on the forward strand.
GCAGCTCGGCGCCGAGGAGGCGTTCGGCGGCGGCTCGGTCGAGGAGCGCAAACGTGAACCGTCCCTCGAGCGCCAGCGCGTCGTCCTGGTGCAGCGTGACCGCGACCTTCACCACGCGGCCGCGATCCTCGGCGATGTGGCCACGCCCCACCACCTCGCGCCCGATGCGAATCGGGCGCCGGAGCCTCGCGTCGATCGCGCCGGTGAAGCCAAAGCGGTGCCTCAGCCCTACCACGGTCCAGGCCGCGATCTCGTCGGCGAGGGTGGTGGCGAGGCCACCGTGGAGCACCCCCGGTGGGCCCTGAAACTGCTCGGGCGGCACATAGCGGGTGACGATCGCGTCGCCGACGCGCTCGAAGCGCAGCCGCAGCCCGATCGGGTGGGCGGGGCTGCAGCCGAAACAAGGCGACGACGCGCCGAAGAGGTTGGGATCGAGGGGCTCGGCGGGAGGGTCGCTCACGGAGCGGGTCTTACCACGCCCACCGGGCCTCAGGCCCGCTTGGGACAGCGTTTGCACTGCTTGCGCGGTGGCTTCTCGCAGCACTTCTTCTTGGGACGCTTGCCGCTCAGCACCTTCAACCGTCTGGCCTTCTTGTCCACAGGCCCATCGTGAGGCTTCGAGGTGGAGCGTGCAATTGAATTTGCACATCCTTTTCAATTAACCCGTGGGCTCCCACTTTGGAGCGCAACACCCCCCGCGGTCCCGTGCTACGGAGGGTGGCGCGATGGCTTCGACTTCATGGGCAGAACGGCTCTCGCGAGGGGGCTTCGGCAAGAAGGCACTGGAGCGCCTGGTGGCGACGCTCCACGTCGAGGGCCGTTTCGACCACGATGGGGCACAGGCCCTCGCCGCGCTGGCCGAGGCCCGCGAAGACGAGGGCCACGGCGACGAGGCGGCCCTGCTCGCGGCCCTCGTCCTCGGCGGCCTCACGAGCGCCGCCCCTCCCCCAGCCACGGACCCGGCGCTCGACGAGACGCGTCGCTGGACGCGCCACCGCCTGCGGGTGCTGCTCCGGCGTCACGCGAACGCGCCGCTCGCCCACCTCCCGCCCGAAGAACGCGCGGCGATCGAAGAGCACGAGGCGCCCCTCGCCGTGGCGGCCCTGCTCGCGCTCGGCGACGAGCCGACGCGGATCGCGTCGCGGATCCACGAGGCCATCATGCCCTCCGGCGACGAGCAGCTCGCCGAGGGGCTCGACGCGATCGCGCGCGCGGCGGCCGAGATGGCGGCCGTCGGACAGCACGACGCCGCCTGCACCGCGTGTTGCGCCGGGCTCGAGCTCGACGAGAAGGCCCGCACCGCCAGCGCGCCTGGCCAGGAGGTGATGGGCCTGCTCACGCGGCGACTCGAGCGCACCCTCGTATCCTCGCTGGCCCACCTCGAGCACGACGCGCCGCTGCGCCTCGACACCATCAAGTGGCTCACGAAGACCAAGAGCGGCGAGGTGCGGGTAGGGCGCCCGGGGTTCCCCGCCGACGCGCTCGCCGCGCGCGATCTCGAGGCCATCGTGGCGTCGCTGGGGAAGCGCGCCTCCAAGAGCGCGACCGCCGCCACCGCGCTGCTCGAGGTGGGGCGCACCACCCTCGCGCCCGACGCCTACCTCGCCCTCTGTCGCGAGCTCGACTTCGCCCACGGCATCGTGACCTCGCTCCTCGATCGAGGCGACGTGGAGGCCGCCGCCGAGCACGCGCGGGCGGCCATCACCGCCGACGACACGAGCTGGAAGCTGGCCAAGCTGTTCCACGCGCGCGGACACACGAGCCTCGCCGTCGACATGCTGCGCGGGGTCGCCGAAGACACGGTGAGCTCCGAGCTCGAGCTGTGGCTCGCGGATCGGCTCGAGGCCGACGGTGCGCACGAGGAGGTGCTCGCGCTGTATCGCAACCGCTTCACCAAGCGGCCGGCGATCCCGCAATATCGCGCGCTGCGCGACCGGGTGGGAGACGCGCGGTGGCCCACGGTGCGCGAGGAGCTCCTCGGCGAGCTGCGCGCACGGCGGTTGTTGCGGCCCTTGGTCGACATCGCGGCCAACGAGCGCGACGTGGAGCTCTTGGCGTCTCTCGCGCCGGATCTGGACGGCGATCAGGCCGAGCACGCGAAGCTCGTGCTCGCGATGTGGCTCGAGAGCAGCGACACCCCCCGCCCCGCGGTGGAGAAGATCCTCGCTGAGCTCGCGCAGCGCACCGACAAAGGCGACGTCAAACCCAAAGCGCTCGTGGTGGCCGCCCCGGTCCCCAAGCGCGTGCGCCACAAGAAATTCGGCGAGGGCGAGGTGGTGGGCTGGTCGGGCGAGCGCGACGACCGAAAGCTCGAGATCGAGTTCGAGGGCATCGGCCGCAAGGTGCTGCTCGCTCGCTTCGTCGAGGTCGTGAGCTGAGCCTCCGAGCGTCCGCTCGCGCGCTCCCGCTCAGCGGGGCCGCGACACCGCGCTCACGAGCAACCGCAAAACAGCGCCGCGGTGTCCACGCAGAGCTCGTCCCAGCTGGTGTCGCAGCAGAACGCATCGACGCTGCAGACGACGCCGGCGCACGGGTCGCAGGTCGGCTCGAGGGCCACCCCCTCCACGCACACGTCGTGCGCGCAGCTACCTCCCTGTTGGCAGTCGGTGGGGCAGCTCGAGGCCGACTCCGGGGGATCGCACGATCCATCACCGCAAAACACGCCGGCACCGCCAGCCCCGCCGGCGCCGTCGTCGCCACCCCCTCCTGAGCCGCTGCTCGTGCTCGAGCCGCTCCCCGGCCCGCACCCGCCGCAGTCGTCGGGGCAAACGTTGCAGTTCTCCTCCACGCCGCAGAGACCATCGCCGCAGGTGTCGACCTCTTCGCAGGCGCCGCAGTCGACCTCGCAGACCCCGCAGCTCTCGTCGCTCTCACACGTCCCGTCGCCGCAGCTCCCGAGCGACTGCACGTCGGTCGACGGCAACGTGTCCTCGCCGGGCGCGTCACCGGCCTTGGCACACGCCGCCGCCGCCACCACCACCAGCCAGCCCAAGCTTCGCAGAACTTTCATCACAACCGTCCCGCCGGCGCCCACGCATGCGGATGAGGTTGGAGGAGCAACGGCCGTGCCGCTCGGGGAGGCGACGGTCGCCCACACCACGAGAGGCCGCCGATCGGCGCCGGCGGCCCCGTTTCGCGCGGTTCTGGACGCGCACGGCGCGCGACGCGGTCGCCACGAGCCAGCGCTCGAGAGTGTGCTGCGAGTGTTCCAGGCGCGTTCGACTGTTCCACGCGGAACAGCTCAAAGCGCACGCGCGGCCGCCTCCCAGCACGAGCGGGCGGTGACGTCCTGCCGCCCCCGCCCGCGCGCGGTCCGCGAGGCTCAGGGGAAGCAGTTCACGTGCGCGGCGATGCAGTGACCATCCGTCACCGCGATCGCGTCGTAGCAGGCGTTGCAGCCCACCTCGGTGTTGGTGGCGACGCTGTCGCAGAGCACGTGGCTCGTGTTGTAGCCGAGCCCGGTGATGAACGCCGCCACGCAGGCCGCGGTCGAGGAGTCGACGGGAGCGAGGGCACACAGGTCATCGCAGCTCGCGACGTCCTCGCTCTCTCCGCCGCCGTCGCCCCCGCCCCCGGTGGTCGCCGCGCCGCCCTGGCCGCCGGCGCCGCCCGTCGACACCGTGCTGCCGCCTTCCCCGGCGGAGGAGCCGCCCGTGCTCGTGGCGTTGCCCGAGCCGCCGCTCCCGCTCCCGGAGCTGCTCGCGCCGCTCCCCGCGGTGTTGGCGCCGCCGTCGTCATCGGCTTCGACGACGCAGGCGGACGCGACGAACAAGAGGATGGAACCAAGAAACCATGGTTTTTGTGATGGGGTCATGCGTTCCAGCCATCGCACGGAGCGTGCCCGCGCAAGCTGCGGATCCCTGGTCCTCGAGTGACGAGGCAGCTCGACGGGAGCCGCTCGAACACGACCAGAGCGCTTCACACCTCGACCACGGAGGCCGCGATCGCGCTACCCTGAGACCATGGTCGCGTGGTGCTCGCCTCGCCTGCTCGTCGCCCTCCTCCTCGTCGCGGCCGCGGGGTGCACCGACGAGGCTCCTCGAGCGGGGGCGGGGGGCGGCGCCGCCGGTGGCGCCGGCGGTGAGGGCGGGCAAGGCCTCCCCGCGCTGTGCGCCGCGGGAGAGGCCCCCGACACCGACGACGTCTGCGCTCCGGTGGGAGCCACCGCCTGCGCGGACGGCTTCGCGCCCGACGGTCTCGGCGGCTGCGCACCCCTGCTGCCCGACGCCCCCTGTGCCGCCGGGCAGATCGCCGCGCTCGGCGAGGCGTCGTGTCGTCCGCTTCAAGACTGCGGTCCCGCGCCGTGGGGGCACATCCCGGTGGACGCCACGACACGCTACGTGGACGGGAGCTACGACGGCGGCGCGAGCGATGGCACCGCCACCCACCCCTTCACCTCGATCGCCGACGCGGTGGCCGTCGCCGATCCCGGCGACATGATCGCGATCACCGACGGCACCTACAACGACGACTTCGTGTACGTCTCCGAAGGCCTGCGCGTGCACGGGCGCTGCCCCGACCGCGTCCACGTCGACGCCGACGTCGAGATCGCGGGCACGGGCGGGGAGCTCCACGGAGTGAGCGTCACCGGCTACTACGGCCTCATCGTGAGCGCGACCGACGCGTGGATCGACCACGTGTGGGTCCACGACACGGACACCGCGGGGATCGCGGTGATCGATCCCTTCGGCCCCACCTTCGCACGGATCACCAACACGCTCGTGGAGCGCACGTCGCAAGGCGGCGTGCTCGTGGTGGGCGCCACCGCCGAGCTCGACAGCGTGTGGATCCGCGACATCGCGCCGAGCGCGGGACTCACCGGCTTCGGCATCGGCATCTTGCCCGGCCTCGACAGCGGCGCCCTCCCCTCGCTCCTCTTGACCCGGAGCGTCCTCGAGCGTCTCACCTCCGGCGGCCTCGTCGCCGATGGTGGCGACGTCGTCGTGCGAGAGAGCGTCATCAACGACGTCTCCCCCCAGCCAGCCAACCAAGACGACGGGCACGGCATCGCCTACGCGCTGCACGACGCGACGACGCCCGGCACCCTCACCATCGTCGACTCGGTGATCACCAACGTCCACGAGGCCGGCGTCGTGGCGTCCGGCTGCGCGGCGACCATCTCCGGCACCACCGTGGTCGGCGTGTCGGGGACGCTCGGCGGCAACATCGAGCCGTCGGGGATCGCCACCCAAGCCGCAGGGGCGGGCACCATCGCCGCTTCTTTGCTCCTCGAGCGGTCCACCCTGCGCGACACCGGCGTCGTCGGAGTGCTCGGCGTCGACGCCACCATCGAGGCCGCTCGCATCCACGTCACCGGCACCGAAGGCGACGGCTTCCTCCTCCTCTCGCTCGACGGCGTCGCCAGCGGCAGCCTCGCGCGCTCGCTGGTGTCGGCCTCGGGGCGGGCCGCGGTGTCGAGCTTCGGAGCCTCCCTCACCCTCTTGAACAACCAGATCACCTGCAGCCCCATCGCCATCAACGCCGAGACGTGGCAAGGCGTGGCCCCCCTGCTCGAGGACCTCGGCGGCAACCGCTGCGGCTGCGATGGCCCCGAGCTCTGCGCGGTGCGCTCGGCAAACCTGACGCCGCCCGGTTCGTTGGAGTGATCGGCGGCGCTCACCAGGGGATGGGCGCGCCGTCGCGAAAGAACCCACCCGAGGGCCCACCCGGCTCGAGCATCGCCGCCCACACCACCCCGGACGCTCCCTCCGCGACCTCCCGGGTCGCGCCTGGGCCGCCGAAGGGCGTCTTCACGTGGCCGGGACACACCGCGTTGACGCGCACGCCGGTGCCCTCGAGGGCAGTGTGCAGAAGGCGCGTGAGCCCGTTGAGACCGGCCTTGCTCAGCCGATAGCCGGCGAAGGTGGAGCCGGTGGAGCCCACCGCCCCCATGCCCGAGCTCACCATCACGATCGTGCCCGCGCTCTCTCGGAGGAGCGGGAGCATGGCCTGAGACACCGTGAGCGCGCCCACGGTGTTGTTGGCGAAGGTCTTGGCCACGAGCGCCGGCTCCACCGCGAGCACCGACGGCTGCTCGTGCTCGACGATGATGGCGGCGTTGTTCACCAACGCGTCGAGGCGCCCCCACCGCTCGCGCACGAAGCGGGCAGCGTCTCGAGCGTGCTCCGGCCGCACCACGTCGAGGGGCCCAAACCCGGTCACCAGGTCGTCGGCGAGCCGATGCTCCGCCGAGAGCGCGCGCGCGGCGTCGTCCGCCTCCGCCGCCGTGAGGGCGGTGAGCACCACGCAGCACCCCTTCTCCGCGAGCTGCTTCACCGTCTCGCGCCCGATGCCGGTGGCGGCGCCAGTAACGAGCGCCACCCGCCTCACGGCTGTGCTCGCACCAGCTTGAGGTTGAACATCGGCGTCTTGAGCACACCGTAGAGCCGCGTCCACAAGAGGAGCCAGGCCTCGAGCCCACGCGACGCCTCGATGCCGCCCATGTCGATGGGCTCCTGGTGGCCGAAGGAGCCGAGGAGCGCCTTCACCGTGGCCTTCGCGTCGGCGTCGTCGCCAGCCACGAACGCGTCGGTGGGCTCGCCGAGCTGCCCCGGATCGACCATGAGGGGGTTGGCCATGGTGTTGAGCGCCTTCACGACCCGCGCCTTCGGCACGCTGCGCTGGAGCTGCTCTCCGAGGCTGTCGTCGTTGCACACCGACAGGCGCGGCGGGAAGCCGCGCGAGAAGTCGAGCGGATTGGTGATGTCGATGAGCACCTTGCCGTCGAGCGCGCTCCCGGCCGCCGCCACCACCTCGAGGGCGTGCTCCCCTTTCACGGCGAGGAGCGCGACCTCGCCGAACGCGGCCGCCGCAGCGAACGTGCCGACGCTCGCCCGCTCCCCGCCCTCCGCGGCCCACTTCACCGCCGCCTCGTTGTCGCCGCTGCGCGACCCCATCCGCACCTCGTGACCGAGCGCGAGCAGCTTGCCCGCGAGCGCCTGTCCCACCATGCCTGTTCCGAGCACTGCGTATTTCATGCCTCCGAAGCTAAGCTATAAACCAGCGGTGGACAATTGACGTTCCACTCAGCTTAACGTCAACTTCTGGTTAATGATTGGCGACCTCTCCGGCATCGAAGCCTTCGTCCACACCGCCGAAGAGCGCTCCTTCCGGCGCGCCGCGGAGCGGCTCGGCCTCACCCCTGCCGCCATCAGCAAGGCGGTCGCGAAGCTCGAAGCGCGCCTCGGCACCCAGCTCCTCGAGCGCACCTCGCGCAAGGTGACCCTCACCCCCGAGGGAACCACCTACCTCCACCACGCTCGCACCGCCCTCGACGCCCTCCAGGCCGGACGCGACGCGGTCGAGGAGTCGAGCCGGGCGCCACGAGGAACCGTCACCGCCACGGTCCCCTTCATCCTCGGCGCGCCGGTGGTGCGCGGCTGGCCACGCCTGTTGGCGCGCCACCCGCGGCTCGACTTCGATCTGCGGGTCACCGATCGCTTCGTGCGCATGCACGAGGAGAACATCGACGTCGCTGTGCGCGTGGGGGAGCTCTCCGACAGCAGCCTCATCGCGCGCAAGCTGAGCAGCCCGCGCTGGGTGACGGCAGGCTCCCCCGCCTACCTCGCCCAACGTGGCGTACCTCGCGCGCCGAGCGACCTCGCCCACCACGAGTGCCTCAAGTTCACCACGCCCCGCGGCGGCGTCGTGGCGTGGCAGTTCGCCGACGCCCAGGGCGGCGCGGGGCGGATGATCGACACGCCGACGCGCCATCGGATCGATCAGGGGGGCCTGCTCGTCGAGGCGGCGGTGGCCGGCGTGGGCCTCGTGCAGGCCTTCGACTTCCTCGTGGCCGAGCACCTCGGCGCGGGGCGCCTGGTGGAGGTCTTGGCGCGAGAGTCGGCGGCGGGTCCCCCGATCCACGCGCTCTGTCGTCCCCGTCGCCACCGGATCCCCAAGATCCGCGTGCTCCTCGACTTCTTGGTGAAGACGCTCGGCCCCTGAGCGCGGGGGACGGACGCAGGCCGAACGAGACATCGCCCCGGTCGCCGCATCTGGCATGATCGACACGTGAGCCGGCTCGACGTCCTCCTCCGCTCGCGCTCCGTGGTGCTCCTCGACGGCGGGCTCGCGAGCGAGCTCGAGCGGCACGGCCACGACCTCCGCGATCCCCTCTGGTCGGCGAAGCTGCTCCTGGAGGATCCAGCCGCCATCGCGCGCGTTCACCGCGACTACCTCGGCGCCGGCGCCGACATCATCACGACCGCCACCTACCAGGCCACCTTCGCTGGTCTCGCCGCGCGAGGCCTCGACGCCCGCGCCGCGGCCGAGCGCATGCGCCTCGCCGTCCGTCTCGGTCGTGACGCGTGCGCCGCCGCGGGTCGGGCCGACGCGCTGGTCGCCGCCTCGGTGGGGAGCTACGGCGCGTTTCTCGCCGATGGCTCCGAGTACCGCGGCGACTACGCGCTCGACGTCGACGCGCTCGTCGCCTTCCACCTGCCCCGGCTCGAGGTGCTCGCACCGCTCGCCGACGTGATCGCCTGCGAGACGGTCCCCTGTCTGGCCGAGGCCCGGGCCCTCGCTCGCTGCCTCTCGCAGCTGCCGGACGACGTGGCGGCGTGGGTGGCCTTCAGCTGTCGCGACGAGCGCGCGGTGTGCCACGGCGAGCCTCTCGCCGAGTGCGTGGCGGCCCTGCTCGAGGTGCCCCAGCTCGCGGCCGTCGGTATCAACTGCACCGCGCCTGCCGTCACCGCGGCCCTCGTGGCTCGCGCCCGCGCCGCGTGCGCAGCGAGCCGTCGCCCGCCCGTCGTCATCGCCTACCCCAACTCCGGCGAGCGTTACGACGGGAGCTGGCACGGAGCGCCGACCAGCGTGGAGGCGTTCGCCGCGCTCGCCGCCGACTGGGTGGCGGCTGGCGCGCGGATCGTCGGCGGCTGCTGCCGCACTGGACCGGAGCACATCGCGGCCCTCCGCGCGCTGCGAGAGACCGCCCGCGAGAGCTCACCGAGCGGGGGGTGAGCCACAGGCGCGCGCGAGCTCGGCGGCGACGTGACGGGACGCGGCCATCGAGGAGCGGTGGCGCTCCTCGGCCTTGAACCGCTCCCCCTTGTCGTCGGCCTCGATCGCCGCTGCGATGTCGCGCTCGGCCTCGGCGAGATCGCGGGCATTGTCGGCGTAGCGCCGCTGAAGCTCGCCGAGGGCCGGCTCGGTGAGCACGAGGCGGCCCACCCGAGCCCCGGCCTCCTCGCGCCGCGCCGCCGTCTTGCGCAGCACCCGAATGCCAGCGTCGGCGAGCTCGGTGACCGCCGCCTCCTCGCTCGCGATCGTGCTGGTGAGGCCCGCGCACTGCTCGGCCGGCGTCGGGGGAGCGGACGTGACCGCCTCGCACCCGCACGCCGGCGCGCCCGCCACCGCGGCGAGCACGAGCATCCCCGGGCGCCACGAGCGTCTCAGCATGCGCGGTGACGTTAGCACGACGTGGAGAGCATGACCGGATGCGCCGCGCCGCGCGATTGAGTACACCGAGGCATGCGCCTCTTCCCGCCTCGGCTCTCCTGGCTCTCGGCGTGCCTGCTCCTCGCCTGCGAGGCCCGCCCCGAGAGCGCGAGCCCCTCCGCCACCGTTGCTCCCGCCGTCTCCGCGCCGGCCCCCGACCCGACGCCGAGCGTCGCGGTGCCCGACGGCCCCCCCCTCCTCACCCCCGCTCGCGCCACCGCCACCGCCCCCGACACCTTCATCGTCGACTTCGACACGACCAAGGGGAAGGTGGCTCTCCGGATCACGCGGGAGTGGGCCCCCCGGGGCGCCGACCGGTTCTTCAACCTCGTGAAGATCGGCTACTTCGACGACGTGGCGTTCTACCGGGTCACGCTCGAGGTGGCGCAGTTCGGCCTCCACGGCGATCCCGCGGTGACCGCCGCCTGGCGCGACGCCACGATCATGGATGAGATGGTGAAGCAGCCCAACACGCGGGGCCGGATCTCGTTCGCCCGCCGCAGCGCCGACACGCGCACCACGGTCGTCTTCATCAACCTCAAGGACAACGCGGCCGACTACGATGCACAAGGCTTCGCGCCGTTCGGCGAGGTGATCGAGGGCATGGACGTCGTCGACAAGCTGAGCCACGAGCACGGCGAGCGCACCCAGATGGGCGACGCGCCGAAGCGCATCGTGGCCGAGGGCAACGCCTACCTGAAGCAGGCGTTCCCCAAGCTCGACTACATCCGCAAGGCCACCCTTCGCTGAGCGTTCGACGCGCCGCAACGCACGAAAGGAGCGCGCTTGGGGGCCTACCGCTGGTCGCACGTGGTGCAGGTACCGAGCCTGCTCAGCCTGGCCCGCATCCCGCTCGCGGTCGCCTTCGCGTGGGTGGAGCGCCCCGCCGTCTGGGTGACCCTGCTCGTCGTCGCGGGCTTCACCGACGTCGCCGACGGCTGGTACGCGCGCCGCTACCATCAGGTCACGCCCACCGGGGCGGTGATCGATCCGATCACCGACAAGCTCTTCGTCACCACGGTGGTGATCACGCTGATCGCGCACGACGTGCTGCCGTTGTGGATGGTGGTGGCCCTCAGCACGCGCGAGCTCGGAGAGCTGCCCCTGGTGATCTGGTTCGCGGTGAGCCGCGACGCGCGGCAAGCGCGAGCCGAGTCGGCCCAAGCCAACGTGCTCGGCAAGCTCGCCACCACGCTGCAGTTCACCACGATCGCGGCTGCGTTGTTCGCAATCCGGGGGGTGGCCGAGCTCGCCGTCGTCACCGCCGCCGCGGGGGCGATCGCCGCCGCGAGCTACTGGCGCCGCCTCGGGGGCCGCACTCCGAAGGCGCCGCACGGGGGCCCGACGGTGGGTGGCCACGACGGCTGACCACGAACGCCACCAGGCCGCGAGCGAGGCCCGGCTTTGGGGGGCCCCGATCCGCGCCGACTCGAGGCGGCGGCGATCGCGCCGGTCGTCGTTTTCTTGGACGCGCCGGGCCAACCGGCGCATGGGAGGAGGCATGCGAGGGTGGCGGCGCACGATCCCGATCGGAGTGACTTGCCTCGGGGTGTGGGGCTGCGAGGCGCCCGCTCCCGATGCCCGCGCCGAAGCGCCGGAGAACGGCGCGGCCCCGGGCCCCACGGCGGCGACGCCGGATTCACTCGCCACGGTGACGCCGGCCCGCCACGCCGAGCCCGTCGCGAGCGGGACTGGCAGCCGCGACGCCCCGGCCAAGCCGACCGCCGCGTCGAGCGGCTCCGCGCCCACCCCGAGCGCCGCCCCCGATGGTCGGTGTCCGCCGGAGATGGCGCGCATCGGGCGTTTCTGCGTCGATCGATGGGAGGCCCACCTCCTCGGCCCCGACGGGACGGTGCACGCCCGCAACGTGCCCCCGCTCGACGGCGTGACCTACACCGCCAAGAGCGCGCCGGGGGTGCATCCACAGGGGCACATCAACCGCCCCCAGGCCCAGGCAGCGTGCCAGGCAGCGGGGAAGCGACTCTGCGCGTGGATCGAGTGGCGCCGCGCGTGCCAGGGCCCGAAATGGCACCGCTGGCCCTACGGCAACGCGCGCGAGGAGGGCGCGTGCAACAGCGGCAAGTCGCACCTGGTGCGGGAGCTGTTCGGCGACGACCCCCGAACCTGGACCCAGGAGAAGTTCAACGACCCGCGCTTCAACGAGCGCCCTGGCTACCTCGCGAAGGCGGGGGAGCACGAGCGCTGCGTGAGCCCCGAGGGGATCTTCGACATGGTGGGCAACCTGCACGAGTGGGTGGTCGACGACGTCTCGAGCGCCTTCCTCCGCAAGATGGAGGAAGAGAGCATGTCGCGCGAGAAGCAGCCCTACGCGCTCGGCAACGGCATGTTCCTCGGCGGCTTCTACAGCACGCGCTCCGAGCACGGGCAGGGCTGCTTCTTCGTCACCATCGCCCACTCGGCCTCTTACTACGACTACTCGACCGGGTTTCGCTGTTGCAAGGACGCGGCGCCCAGCCAAGAGGCGGCGTCCCAACGAGACGCGGCGCCCAGCGAGCGCGCCGTCAAGGAGTGACGCCGGGAGCGAGCGTGGCCGCGCTCACCACGTGCGCGCGCTCGCGCCAACCCTTGGCCCCCTGACGGCTCACGTGCACGAGCGCGTTCCACCCGCCCACCCACACGCTGCCGTCGCTGTCGAGCAAGAGGGCGCGCATGTACTCGAGGCGTGAGAGATCGAAGAACGTGGCCGCCTTGTTCGGCTCCAAGAGGTGCAGGCCCTTTCTGTAGTGCAACAACCAGGTACGCTTGCGCGCGGCGTCGATCGCCATCGCCGAGCCCTTGTCCGACACGGTCGGCTCCGCCACGAACACCCCCTTCGGATCGTCGTAGCGGAAGAAGCCCGACTCGAAGTCGACGACCCAGAGCTTCCCCAGCGGATCGACGTAGAAGCTCCGCGGGTCACGCCCCGGGTACACCGACCCCGAGAGCGGGATCGTGCTCGCCCCGCCCGCCCGGTAGGCCACGAGCGCGTGCAGGAAATCGATGGCCCAGATCTCGCCGTTCTGGCGGACCACGAAGTCGTACGGGAGCTGAAGGCTGCCAGAGGAGAACGGCGAGGCTCCGCTCGCCCCTCCCGGCGCGTAGGGGTCGAAGCGATCGGCCTTGTCGTCGTAGGCCAGCCAACCGCTCGGTGTGCCCACCAGGCTGTCTTGTTGCGCGAGGAGCTTGCCGCCAGGCCCGAGCACGAGGTGACCGCCTCGCCCCTGCGCCTGGGCCAGGTAGGGCTTGTGGCTCGTGCCGTCGAAGCGGAACAGGCCGCGGTAGGTGCTGGCCCACAGATACTTGCCCCGCACGAGGAGGCGATTCGAGATGTACGCCTTCAGCAGCTTGTCGACGGTGCCGGTCTTTGGGTTCCAGAACACGATGCCGGCCTGGGTGCCGGCGACGATCCACTGCCGATAGCGCGCGAGGGCGTAGATCTGGTTGAGCTGCGGATCCGGCTTGGCGAGCTGCGTGCTCGCCCAGCCGGTGTCGCTCTGGCCGCCAACGATGAGCAGGCGAACCTTGTCGTTGGTGAGCTGATCGAGATCGTTGCCCTCGAACTCCGTGTCTTCGAGCACCACCGACGAGCTGTCGTCGATCTGAAACATGGCGTAGCCCTGTCCCTTGTTGGTGCGGTTCTTCTCGAACTTGCAGCGCTCGAAGCGCACCCCCGCCGAGCCCTTCACCTGCACGAGATCGTACTCGCGGTTGTCCACGAACTCGCTGTCGGAGAAGAGCACGCTCTCGGCGTTCTCGATCTCGGCGATGCCGTAGGTGCACTCGCGCACCGACGATGACTGAAGGTGGAACGACGTCACCTCGCGGAGCGACAGGCCCACCGTCCCCGAGCCGAACAGATCGCTCTCGCTCACCACCACGGTCTCTGCTCGCTCCACCCCCACCACGCCGCCGGTGCAGCCTCCCTCCGGAGTGTGGCCCAGCACCAGTTTGTCGAGGTGGACGTTCTTCACGTCGACGAGCTTGAGCACGAAGGCGTAGCGCGGGCGGGCGAGGAGGGTCGGACGCTCCGCGGTGGCGGCGGTGATGGTCAGGTTCTCCACGTCGTGAATCACCGCCTCCACCCCGTCGTACACCTTCTCCCAGCGCACGTGATCGTGATCTCCCCCGGTGGCCGTCCCGAGATCGTAGGTACCGGGCATGAGGCGGATGGTGCGGTTGCTCCGGATCGCGCGCAGGAGGCGATTGACGTCGGTCACCGTCACGGTGTCGCCGTCCTCGATCACGACTGGCTCCTCGGGCTCGGCCGACAGCTCCTCGGCGACGACCACCGGCGGCGCCGAGCGCCGCGCCGGATCCGTCACGGTGCCCCGCACCGGGTCGCCCCCACAGCCCAACCACAGGGAGAAGAGGAAAGAGAGCGGTAGCCAGCGGTGCACCATGGGCCCAGCGTAGCAGGGGCGCGGCGGCCGGTGATCGTGCGGGGCCCGGTTCGGTGTAGGGTTGTCCCATGTGGAGCACGCGCGGTGTGACCCTGGGGTTTGTGTTCATGGTGGCAGCCGCCGCCTGTGGCGACGACGACGGTGAAGCCACGACCGCAGCTGGCGGCGCGGGCGGCGCAGGCGGCGACGCCGGTCCGAGCTGCACCCGCAGCGACGAGTGCACACCGGTCGCCGGCGCCTGCAGCGGCGCCGAGGTGGCGATCACCCAGTGCGCCGACGGGCGCTGCGAGACGGTGTGTGAGGCGGGCTTCGCCGCCTGCAGCGAGTGCACGAGCCCAGCGGAGTGCATGTTCACCGGCGATCTCTGCCCTCCCCCGAACACCGATCCGTTTCAGAGCTGCTTCGAGGGCAAGTGCAGCGAGATCTGCGGCGCTGCGTCCGATCTGTTCTGTCTCACCGATGGGGAGTGTCCACAGGTGCAGTGCCCGGGGAACGACGACGCCATCGCCCAGTGCCGCGGCGGCGGCTGCGTCGACGCGGCCGCGCGCTGTTGCGAGAGCTGACCCCGCTCGGGGGTCCGGGCGCCAGCGGCCCGGGTGCGACAATCCAGTGCGTCCGGGGGCTGCGAGCGCTATGGGACCGTCATGTACCTTCGTTTGGGCACCGGGGCCGTCACGCTTCAGGCGTCACTGTTGTTCGTCGCCGTAGTGTCTGCCAGCGCGAGCCTCATCCCGGGCTGCGGCGGCAAGGCCGTGATCGACGGCGGCGGGACCGGTGGCAGCGGCGCGAGCGGTGGCGCCGGCCCTGGACCCGGGAGCGGCCCTGGACCCGGGAGCGGCCCTGGCTCCGGCCCCGGTCCTGGTCAGGGCCCGATCACGGTGGCGGTCACCGGGCCGGTGCCCACCTGCGATCAGCTCACCCAGGCGCTGCGGGTCGCCCTCGTGGACGCCACCGGGTGCGACAGCTGCGACGACGGCCCGGATCCGTGCGACTACCTTTCGGGCCTCGAGCTCACCGACGAGTGCGGCTGCCCGGTGCCGGTGAACACCACCGACGGGGAGGCGCTGGACGACGCGCTCGACGCCTTCGAGGCGTGGTCCGAAATGGGCTGCGGCCCCTTCGACTGCCAGCGCCCCTGCGCGGTGAGCTCCAACCCCAGCTGCACCCCGAGCGGTGCCGGTTGCACCGGCACCTGCGCTCCTTGAACGCGAGCGCGGCGACGAACGCCCTCGCCGCTCACTCCGCCTTCTTCACCGCGTCCTCGAGGAGCTTGTCGAGCTTCTCGCGCGCCGCCTGTTCGGCCACGGTGGTCGAGCCGTCGAGGGAGGTAAGATCCGTCGCCGATAGACCGAGCGGCATCGCGAGCGCGGTGACGTGGAAGTCGGCCGCCGCCCGCGTGGCGAAGCTCTCGAGCGACTCGAGCTTGCTCCCCTTCGCCTCGCCCTCCGTGGCCCGCTCGGTCTTCGAGCACGAGAGGCGCGTGCCGTCGGGTGTGGCCAGGCACGTCTCCAGGGCGTCGCCGGTCCCGGCGACGTGCAGCTGAAACCCGCCCCCGCCGACGTCGAGCCGCGGCGAGCGTCGGAGCTTGTTCGCCACCTTCTTGGCCGGCTCGCCCCCATCGGACGTCACCTTCGCCGGCAGGCTCAGGCCTGCTCGTCGCACTACGCTCGGATCCAGCTGCAGCGCCCGCACGAGGAGCGCGAGGTGGCGGCTCGTGTCGCCCTCGTCGGCGGCGGCGGCGGCGCCGACGGCCGCCACCCGCGCCTTCAGCAGCGCCTCGCTCTTCGGCAGCGCCGCGAGGGCACGCTCGGCCAGCTTCAACGCCCGCGCCGCGTCACCCCGCGCCCAGGACACCTCCGCCTCGAACGCGTCGAAGTAGGGCTCCACGTCGTCGTCCTCCTCCGCGTCGCGCGCCTTCTCGAGCCCCACCGCCACGATCCCGGGGCCGAGCACGTCGACGAGATCGCCGATGAGCCACACCGGCACCGGCTCGATCCCACCCCGCAGGAACACCCGCAGCGTGCTCACCAGCCGCTCGGTGTCGGAGAGCACCCGGATCACGCGCTCCTCGTCGGCGAGGATGGCCAGGCGGCGCTTGGCCGCCGCCGACACCACCTGCCGCAGGCCGACCGCTTCGTCGTAGCTCGCGCGCTCGGCGTCGAGCTCTCCTTGGGTGCGGGCGAGGGCGCGCCGCAACAGGGCGTGGGCGCCGAGGGCCTGCTCGGGGGTCGACGAGGTGAGCCCGCGTCGATCCGGCTGGTCGAGCGCCAGATCGAGCAGGCGCAGCCCCGTCTTCGGCTGCGCGGCCACCAGCAACACGGTGCTGAACACCACGTCCGTCTCCGCGCGGGCCTGGGCGCGAACGTTGGGCGGCTGCTTGCGGCGCCACGACTGCATCTCACGGAGGGCCTCCACCGCGTCCTTCATGCGCCCCTGATCGGTGTAGAGGCGCACGAGCAGCCGCCACGGGTTCGCGGGCGTGAAGGCGAGCCGCGCCGTCCCTTCGAGCGCGAGCTTCTCCGCCTCCTCGGGCAGGAGAGCGGCCTGGGCGGCGACGGCGGCGTTGAAGGCGTGCACCGCGAGCGTCGACTCATGCTTCTCGTCCACGTCGGCCACGTCGGTCTTCTTCGCCGACTCGAACGCCTCCAGGCAGTGCTCGTAGTAGCGCTTGCGCTCGCCGAGCTCGCCCGACACCGCGCAGCGAACGTTGAGGCCCAGCCGCTGCTGATACGGATCGGACGACTCGAGGGCCTCGCGGGCGGCCTTGCGCGCATCCTTCACCCGACCGAGCCGCATCAAGGGCCAGGCCCGCTGCGCGTGCAGATCCGGCGCGTAGAGCGCGTCGTGGTACGCGAGGATGTCGAGCTGATACTCGAACTCCTCCATCTCCTGGGCGGTGGCCTGGATGTGATAGAGGAGCTCGCGGTGGAACTGCCAGGGCGCGTCGTCGGGGCGCGGGTGCACGTCCCACGTCTTCTCGTAGAGCTGCCGCGCCCGCCCGAGGTGGTACATCGCGGCGGGGAGGTTCCCCTCCGAGTCGAGCATCACGCGGCCGAGCACGTAGTGGCCCACAAGCGACCGCGGATCGTTCTTCAACAGCTCCTCCACCTTGCGCCGAGCGGTGACGAGCTGCTGCTCCTCGAGGAGCTTCAGCACCTCCTGCTCCTCGTCGCTCTCCACCGCCCGCTGGGCCTCCGACTGAGCACGCGACACCGAGCCGCGCACGACCGAGAGCGCGCACACGAGCACCACCAGCTCGAGCCACAGCCACGAGCGGCGCGCCGACGGAGCCCGCGGCGCCGTCATCGCTGCATGCTCGCTTGCACCAGCTTCTCGAGCTCTTGTTGGCAACACTCGCGCACCACGCCCTCCGGGAAGTCGACCCCCGGCGCAAACTCGAGCCGGTGCGTGAACACCTTCTCCGCGAGCACGTAGATGTCGTCGGCGGTGACGTAGTTGCGCTGCTGGGTGAGCGCGCGCGCCTGCAGCGCGGGCAGGGCGAGCACCAGCGAGCGGGTCGAGGCCCCCTGCAGGATGCGCGGATCCTGACGGGTGCGTTGCCCGATGTTCACGAGCGCCTCGTGCACCTTGGGATCGACGTGCACCTGCTCGAGGGCGACCTTGCGTGCGTCGAGGATCTCGCCACGGGTCACCCGCGGGAGATCGTCGCGGTCGTCGCGGATGGTCTTCAGGTTGCGCAAGATCTCGAGCTCGTGCTCCGGAGCGATGTGGACCATCCGGATCTTGAAGAGGAACCGATCGAGCTGGGCGCTCGGGAGCGGGAAGGTGCCGGCCAGATCGAGCGGATTCTGGGTCGCGATCACCAGGAACAGATCGTCGAGCTTTCGGGTGCGGTTGTCGACGGTGGTCTGCTTCTCGGCCATCGCCTCGAGCAGCGCGCTCTGCACCTTGGGCGAGGTGCGGTTGATCTCGTCGGCGAGCACGATGTGCGCGAACAGGGGCCCGGGCCGGAAGAAGAACCGGTTGGTGTTGGGGTCGAACACCGTGGTCCCCGTCACGTCCGACGGCAAGAGGTCGGGCGTGAACTGAATGCGGCGAATGGCCACGATGTCATCGTGCGGCATGTCGTCGATGATGCTGTCGCCGAGAGCCTTGGCGAGCGTGGTCTTGCCCGAGCCGGGGAAGTCTTCGAGCAGCACGTGACCGTCGGCGAGCACGGCGATGATGATGAGCTCGATCACGTCGTCGCGCCCCCTCACCGCCGCCTGCAGGCGGTTGCGGATGCGGGCGTAGACGCCGAAGGCGCCCTCGAAGTCGGTGATGGGCGGGGCCTTCTCCTCGGTGATGTACTTGCTCTGGATCCGCTCGCCGCCGATGTCGTCCATGTCTCTGTCTGCGCTCATGCTCTTCCTCTCATCGCGACGCCACGAACGACGCGGGGTTGAGCCAATGCAACACCCGCTTGGTGGTTGTGGTGACGGTCTTGCGTTCGCTCCGCAGCCGGCGGAGCGCCTCCTTCCACCGCGCGCGCGAGAACTCCTCGCGCTCGTGGGGAGGGATGGCAGGGTTACCCCACCGCGCCGCCTGGTGCATGCGGGTGAGCTCGGTGAACGAGGGAACCTGAGCCTCCACGCGCCGCGCGAAGTGCTCGCGCGACTCCCCGAGCTCACGGGTGAGGCCCACCTCCGCCAGCAGATCGAGGGCCAAGCGGTAGCCGACCCGTGTCATGGCGCGCGGTCCGGCGATGGCGAACACCAGGCGGCGCCAGATCTTGATCGCGTAGAGCACCACGAGCGCGCTCGCAGCCAGCACCGCGAGCACGAGCCAGATGCTCGGGAGGGACAAGGGCGAGGCGTCCAGGTCTTCGGCCCGCTCCGCGCCGGGCGGCTTCTGTCGCGCGAGCTCGCTGAGCTTGCGCTGGAGCTCCTTGTCGGGCGGCGAGCCCTGCGGATCGAGGTTCCGCTCGGCCGTGATGTCGAGCACCACCCAGCCGATGCCCTCGAGGTAGAGCTCGGGCCACGCGTGGGCGTCGCCGGCGCGGATGAGGATGCTCGAGCCCTCGCGGTTGTCCTCCGCCACCATGTAGCCGGCCGAAGCCCGCGCGGGGAGGCCGAGGCTCCGCCACATGAACACCGCAGCGTGCGCGAAGTGCACGCAATAGCCGATGCGGTTGCCAAACAGGAAGTCGGCGGTGGGATCCGCCACCCCGCTGTGGCGCTCCCTGGTGGAGTAGACGAGGTTCTTGTCCATCCAGCGCTTCACCGCGAGGGCGGCCAGGAACGGATCGGCGCGCTTGTCCTCCGGCAGCTCGCTCACGATCTCGAGGGCGAGCTCGTAAAAGCGTGGGTCGGGAGAGGTCACGAGGTAGTACTTCCGCACGTCGTCGGGCCAGCCGGGATCGCCGGCCGTCCTCCCGAGGAGCTCGCCGTAGCTCACGGCCATGGAGAGCGACTCCACCCCGTACGCACGCACGAAGCGCTGGGGGTTGGGGTTCTGCCGCGGCTCGAGCGTCACCGGGCTCTCGAGCCCAAAGGGCTGCTTGTGCTCGATGAGCAGCGCCACCTCGCTCTTCACGCGGCGCCGGTCGCGCCCGGGAGGCCGCTCGTCCACCTCGAGCTTGGCGGCGGGAAACTCCGTGATGGCGTCGCGATCCACTCCCGAGCGCACCGGCGCCACGAGGCGGAAGCCGTTGTAGTGGCTGAGCACCTCTTGTCGGAAGTAGTAGCTCTGCGCGGGCGGCGAGTAGTCGTCGCCGAGGAGCACCACCGCGATGGGGGCGTTTCGGTTGTCCGTCTCGTCGTCCGAGTCGTCCACCTGATCGGTCGGCTGCGGAGGCTGAGGCTGAGGCTGAGGCTGAGGTTGGGGTTGGGGTTGGGGTTGGGGTCCGCTCGTGTCGGGGCGGGGCTCCGGCTGCGAGGCAGACGGACCGGACGACGGCGACGGCTCCGCGCTGTTGGCGCTGGAGGGCGCGGCGGACGGCGTGCCCCGCGGATCGTCGGGCGGTGCGGTCCCGGTGGTGGTGGTGGAGGGCGGTGGTTGCGAGGGGGTCGCGGTCTCCTTCTCGCTCTTGTCGGTGAGGCCGAGCTCGCTGTCGGGCTTCGGCTTGGGCAAGCCGCTCACGTCGAGGAAGGTGATCACGAGCAGCGCCATCAAAGGGAGGGCGAGCACGCTCATCCAGGTGATGCGGCGCCCCGTCTCGGCCACCATCATCGCGGTGAGGACGAGCACGGTGAGGCCCCCCACCGCGAGCAGCACGTAGGCCGGATCGAGGCCGGCCCGCCACGCCCAGTCGCTGAGCCAGAAGGGTCGCGAGATGATGCCGCCCCGGTGCGCCGCGAAGAGCACCGCCACCGCCGACGCCACCGCGATCACCTCCAGCGCGACGAGCGAGGGTCTGCGCGCGGCCACCGCGCGCAGCGCCAGCACCGGAAAGAACGCCCAGCCTCCGAAGCGCAACATCACCGAGGCCACGAGCGCCGGGCCAGGGCCGAGCGCCGAGGCCGCCCACGTGGTGTGGGTCGCGCCCAGCGACGCGAGCCAGAAGAGCGCGCCGCCCAGCGCGGCGCCACCGAGGATGACGGGCAGGCGCACCTTGCTCCGGCCGAGGATCTCCCCCACCGCGACCCCACCGGCGGCGGCACAGCCGGCCACGAACGCGACGAACAGGCCCACCAGGTTCCAGCTGAGCGCCATCGCCGACAGCCCCATCACCCCGATCCGGATCGGGTGCCGGAAGCCTCGCCACAGGCTCCGCCGCCGCGCCCGCGCGAAGGCCTTCGTCGAGGCCTTGCCGCCGGCGGCGTCGAGCCACACGGGGCTGCCCTGAGAGAGGCCGGGGGGAGGCTGCATGGCGTGGTGAGCTGGGCGTGGGGGGTGCGCTGGGCGTCGCTCGCGGGTCAGCGCGGGGTGAGCTTGAGCTGGGCGGGAGTGAAAATCTGGCCGCGAATGCGGTCGACCACCAGCACGTTCTTGCCGAGGGTCTTCACCACCTGCGACAACTCCGCGGAGCGCGGGATGGTGAGGGGCGACTCGTCCTCGCCGCGGCGCGGGGGTGGCGCGGGGCCGAGCATGAGCTCTCCGAGTCGGCCGCGGCCCGAGCCGTGATCGACTCCGTCGATCCCCACGATGAACGACACGCGGCCGGCGGTGTCGCTGCGCGCGGCGTGGGCGACGCGCTCGAGCCAAGGTCCCGGCGTCGCGGGGACGAACACCACCGCCCGGGCCATCGAGCCGGGCGCCGCCTCCGCGAGGAAGCTCGACAGGCCGGCCCCCCCCTGCGAACGCTCCACGTTGGCCGACTGCGCGAGCAGCTCGAGGGCGCGCCCCTTCACCCGGGTCACCTCGGCGGTCCCATCGGCCCCGAGCACCCAGTCACCACCGAACGCGTCCACGTCGATCGCGGTGCGCGCCGCTCCCGCCGCCGGCTCGTCGGTGACGTCGGCCACCATGTACACCGCCGTCTTCTTGGCCGGGCTCAGTGCGCGCTCCGGGGTGCGGATGATGAGGTCGCGCGACTTGGCGAACACCTTCCACAAGATGAAGCGGATCGGGTCGCCGGCGTGGTAGTGGCGCATGTCGTAGCGGTCGCCTTCGGCCGGCCCTTCGGGGTGCGAGATGTCGTCGCCCTTGGCCATGCCGCGCACCACGTGCAGCGCTCGGAGCGAGCCGACCCAGGGTAGACACCGCACGGTGGCGGTCTGGCGCGAGACGAAGGAGATCTTGCACAGGCCGAAGATGTCGCCGATCTCGAAGTGGCGCTCGATCGCGTTGCTGAGGCCGCGCCGCTCCGGGAACACCTCCTCGTACGCCCTGCCCCCTCGTCGCTGCTGGCGCACCCGCGCGTCCGGTCGCCGCCAGCGCCACGTGGCGGTCACGAACGGCAGGTACCAGAGGCTCGGCACCGAGAAGCCGGTGGTCGTCCAGTAGCCACACTCGAGGCGCACCCCTTCACCGGCGGGCAACCGCCGGAGGCTCCTCCAGGTAAGGAGCGCAGCGATCACCGTGAGCAACAGGCAGAGCGCGCCGAGGCCAAGCCCCACCGCGCCCACCCCGAGCAAGATGAGATCGATCTTGCCGAAGCCATACAAGAAGAACGCGACGGCGCTCGCGCCCGTGAGGAGCAACCCCGCGCCGGTGAACGGGAACACGTCGACGCCCTGCTGGAGGCGCGCACGCAGCCGGCGCGTGCGCGCGCGCGCCTCCCTCCTCGGCTGGCTCGCGTTCGTCGTCATCGACCCACGGCCAGCGAGCAGCCGCACCCCGACGAGCGCTCGGGGAAGATCGGCGGCGGCTTGATGTCGACGCTCGGGCTCGGTGGCCCATCCAGGCAACGGATGCGGCGAAACACCGTGGGGTGATTCACCATGCGACCGCCGTCGTTGTTCACCGACTGAAACTCTTGGATCTTGGGATCGATCTTCCCCGTGAAGCGATCGAGGTTGTAGTACCAGCCGAGCGGGAGATCGCCGCACACCACCTCGTCGAGCTTCCAGCTGGTGCCTTCGAAGCGCACCACGTCGTCGACGATCTCCCCCTTGGCGGGCATCTTGACGCGCACCCGGTACGGCTGCTCCGGACCACAGCGGCCCGGCTGCTCGCGCTCCGCACCGCCCTTCCAAGCGTGATTCTCGATCTCGCCCAACAGCTCGGTCTCGCTCCCCGCGACGCGCTTGATCACGAGGGTAAACTCGGTCCAGTCGAGGTCTTGAGGATAGTGTTGATGCGAGCGCCAGTAGCCCACGATGGGATCGTCGCCGCAGTCGGCCGGGGGCGGGAGGCGCGCGCGCTGCTCGGACACGGTGCCGGGCGCGTCGTTCGTCGACAGGAGCACCGTGGCCGCGAGCGCCCAACACGCGAGGCACAGGCCCGCGCGGCGCGCGCGACGAGGAAGCGTGGAGGGGGGGGCGTTGGCGCTCGGTCGCTCGGCGCTCGGCGCTCGGTCGCTCGGCTCCTCGGCGCTCGGCTCCTCGGCGCTCGGCTCCTCGGCGCTCGGCTCCTCGGCGCTCGGTCGCTCGGCGCTCGGTCGCTCGGCGCTCGGTCGCTCGGCGCTCGCTGCCTCGGTGTCGGTCATCCCCAGGAAAGATGCCCGAGGGCAAGGGCGACCACAAGGGCAGGCGCGAGGGGCGCGAGACCCGCCGCTGCGCGCGCTCAGCCGACGAGCAACGAGCCGTTCAAGGCGAGCCAGCCACCGGCGGCAGCGGCCAACGGAATCGAGAAGTTGTCGTCGATGGGGCCGCTGAAGAGCTCTGCCACCGTGGCCGCCAGCGAGGCCACCGCCGACACCGCGAGCATGGTCCCGACGGGGAGCGTCCCGTGCCAGAGAACGAGCACCGCGAAGGTGGCGAAGCCGGCGACGAACAGCATCGCGAGCGAGCCCTCGAGCGAGCGCTGCCCCACCAGCTTGGTCCGACCGAGCTTGCGGCCCACGAGCCCCGCCGCAGGATCGCCGACCCCGAGCGCGATGAGCGCCACCGCGCACAACATCGGCTCGAACACCGCCCCGAGGATGACGAGGGCCGTCGCGAACCAGGTGGACGAGTTCACCCGATACTTCTCGTGCGGATGCGCGATGGGCCCGAAGATCCAGAGGAGGAACGCGCGCCCGTGCTCGGAGAACTGGCGGACGCCCTCGAGCGCCCAGAACGAGCTGGCCACGCACAGCGGCACGAGCCAGAGCGCGCGGCGGGTGAGAACCTCCTCGACGAGCACCACCAGCACCACGCTGATGGCGACGTGCCAGGCGCTCCGCACGTAGTTCGTGGGGCGCACCGCGGGGATGGGCACGGCCTCCTTGCGCATGGTCACCCCGAGCAGCTCGTAGGCCTCGGAGAGCTGGGTGCGGAAGCCGGTCCACGCGTCCTTTCGGGCCTCGGCGGGGAGACCGGGCTCGGGGACCCGCTCGCTGAGCACCGTCAACAGCTCACCGAGCCGCTCGGTGACGGAGGCCTCGGGCTCGCCACGACCGACCAGCGACGACAGGCGGCGGCAGAGCGCCTCGCAGCGCCTGCGGAGCGCGTCGTCGAGGCCCTGGCGCCACCGCGACGGGTCCATCTCTCGCAACAGCTCATGAACCTCGAGGGCCACCGGACGCGTGGCCCGAGCAAGCGACTGGCTCATGATGATGGGCTACCACGACCCCCTCGCCTCGCCCGTCACGATCCCGTCATACGAGATTTGTCGCGCGATTTCTGCGAGCTACGACGGAGGCCGCCGATCCCGGAGCGAACCGCCGGAGCCAGCCCGTGCGCGAGCGGTGCTACACTCGAAGACCTTGGTCGAGCTGAAGCCCGGCGTCGTGATCGCGCACACGTTGCGCCTGCTCAGGCCACTCGGCCAAGGTGGGATGGGCACGGTCTGGGCCGCGCGTCACCTGCGCCTCGACGCCGAGGTGGCGGTGAAGCTCATCCGCCCCGAGCGCGCGGCCGCCGATCCGGCGCTCATCAAGCGCTTCGAGCGCGAGGCGAAGGCCGCCGCGCGCATCACCCACCCCCATGTGGTGCGGGTGATGGACTTCGGCGCCGTCGACGAGGCGGTGCCCTTCATCGTGATGGAGCTGTTGCGCGGGTTCTCCCTCCACGAGCTGCTCCACCGCGGCGGGCGGCTCAGCTTCGCCACCGCCAAGGCCCTCGCCCGCCAGGTGGGGAGCGCGCTCGCGAGCGCCCACGCCGAGGGCATCGTTCATCGTGACGTGAAGCCCCACAACATCTTCATCACCGAGGGGAGCCGCGACCACCCGCTCTATGTGAAGGTGCTCGACTTCGGCGTGGCCAAGGTGTTGGGCGACGCCCCCCTGCCGAGCGCGACCGGCGCCCTCACCGAGACCGGCACCGTGCTCGGCTCGCCGCCGTACATGAGCCCCGAGCAGCTCGAGGGGCGCGCCGACGTAGATCTGCGCAGCGATCTCTGGGCGCTCGGCATCATCCTGTACGAGGCCCTCACCGGCGAGCGCCCGTTCAAGGGCAGCTCGTTCGTCGCGGTCGGCGCCGCCGTGCTCGGCGGTCGCTACACGCTCGCCTCGCGGCTCCGGCCCGATCTACCGCGGGCCATCGACGACTGGTTCGCCAAGGCCCTGTGCGTCGACGTCGACGGGCGCTTCACGTCGGCGGCGGCGATGGTCGAGGCGTTCGCGGCGCTCGCAGATCCGGTCGACGAGCGCCTCGACGGCACGCCGATGGCCACCCCGCTCGAGCTATCGACCACGGTGAAGGCCGCGCCTCCGAGCGAAGGGACCGACGACCCGCCGTCGGAGACCGCGCCCGCTCGCCCGCTCGCCCGCTCACCCGCCACCGCGACCTCCACCGCGACGGCGGCCGAGCCCTCCTCTTCGGCCAGCCCCGCCAGCCTCGGGCGCGCCCCTCGAAACAGCGCCGCCGACGAAGAGGACATCACCGAGAGCCACGCGCCGGTGGCGAAGCAGAGCCCCGATCGCGAGGTCCCCGCGGTCACGCCGGCGCCCCCTCGGCGTCGCCGCCTGCTGCTCGCCGCCGCTGCCGCCGCGACGGTCGGCGGCGCGGCCCTCGCCGCCACCGTGACCTTGCCCGCGAGCTCCGAGTGTCCCCTCGGCATGACCTTGATCGAGGGCGCCTCGTTCTCGATGGGCTCACCGGAGCAGGGGGAGACCCCCACCGACGAGATGCCGCTGCACCCCGTCACCGTCACCTCCTTCTGCCTCGACGCGAGCGAGGTGACCGTTCGCGCTTACCAACTCTGCGACGACTGCCCGCTGCCACGAACCGTGGAGCTCGAGGGCCTCACCCCGAACGGTCGCGACTTCGACAGCGCGTTCTGCAACGGACCCGACAAGCCGGATCACCCGGTGAACTGCGTCGACTTCAGCCACGCTCAGAAGTACTGCGCGGCGCAGGGCAAGCGGCTGCCCACCGAGGAGGAGTGGGAGCTCGCCGCCCGCGGCCCCGAGGGCCGGCGCTATGTGTGGGGCGAGGCGCCGCCGAGCGCGGAGCTCCTCAACGCTTGCGGCCTCGAGTGCAGCCGGATGCTCAGCGAGCGGCGCGAGGCGGTGGGCAAGGGCGCGTGGCCCGCGATGCACCTCGGCGACGATGGCAGCGCCGCCACCGCGCCGGTGGGGAGCTTCCGCCCCGAGGGCCTGAGCGCCCCGTGGGATCTCGCGGGCAACGTCTGGGAGTGGACGAGCAGCGCCTACTGCCCCTACGGCAACAAAGCGTGCGGCGACTCGCGGCGGGTGCTGCGGGGAGGCGGCTGGGACACCACCGAAATCTCCGACATCCGCGCCGCCCGCCGCTTGCCCGCGGCCCCCTTCGCCCGCAGCCGCTCCATCGGCTTCCGCTGCGCCCAGAGCCGCTGAACGCTCGCTGGTCGCGCACTCTGCCGCGGCCGCTCACCAGCCCTTCTGCAGCCGCAGGAGCTTCCCGCGCGAGATCCCGAGCGCCTTGGCGGCCGCGCTCACGTTGCCCCCCGCCGCCTCGATCGCCGCCTCCACCGCGTCGCGGGTGAGCGCTCGTGACGCGCGTGGTGGTGCGCCGAGCACCTCCTCGAGGGCCCACAAGCGGAGCCCAGGCTCCGGATCGCGACGCCGCACGGCCGCGAGCACCCGCGCCAGGTCGCGCACGTTGGCGGGCCACGGCTCGAGCAGCAGCCGCTCCACGGCCTCCACCTCGGCCGCCGCGGCCGACAGCTCCGCGCCCTGGCGCGCTGCCAGCGCGACCGCCACCGCGAACACGTCCTCGGGTCGCTCGCGGAGCGCAGGCACGTGCACCGCGGCCATCGCGAGCCGCGCGAGAAGATCGCGACGAAAGCTCCCCTCCGCCACCATGCGCTCGAGGTCGCGGTTGGTCGCGGCCAGCACCAACACGTCCACCTCCCGCGCCCGCTGGGCCCCCACCGGCATCACCTCGCGGTTGTCGAGCAGGCGCAACAGCTTGGCCTGCAGCCCGAGCTCGAGCTCACCGATCTCGTCGAGGAACAGCGTCCCCCCGTCGTGGGCGACCACCACGCCAGGGGCCGCCGCACCGGCCCCCGAGAAGGCGCCCGCGACGTGTCCGAACATCTGCGACTCGAACACGCC
This sequence comes from uncultured Polyangiaceae bacterium, assembly GCA_964401935.1. Lineage (GTDB taxonomy): Bacteria > Myxococcota_A > Polyangia > Polyangiales > Polyangiaceae > JAPYTK01. The sequence continues at coordinate 87,590 of CAYOAL010000012.1, forward strand.
CGCGGCCACGCCCGCCACGTTCACCGCCGCGAAGGGCGCGTCCGGGCGAAACGCAGCCGCGAGGGCGCGCGCGGTGAGCTCCTTGCCCGCGCCGGTCTCGCCCGTCACGAGCACGTTGGTGGGCGCCGCCTTGGCGAATCCCTCGAGTGCTTCGGCCACGCCCCGCAGCCCGAACGGACCCACGAGCTCCCCGAGCGGCGCCGAGGGGGAGAGTGGCCCGAGGAGGCGCTCACGCAGCACGAACAGAGTGCGGCCCAGGCGCAGCACGGCGCCGTCCTCGAGCGGGATCTGCTCGTTCGGGGCGAGGCGTGTCCCGTTCACCCACGTGCCATTGCGGGAGCCCACGTCGCGGACGCGCAGACTGCCCCCCGCGCGGTCGAACGCGAGGTGCGCCCCCGACACCTCCCGATCCTCGAGCCCGCGCTCGCCGAGCCAGCCACGCCCGATCACGGTGCCCGAGTCGGGCAGCGTGAACGCCAAGGCCACGGGGTACGCACACACGAGCGCCGGACGCGTGCGCGCTCCCGACGGTCGCGCCGGCGCGCGATGGATGCTGGTGCTCGGCCCGGTCTTCACCACGCGAGCCAGAGCGTAGAAGCGGCGCCCGTCAGCGGCAACGCGCGCGTGCGACAGTCCGCTAACGGCCGGTGACGGTCGGAGCCATGGAGGACGCTCTTTCGCGAACCTACGGCGGCACGTGCATTGCCATTGGGAGAGGTGCCCTGGCCGCGGTGACCAAGGCCCCCTCGGGCCCCTCCCCAACTCCCACCGAACGCCTCACCTCCCACCCCTCCGACGAAATCCATCACCATGCCCCGACCGGTACGTCCGCCCCCCGCTCCTTGCCTCGGCTTTGCCGCGCTCCTCGTCACCGTCGCCTGCACCTCGACCCCAGCCTCGACCAACGACGACGCCAACGACGGCGGCGGGGGTGGAGGTGGGGGCGTCGCCGCCAACGGAGGCGCCGGCGGAGGTGGCGGCGGTGGCGCGGGGACCACCGAGGCGCTGGTGCTCGACTTGGGCGCGGTCGCCGCCGGCGACCCGATCGGGTTCGACATCCCCGACGGGGCGCTCGGTTTTCACGTGGTCACGCGCTCGAGCTCGCCCGGCACCTGGGGGATCGCGCGCCTCTTCGATCCCAGCGGCGGCGTGGTGCACGATCAGTTCATGCCGCTCGGTGGCAGCGGCGCCACCGCGCTCGGCTACCTGGGCTTCGCCACCACCACCGTCCCCGCCAACGACCAGCTCACCACGTCGCCTCCCGCGCCCGGCACCTGGCGGCTCGTCTCGCAGGGCACCGGAGTGAGCGGCGCTGTCTACGTGCAGCACACGCCCGACGGCCTCTTTCACGGCGGGGTGCTCGATCTGCACGTCCACATCCCCGACGGGCTCATCATCCACGATCCCACGCCCGCTCACGCGATCACCGCCGCCGACGCCGGCAGCGACCCCGCGGTCACGGCGCGCCTCGAGCACTTCTTCGCGACCGTCGAGGCGTTCTTCGGCATCGAGCGCGGCGAGGTGACGTTTCACGCCATCGGCGCCGAGCACCTCGAGGTGATCGGCGAGAGTGCCTTCGCCTCGCTGCTCGAGCAAACGGCGGCCGCACCGAGTGGGCAGGCGCTCCACGTCGTCTGGTCCAACCACGTCGAGCCCTTCCCTGGCTATCCGGTGTGGGGCATCTCCCCTGGGCTCCCTGGCAACGTGCTCGAGACGGGCACCGCGACGAGCGCCATCGCCCTCGCCGTCTCCACCGACTTCAACGCGCGCGGCGACGGCTTGACGATGGTCCACGAGCTCGGTCACTTCGTCGGCCTGTCGCACACCACCGAGCTCGCGGGCGACTACGCCGATCCCATCGCCGACACCCCCGAGTGCGAAGACATCGATCCGCACAACCTCGGCGCGTGCCCCGACAAGACGAACATCATGTTCCCCGCCTACTTCGGCACCACCGGCGGAGTCGGCGTCACCGTCTCCGCCACGCAAGCCGCGATCGTCCACGGCGCCCCCATCTACCGCGCCTACGCGACCGCGCCGATGGCGCGCCGGCACCCGGGGCACGCCGCCGCGCGACCACCCGGCCCGAGCGCGGTGCTCCGGGCCGCGCGCGGCACGCCGCCGTTCCGCCCCTGTGGCCACAGCGTCCCATTTCTCATGGCCGACGCTCACGGCTCCGGCCGGTGACCCTCAGGGCCGCACAACGCTCAGGCGCCGAAGTGGCGCGCGAGGTGCAGCTTGATCGCGTCTTCGAACTCCTCTTCGGCCCCGCCACGGTAGACCATGGAGGAGCCGATCTCGGCGGCGAGGATGGCCGCTCGGTACTTCGCCGGCAGCTGCGCGAGCCGCTCGGGCGCGTCACGCAAGAGCGGCGGCAGATGCGAGAGGATCGCCCGGCGGTACGGATCGGTCAGCGGCAGCTCGGCCCGAGCGCTGAAGAACGCGAACAGGCGCGCGTAGTTCGCGTTGATCTCCTTGCTGACGTCGTCGGAGATCTCCGTGCAGAGCTTCCCGGTCTGTCGCCGGCGCCTCAAGATCAAACGAGCTTCGTCGGCCGCCCGTTTCTCCAAGATCTTCAGCACACCCTCCACGTAGGCCGCCTTGGTCGCGAGGAATTCCTCCTCGTCGAGGAGCAGGTTGGCGATGATCTCGTAGGACGACGAGATCACGCCGCACTTGTTGGCGGAGGCGTCGCGCATGATCAGCACGCCAGCCTTCTGCAGCTCCACGCGCGCCGCCGGGGTGATGAAGGAGTTGGCGCCCTCCACGATCGCCTGGGCCGACGGGGTGCCGTCGCGGAGCAAGAAGCGCGACCAGTTGTCTTGGTCGATGGTCTCCGGGCGCCCGCCGGCGGGGAGGAAGAGGTCGGCCGGGACCGTGAAGATGAGCGCGCCCCACTCCCGTGAGAAGTCGTCGAGGCTGAGCCAGTCTTCGCGCAGCTCACCGCTCGCAGCGCGCGACACGCGTCGGTACTGCTCGCGCAGGCCGTGCACGCGCCGCCCGGTCCTGAACAGCATGAACGCGCCCGGGTGCAGGGCCTCGGGCGAGAAGGCATCCAGATCCCGGCGAAGCAGGATGCGCTTCAGCTCCGTGTGGTCGGCGCCCTCCGGATCACAGAGCGCGGCCGTGCCGTCCAGGATCAAGACGAGCCTGGCCTGTGGGCACCGGCCCAGAATCAGGCTCATCGCGTTGCCGGCCACGTCGCCGTTGGGCCCGCCGGTGAGCTTCACGGTGAAGGGCTCGGCGTGCATGTCGATGCCGAGCTCCTGCATCGTGATCTCGGCGAAGCGCACCACCCCGGTCGAGGTGACACCAAACTCCTTGTGGTTGATGCCGACCTTCTTCGACGACATCACGCCGATGCCGAGAATGTAGCCACGCTGCTTCGAAATCTGTGCGATCTCCTCGACCATCGCGTCGTGCATGTTCTCGTCGGGGCCGAGCTCGATGGGCTCGTCCTCGCGGTAGTAGTCGACGACGGCGGGGTTCCTCGCGACGCCGTTGTCGGTCACGTAGATGTCGAGGAAGGCGTTGATCACCGAGCGCTGCATCTTGTGGAGGCGCAGGGTCTCCTGCGGTCGCTCTTCCATCTCCAGCCTGGACGCGTCCATGAGGATGACGAGCTTGCTGCCGCCCTCGTAGATGTCCTTGTTCTTCAGGTGCTGGGTATGGGCGAGCACGAAGTTCTCGCGGAACAAGGTGCGCGCGTTCGTGAGGAACTCGTCGTCCGAGCGACACATGACGGTGCGCCAACCACCACGCGCGATGTCCGAAAAGCCGATATGGAACCCAAACGCATACCGCGTGAAGAAGAAGGTCACGCGGAAGGGGAGCTCCGGCGGCAGATCGCCCGTGAAGCCGGGCCCGAGCTCCGTCAGGTAGGCCGGATCGAGGCGGAACGCGAACGCAGTCTTGTCTTTGACGAAGAAGTTCGTCTTGAGGGTGTGGCGAATGAACGCGAGGCAGCACCGAAAGACCTCGCGCCGGACGTCGTCGAGGTGCTTGTGTCCGGTGTTGTAGTCGCGCACGGCACGCTCGGCCTCGGCCACGCGCTCGGCCCAGAGCTGCTCGCGGTTCTCGAGACCGGAGTCGAAGCGGGTGTGGAACAGCTCCACCATGGTGGACGACAGGCGCGGGTTCGCCTCGAAGGCGTTGCGCACCTCCTCCCAGTCGAAGCGGTCGGGCTGGGCGTGGGCGAGCTGCGTGTGACAGAAGGCGCCGAAGGCGCAGATGAGCGCGGTGTCCTCGCCGCTCATCTTGCCGGTGACGACGAGGTTCTGGTACTCGGGCGAGCTGGCGGACAGGATCTGAGTGTTGAAGAGCTCCCGCTCGAGGCGCTCGGCCAGCGGCGAGCCCTCGACGAGCACGTCACCGCTCCGCGGCCGCACGTAGAACGTCGCGACCACGTAGGGCTGCTCGCCGTTGGGCAGGTCGAGCACGTAGGCGCGGTTGATGCCCAGATCGAGGCGGTTCACGAGCTCGAGCATCTGGGTCAGGAAGCGCTTGTGCGGCGGGCTCGCGACCGCGAGCGACACGCGCGTGAGGCCGTCCGGCGTCGGCTCGATGTCGAAGAAGAGCCCGCGCCGGCGCTGGCAGAGCTGGAGCAGCCGCACGGTCTGCGCCACCCGGCGCGACGACGAGACCTCTGCGTAGCTCGGGTTGTTCAGCCAGAGCACCGCGAGGTGCTGCTCGAGCTCGGCGAGGTCGAAGTCTGGGTAGTCGGCGACGAGCGTCGCTCGGGTGCGCTCGACGAGCTCTGAAGGGAGGTCGACGCCCGCGGCGAGGCCCTCGCGGATCTGCTCGTCGGTCTTGCAGTCGAACTCGAGGCGCACGATCTCGAGGAGGCCGCTGGTGCCGGGGACGGGGTCCGAGGAGTGGCCGACCATCGCGTACGACATGGCGCGCTCGGCCGCCTGATCGCGCAGCGTGCGCACCAGCGATCCGGGCGAGCTCTTGCAGGCCAACATGAGCGCGTTCGGGCGGTCGGCCAGGAGGAGGTTCTGGTTGCTCCGCAGCGTGTGGAGCTCGCGGACGAGCAAGGCCATGGCCTCCGGCTCGTCGCGCATCGAGTCGATCGAATACGGGCTCAGCGAGCCCTCGAGCCAGGCGTGGTTCTCCGCGATCTGTCGGATGTGCTCGGTCTGATCCAGGTGCAGGGTCATGGGCTCCTCGGGATGCTTCGACCGCGCCGACCGCCGGCGCGCTCCACCCCCGCGCGACCCCTACCGTATTCCCACCGAGGCGTCGCGCCCCTCAGTGCGCGTTCACGCGTGAAACGATCTTCTGCGAAGGAAACAGGCTTCGGGGCGCCGCCCGAGAAGCGCCGTGCTGGCAGATGCCGTCAACACGCTTTAGCCTCACAGGCCATGCCTTTGCGTTTCGCCCTGCTCAGCCTCGCGATGATGCTCGCCGCAGCGTCCTCGAGAGCCCAACCTGCGCCCCCGCCAGCGCGTGCCGCGACGCCCTCCGCGCAGCCGGATGTCGATGACGCCCCGCCGGAAGACGGCGAGGCCGCCGCGGACGGGGACTCGACGCCTGAGACAACGGGCGAGGATGACCCCAGAGCGGGCGAGGATGACCCCGCCGTGGGTGACGAGGGCTCCTCGCTGGAGGACGACACGACGCCCTCGGCAGACATGGACCCCGTCGACGCCCGCGACCCCGCGCAGAGCGATGGCGCTCGAGCCACGACCGTCGACGCGGACTCGTCGCACCCACTCGCCCCTTCCGACGCAACGGGCACGGGCTTTCCCAGGCACCGGTTCGTGTGGCAGAACCTCTTGGCCGGGCGCATCAATCCGCTCGGCCTCATCAATCGCTTCGAGCTGGGTTGGCGTGTCCAGCTCATCGACGAGCCGGGCAAGCTCTACAAGGACAGCCAGGCCTCCGTTCTCTTGCACACCGCCGTGTCTCCCGCCTTCACGCACGTCGGTGGCCGCGTTGAAGTGCAGCCGCTCTCCGTCGTGCGCCTGGGGGTGACCTACGCGTTCATGGGAAGCCACGGGATCTTCGACTTCTTGCAGGCCTACGACGATCCCAACGCGGAGTTCGACGACAAGACGCTCGATGATCGCGCGGACCTCAACGAGGTCACCACCGGTCACTACCTCGAGCCCGGCGTTCTGCTTCAAGCCGCCTTCGGTCCCATCGCCATTCGCAACGAAACCAAGGCGTACTTCCGCAGCGTGAGCAGCGTCCAAGACGACGGCTACTTCTGGGACCCGGCCCTCGACGTTCTCTTCCCCAACAACCGGTGGGCGCTGACGAACGACGCGGATGTCTTGTTCCTCTTCGACTTCGGTCTCACGGTGGGCGCGCGTTACACGCTCACGCACTTGTTCTACGACGAGGATGTCGATTTGAGCGGCCCTGCCGGCGACAACGTCACGACCCATCGCGTGGGTCCGGCCATCCTCTTCAAGTTCTTCGAGGACGATCCGCCCACGAGCTTCAACGCACCCACCGTCGGGGTGCTCGCGCAGTGGTGGGCCGCCCACCGCTATCGCACCGGCAACGCCCCTGCCGGCGGCCTCGAAGACCGAAGCGTCAGCCCGGCGCTGCCCTATCTCCTCCTCTTCTTCAGCGCCAAGGGCGACTTCTACCCAACGAAGCCAGCGGCCCCCGCCAGCGAATAGACGCGTCACCCGAGCGCGGAGGTCCAACCACGCGGAGGTCCGACCGAGGGTGGCGCGCGCCGCCGTCCGCCATGGCGGCCGCCACCGAGGCGGCGCGGAGGTCAGCGGAGGTCCGACCCAGCGACCGAGCGCGGCGACCCAGCCGCGGAGGTCCGACCGCAACCCAGCCGCGGAATGCACGTGTCCTGCGCCCGAACAATTGCTTTCGACTCAAATGATTTGAACTCAATACCTTCTCTTGCTAGCGAGGGGAATGCGCACCGCCGTCACGCGCGCCGACACGGAGCGCCCGCAACGGGGACGAGCCGGTCGATGAGTGAGCTCACGATCACCTGCCCCCGAGGGGCGGACACGCACGAGGGCGCCCAGCGGAGCGGCGACTTCGCGCTGAGCTGGACGGGCCCCGACGGCGCCGTCTTTCGCCTCGTGGAGCGCCCCGGGGCCGACGACGCGGTCACCACCCTGTACGAGGGGCCTCAGCGCGGCAGCACCGTGACCGGTCGGACCGGCGGAGAGTACGGCTACCAGGTGGCGCTCGTGGAGGACGGGGTCGAGAGGGCGTGGAGCGAGCCGTGCAGCGTGCTCGTCGTCCCCTACCCGCTCTCGTTGGCGTTCGTGTTCTTCGGCTTCGGTCTTGTCGTGACGCTCGCCACCGTCGTGCTCATCGTGCGCGGCCACCGCGCCCACCGCCGCGGAGAGCTAGGGTGAACGACGCGGCGCTCGCGCCTTCCACGGGGTGGCTCATCCTCGCCGCTTTCTCGGTGGTGTGGATCGCGCTCGGCTACGTCTGGGGCAAGCGCGGCGACACCTTCGATGGCCACGTCCTCGCCGGCCGGAACATCGGCCTCGCGCTCGGGACGGCGACCGCGATGGCGACGTGGGTCACCTCGAACACCACCATGGCCGCGCCCGAGGTAGCCTACCGCTTCGGCGTCTGGGGCATGGTGGGCTACTCGCTCGGGGCCGTGGGTCTGATCCTCTTCGCGCCCATGGCCGAGCGCATCAAGCACCTCATGCCGCACGGCTACACGAGCGGCGACTTCGTGCGCGTGCGCTACGGCACCGCGACGTGGATCGTCTTCCTCGCCATCTCCTTGCTCTACGGCCTGGGGTGGCTGGTGAGCATGGGGATGGCCGGCGGCGTGCTGCTCGAGGCGCTCACAGGCATTCCGTACCACTACGGCATGGTGGTCATCACCGTGGTGTGCGTGAGCTACACCCTCCTCGGAGGCCTCCACGCGGTCATCGGCACCGACTTCATCCAGAGCCTGCTCATCCTCCTCGGTCTGGTCGTCGTCGGGGCGGTGGTGTTCACCGCGATGCCCCCCAGCGAGGTGCACGCCACGCTGCAAGCCGAGCGCCCGGCGCTGCTCGACCTGCTGATGCCGGCGTCGATCATGTTCCTGTTCAACAACCTGCTCTTCGGTCTCGGCGAGATCTTCCACAGCAACGTGTGGTGGTCGCGTGCGCTCGCGTTCCGCAAGGGGGTCGGGTTCCGCGCCTACCTCATCGCCGGCCTCGCGTGGCTGCCGGTCCCCGTCGCTGCCGGCGCCGTCGCCCTCACCGCCCCCGCTCTCGGGCTCAACGTGCCGAAGCTCGACATGGTCGGACCGCTGGTGGCCGCGAGCGTGCTCGGCAAGGCCGGCGCCGTGCTCACCTTCGTCGTCATCTTCTCGTCCCTCGCCTCGTCGCTCGACTCTCTGCTCGCCGCCACCTCCGATCTGTTGGTCGAAGACCTCTACCGCCGCGTGCTTCGCCCCCACGCCACCGCCGAGGAGCTCCGCACCGCAGCGCGCGGGCTCGTCGTCGCGCTGGGCTTGCTCTCCATCGCGCTCTGTTGGCCCAAGCTCGCCACCCTGGCGAGGGTGATCGCCTTCACCGGAGCCTTCGTCGCGTCCACCATCTGGCCGATCGCCGCCGGCCTCTACTGGCCGACCGCCAACCGCCACGCGGCCACGGCCGGCATGGTCCTCGGCACCGCGGCGGGGCTCACCTCGTACTTCTTGGTGGGCTGGTACACGGCCGCGCTCGTCTCCGGCGCCGTCTCCATGCTCTGCGTCCTCGCCGGCCGCTTGTATCCGCACACCTTCGAGTGGTCGGCGCTGGCTGACCTGCGCGCGCCCAAGGAGACCCCGTGACCCTTCCCGCCACCGTCTTCGTGCTGGCGCTCTGGGCCGCGATCGCCGCGGTCGCCCTCGCGGCCGCCTTCCTCGTCGTCGTCCTCATCCGGGAGTGGCGCGACGGCAGCCTCTGGTAGGCGCGACGCCGGGAACGGCGCCGTCGTGCCGGATCGGGTTGACTCACCTCGCCGGTCGGCACACCCAAGGGAACGCAACACGGTGAAATCGCGGACATCCCCTTCACCGCGGCGAGTTTGAGCATGGCCGGGAGCAAACACACAAGCGCACCGTCTCGTCTGGGGTTGCTCGCCCTGTTGCCGCTCACCGTCTTCCTCCTCGCCCTTCACGCGTTCTCGACCGGCCGCATCCCGCTCACGATGGAGCGCCCTTGGATCCCGACGCTGGGCGTCGACCTCGCGTTTCGGCTCGACTCCCTCGGGCTGCTCATGTTGCTCTTGATCACCGGGATCGGCGCGCTCGTGTTCGTCTACGCCGCCGGCTACATGGCGGGCGTCCCTGCGCGAGGGCGCCTGTTCACGTTGCTCACTGCCTTCATGGTCGCGATGATCGGCTGCGTCACCGCCGACGATCTGGTGGTGCTGTTCGTGTTCTGGGAGCTGACCAGCGTCACCTCGTTCCTGCTCGTCGGCTTCAAGCACGAAGACGAGACCAGCCGGAAGTCGGCGCAACAGGCCCTCATCGTCACCGCCGGCGGTGGCCTGGTGATGCTCGCCGGCATCTTGATGCTCGCCCACGTGGCCGGCACCACGTCGATCCAGACCTTGCTCGCGAGCGCGCACGACTGGCGCGGACACCCGCTCGTCTCGAGCGCGCTCGTGTGCCTGTTCGTGGGCGCGTTCACGAAGTCGGCCCAGTTCCCCTTCCACTTCTGGCTGCCGGGGGCGATGGCGGCCCCCACCCCGGTGAGCGCCTACCTGCACTCGGCCACCATGGTGAAGCTCGGGGTGTACCTCCTCGCGCGCCTCCACCCCGCGTTCCAGGACGAGCGCCTCTGGCAGCTCACGCTCGTCACGGTAGGGGGCTTCACCTCCGTGTGGGCCATGGTGCTCACCATCCGTGAGCGCGACCTCAAGCGCATCCTCGCCTGGTCGACGGTGTCGGCGCTGGGGACCCTGGTGATGCTCATCGGTCTCCCCGGGGATGGCGCGGCGACGGCCACCGCGGCCTTCCTCCTCGCCCACGCGCTCTACAAGGCGCCGCTCTTCTTCGTCGCCGGCAACGTCGATCACGCGACCGGCACGCGGCTCATCGACGCCTTGCAGGGGCTCGGCCGACGCATGCCCTTCACCGCCGCCGCGGGCTGCCTGGCCGGCTTGTCGATGGCCGGGATCCCGCTGTCGTTCGGCTTCATCGCGAAGGACGTCATCAAGGTGGCCAAGGCCGACGCCGAGGTCTTCCGCTGGGTGGCTTACGCGGGCGTGTTCGTGAGCGCCGCCTCCTTCGCCGCGGCTGGGGTGGCGACGGTGCGGATCTTCTGGGGCGGACGTGACACCGAGGTCCGCCCCGCGCACGCGCACGAGGGGTCGCCCGCGACCTGGCTACCTCCCCTCGTGATCGCGTCGCTCGGGATCGTCTTCGGGATGTTTCCCGCGCTGCTCCAGTCGCTCCTCACCCACGCCGCCGAGTCGATGGGACACGCGATGCCGCTCGCCGAGGCGCGCAACGATCCGGGCGCGAGCGTCACGGCCCTCGCCATCGTCCTCGCCCTGGGAGTCGCGATCTTCCTCGCGTGGGATCGCCTGCACCAAGCGCAGAAGGAGCTCTCGGCGCCGCAGATCGCGCGCGCCTCGGGCTGGTACGAGGCCTTCATGGCCATCGTCCCGTGGACCGCGTCGCGGCTGACGCGGGCGCTCCAGCGCGGGCGCCTCTCGACCTACGCGGCGACCATCTTCGTGTTCGTGCTCGTGACGCTCGGCGTCGTGGTGCTAAAGTCGCCGGCCCTGTCCGCGCTCACCCTTGGGCCCGCCGCCGACCACGGGAGCATGAGCAGCCCTTCGGTGCTCGGGGTCACGGCGGCGGTGGTGATGCTCGTCGGCTCCGCCTTGTTCGTGTGCCTCGTCCGCAGCTCGTTCGTCATGCTGCTCGTCAGCGGCGTCGCCGGCCTCGCGAGCGCCCTCGTGTTCGTCTTCGTCGGCGCGCCCGACGTGGCCTTCACGCAGCTCACGGTGGAGGTCGCCTTCGTGGTCGTCATCGCCGCGATCCTGTTGCGGGTGCGGCGCCTCGATCCGGTGGTCCCGCCGCGGCTGCCAGCGTGGCACACGGCGATGCGCATCGGCTTGGGCCTCGCGTGCGGCGGCCTCACCGCGCTCTTGATGCTGCTGGCCCACGCCGAGAGCCCCGATCCCGCGCTCACCACCTTCTTCTCCGAGCGCTCCGTGCCCGACGCCCATGGGCGCAACGTGGTCAACGTGATCCTCGTCGACTTCCGCGCCGTGGACACGCTCGGCGAGATCGCCGTGGTGCTGGCCACGTTCCTCGCCTCGGTGCCGCTCTTGACGCTGCTGCGCGACCGCTGGCGGCGCGGGCCTGCGTCGAGCCGCCGCGGGCGCATCCTCGGCACGAGCCGCACCGCCCTCCTGCTCGACGAGGCGGTGCCGATCCTCTACCCGGTGCTGCTCGTGTGCTCGGTGCTGATCCTCCTGCGCGGGCACAACGAGCCAGGAGGCGGCTTCATCGCAGGGATGGTCGCGGTCGCCGCCACCTCCATGCTGGCCGTGGCGCGGGGGGCGCGCTTCGCCGAGCGCCGCATGCCGCTCCGGCCGTGGCGCCTCGCCGCCGCCTCGGTGCTCCTGTCGCTCGCGAGCGGGCTGCCCGCGCTCGCCGTGGGCAAGCCCTACATGACCCACGCGTGGATGAAGCTCCCGCTCGTTGTCACCGAGCTCGACGTCTCCACCGTCTTGCTCTTCGATCTCGGGGTGTATGGCGCGGTGTGGGGGGCGCTGGGGGCGCTCTGTGCCCGCGCGCTGGAGATCGACGAGCCCCCCACGGTGTTCCTCGACACCGCGGGAGCGGCGTCGAACGCGACGGAGGGCGGATGATCCTGCTCCTCGCCCTCGGCGTCGGCGCCACCGTCGCGGCCGGTGTGTACTGCACGCTCTCGCGTGATCTGTTGCGCTGCGTGGTGGGCGTGTCGCTCCTCGCCGCGGCCGCCAACGTGGTCGTGCTCGCGGCGGGCCGGGTCACCACCAGCGCGCCGCCGGTGATCCCCCCGGGGGCGGAGACGTTGACGCTCGGCGCCTCCCCCCTGCCGCAGGCCCTGGTGCTCACCGCGATCGTCATCGGCTTCTCGCTCACCTGCTACTCCCTCGTCACGATGCTCACCATCAAGCAGCTCACGGGCGTCGCCGACAGCCACGCCCTCCGCGCGGCCGAGCCGCCCCCCGACACCGACGGCGCCCCCGCCCTCGAAGAGCGCGACGAGGTGGCTCCGTGAACGCGCTCTTGCTCGCCCCGCTCCTCGTGCCCCTCGGCACCGCGCTCCTCGCCGCGCTCAGCGCCTCGCGGCCGCGCCTCCAGGGATGGATCAGCCTCGGCGGCGTCGCGCTGTTCTTCGCCTGCGCGAGCGCGCTGTTTCAGCAGGTGATGCGGGAGGGCACGCTCCGCGCCGCGATGGGCAACTGGGAGGCCCCGTTCGGCATCGAGATCGTGGCCGATCCCCTCGGCGCTGGCATGGTGCTGGTCACCGCGCTCATCGCGGCCAGCGCGCTCACCTTTCAGCTCTCGTCGGCGGATCCGGCCCCCGCGTCCCCAGGGCTGTTGCCGCTGTTGCATGGCCTGTTCGCGGCGGTGAGCGGCGCGTTCCTCACCGGCGACATCTTCAACCTCTACGTGTGGTTCGAGCTGATGCTGGTGTGCTCCCTCGGCCTCATCGCGCATCGCGCCGCGACGCGGCAGCTCGACGCCACCTTGAAGTACTTCGTGCTGAACGCGCTCGGCACCCTGTTCCTGTTGCTCGGCATCGCGTTCCTCTACGGCGCGACCGGCCACCTCGGCTTCGGCGCGCTCGCCGCCGCCGCGCAAGCCACCGACCCGGCGCGCCTCGCCCCCTTCGTCACGCTCATCGCGCTCGCGTTCCTCGTGAAGGCCGGCGCCTTCCCCGTCTACGGGTGGCTCCCCGCCTCGTACCCTTCGCTCCCCGCGCCGATCCTGGCCCTCTTCGCAGGCCTCCTCACCAAGGTCGGCGTCTACGCGCTCCTGCGCCTGTTCGCCACCGTGTTCCCGGTGGCGCCAAGCTACATCCTCGAGGCCCTGATGTGGATCGCGGCCGCGACCATGGTCGTGGGCGTTCTCGGCGCGGCGTACCACTGGGACATGCGGCGCATCCTCGCGTTCCACATCATCAGTCAGATCGGCTACATGCTCCTCGGCATCGCCCTCGCGTCGCCCGCGGCGCACGTGGCCACGATCTTCTATGTGGTGCACCACATCGTCGTGAAGGCCAACCTGTTCCTCATCGCGGCCCTCGTGTTCCGCCACACCGGCAGCTACGACCTCCGCAAGACGGGCGGGCTCTACGCGGCGCACCCTGGGCTCGCCGTGCTCTTCGCGATCCCGGCGCTGTCGCTGGTGGGCATCCCCCCCCTGTCGGGCTTCTGGGCCAAGCTCCTCATGGTGCAAGAGACGCTGGTGCAAGGCCGCTTCGGGCTCGCCGCGATCGCGCTCTCGGTGGGCATGCTCACGCTCTACTCGATGACCAAAATCTGGTTTGGCGCGTTCTGGAGACGGCACCCCGATCCGAGCTGGGAGTGCCCGCGCCCCGCCACCGTCCGCCCCGCCTTCGTCGCCACCGGCGCCCTCGCCGTGGTGACGCTCCTCATCGGCCTGGCCCCCGAGCAGCTCATCGTGTTTGCGTCGGCCGCCGAGGGCGCGCTCTTGGGAGGTGCGCCATGATCGGTCGCGTCACCACCGCGCTCCACCTCTTCCTCGTGTTCTTGGGACAGGTGCTCGCCTCCGGTCTATCCACCGCGTGGTTCATCGTGCGGCCAGGCCGTCGACCGAACCCCGGGCTGCTCCGGATCGTGTTCGCCGAGCTCAGCCCGCGCGGCGTCGCCACCCTCGCCGCGCTCATCACCCTCACCCCGGGCACCACCGCCATCGACGTCGACTTCGAACAAGGGTGCATGCTCCTCCATCTCCTCGACGCCTCCAATCCGACCGCGGTGGCCCACGACATCCACCACCGCTTCGAGCTCCCCCTGCGGCGCATCATGCCAGCGAGGCGCGAGGACTGATGCTGGCGCTCGGCATCGTCGCTGGGGCCTGCGTCGCGATGGCGCTCGCCCTGGTGAGGCTCCGGCTCGGGCCGTGCGAGGCCGACCGCATCGTCGCGCTCGACATCCTGTTCTCTGCGACGGTCGCGCTCACCGCGGCGGCAGCGCTGGTCACCGGCCGCGAGCTCTTCCTCGACGTGGGGGTGGGCATGTCGCTCACCGGCTTCATCGCCACCATCGTCTGGTCGCGACTCATCGACGCCTCGGCCGAGCGGCCCCCCCCCGCGCACGACGCCGACCACGAAGACGAGGGGGAGACGACGCACTCCCCCGAGGAGCTCCTGCCATGACCTTCCTCGCCCTCGTCATGGCAGGCGCCGGCGTCGTGCTCCTCGTGGTGTCGGCGCTCGGCCTGTTCCGTTTGCAGGACGCGCTCGCCCGGCAGCACGCGGCCACGAAGTCGACCACCCTCGCGCTCGGCCTCATCCTGATCGGCACCGCCCTCGAGGCGGGCTCGACCGCAGTGTGGTTGCGGGTGTGCGTCATCGTCGTCATGCTCCTCGCCACCCTCCCCATCGCCTCGCAGATGCTCGCGCGGGCCGCCGTCCGCGAGTGCATTCGCCCCGAGGAGCTCCGCGACGCCCCCCGTGTCAGCCCCACGCGCGACCCCCCGTGACGGCCGTGACGGGAGCGCCCGAGCCTACTCGGCGAGGCCTGCTTCTTCCGGACCGAGCTCGATGAGATCCGCGAGCACATCGCGCTGCTCCGCGGAGAGGAGCGACAGGGCGGTGTCGGCGTGCTTGCCCACGCGGACGCTGCCCTGCCGCAAGAGCTCGAGCTTCTCTCCGTGGAAGTTGGACACCGCGAGCCGGAAGGCGCCCGGCTCGCCCTCGAAGGCGTCGATCAATGCCTCGAGCTCCTCACGCGTCGGCCGGAGCTCCTTCTTGTCGCCGATGAGCTCCTTCTTGAGCTGCTTCAGCTCGTCGATCTGGACGCCGCTGAGCGCGAGGTGCGCGGCCACCTTCTTGAAGCGCACCTTCTTGTTGGCGCGGTCGGCCTTTCGCTCGTAGCGCGCGGCGAGCCGCTCGCGCAGAGCGTCGCCGACGAGCGCGCGCTGGCTCGGCTCGAGCGCGCCGTGGACCTCCGCGACCGCGTCCGCGGTGAGGGTCATGTGGGCCTCCATGGCCTCGACCGCCTCCTTCATCGCCTTGTCGAACACCTCCGATTCGGTGGTGCCGACGCGCACGACATCGCTCGCCGCGACCCGCAGACGCTCACGGAGCTCGTGGCGGCGCTCGCGATCGGCCTCGAAGCGCGCGCCGACGGCGGTGATGGTGGCGTGCTGTTCGGCGGTGAGCTCCCCGCGCTCGAGCGCCGTCTCGACGACCACGCTCACCGGGCTCCTCCACCGCTCCTTCTGTGCTTCGGCGGGGGGCGGCGGAGGCTCATCGGTGCCGCTCACACAAGCGGCGACGCCGAGAGACGCCACGACGAGCGAGGAGGCGAGGAGCAGGCGGGGACGACGGAGACGAGCGAGAAGCGACATGGGTAGAGTGTACTTTCTGCGGGCCGCGATGCACGCGGGCTCGCCATTTTGGGTGATCGTCAGCTCACGTAATGAGCTCGAGGAGATTGTCGACCGGCCGACAGAGCACGGCCTTGTCGCCGAGCACCGCGATGGGGCGCTGGAGCAGGGTGGGATGCTGCGCCATGAGCTCTACGAGCTCCGCCGCCGTCTCGCTGCCGGTGAGACCCGCCGCGGTGTAGGCCTTGTCGCTCTTGCGCAGCACGTCCTCGGGCTCGAGCCCCAAGAGCTGCAGCAGTCGCTCGATCTCGGGCGGGGTCAGCCGCTCCCGGGTGTACTCCCGGTAGCGAAAGGCCACGCCCTTGTCTTCCAGCAAGGCGACCGCCTTGCGGCACGTACCTCACGTCTTCGTGCAGATGAGCTCGATCATGGCGACCATGGTGCCTCACCCTGCCCGCCTCGTCGACGAGAACGGGCCCGCGCCCCGGGCCCGTTCTACGGGCCACGCCGAGCTGACGACGGAGCGGCAAGAGGAACGCGAGGTCGGTCATCGTCTCCAGTCCAACCTGACCCCGGGAGCTGTCCGGGACGTGTCGCCACCGTGAAGTTGTGTGAAGCGGACGCGCGCCGCCGCCGCGCCGAGATTGGCGGCTCTCCGAAAGTGAGCTAAGGGGTCGCCGCCATGCGTCTCGCCAAGCTCTCGTTCGCCGTGCTCCTCCTCGGAGCCTTCATGCCCTACGCCTGCGCCAAGAGCGGCGAGACCGACGAGACGAGCAGCGGAGATCCAACGTCGACCTCGTCGAACGGCGGCGGCGGCATGACCGCGGGTCCCGGTCCGGGCCCTGGACCGGGCAGCGGGGCCGGACCGAGCGCGGGCGGCAGCGGCGGCGCCACCGGCGGTAGCGGCGGCGCGAGCACCGGCGGCAACGGACAAGGCGGCCAAGGCGGGACGCCGAGCTGCAGCGCCATCGGCGACTGCGAGGCCTGCGGCGAGAGCGAGTGCGCGACCCAGTGGAACAGCTGCTGCGCCACCACCGGCTGCCTCGCGCTCGGGCGCTGCGTGCGCGACTTCTGCAACTCGGACGCGCTCGATCTCACTTGCATCAACTCCTTCTGCGCGACCGAGCTCGCCACCGCGGGGGGTGTGGGCGGCCCCGGCGCGCTGGGTGCCATCGCGCTCGGCACCTGCATCGAGGCCGAGCTCGCCAACCCCCAGACCACCGAGTGCACGAGCTGCGCGGCCCAGGGCGGCGCTGGCGGACAAGGCGGCGCTGGCGGACAAGGCGGCGCTGGCGGACAAGGCGGAGGCGCGAGCTGCACCGCGATCGGGGACTGCGAGGCCTGCGGCGAGAGCGAGTGCATGACCGAGTGGGACGGCTGCTGCGCCATCACCGGCTGCCTGGAGCTCGGGCGCTGCGTGCGCGACTTCTGCGACTCGGATGCGTCGGACCTCACCTGCATCAACGCGCTCTGCGGCTCGGAGCTCGCGACCGCGGGAGGCGTGGGCAGCGCCGGAGCCCTCGCCGCCATCGCGCTCGGAAGCTGCATCGAGGCGGAGACCGCCAACCCCCAGACCACCGAGTGCAGCAACTGTGCGGCCCAGGGTGGCGCGGGCGGCAGCGGCGGCAACTGACCACCAACTCGCGGCGCAGCGCCGTTCGCGCGGCACACGCACGCGGCGCTCGGCGGGTCAGCGGTGCGTCCAGGCCCCGAGGTACTTGGGGAGCATCGCGCGCCAGGTCGGCCAGTCGTGATCCCAGTCGGGGCCCCACGGCTCCACCCAGTTCGGGATCCCGCGGCTCCCGAGCACGCCCGCCATGCGCCACGTCTCCCCCATGTCCTCCCAGCGGCCGGCGCCGGACGTGAGCATCACGAAGTTGCGGCGCGCCCGCGCGAGCTGCTCGCTGCCCTCGTCGAGGAGCGGCACGAAGCGCATCGGACAGGCGAAGTGATAGTCGAGCGTGTACTGATCGGTGCCCGTGAACTTCATCAGATCGTAGGTGCCGCTCATCGCCAACGCGCGCTCGAAGGCGTCGGGGTAGCGACACACCATCGCCACCGCGTGCAGCGCGCCGATCGACGCGCCGGCAGTCCAGATCGGGATGCCGTGGCTTCGGCAGTCTTCTTGGATCGCGGGCGCCACCTCGTAGCGCACATACTCCTGAAACTGGCTCATCAGCCACATCCGGTGGCCGAGCGTGCCCTCGTGGGAGAACCATGCCTGCCCCGCCACCGAGTCGCAGGAGTAGATCTTGATGCGCCCCGCGCCGATGAGCGGCTCGAGGGCTCGGATCACCAAGAACCGCTCGATCTCCTCCGCGTCGCCTCCCGCGGTGGGGAAGATCAACACCGGCTGACCGAATGAGCCCCAGCGCGAGAGGGTCACCTCTCGCCCCACCCGGTGCGAGTACCAACGCGCGCGCAGATGGCTCATGCGTCCTCCCCGCGTGGGTTCTCGTCGCGCCAGCGCTGGATGCGCTGCCAGAACAGGTCGGTGAACGTGTCCACCTCGTTGTCCGGGTAGAGCGCCGCCACCTTCTGGCGGATGGCGTCTCTCGCCTCCTGGCTCGCGAAGAACTCCCACGTCACCTCGTCGAGGTGCGCGAGGTGCTGGGCGCAAAACTCCTGAAAGCGCTCGGTCTCCAGGCGCTCGTGGGCGATGGCCGCGTAGCGCGACAGGCGCTCTCGGTACGGCACGTGCTCCTCGGCGGCGATGCGATAGTAAGGCTCCCAGTCGAGGTTTCGCCGCATCGGACGCTTGGTGGCGGCGCAGTAGATGGCCCACCGAAGATACGCCTTCACGAGCCACGGGAAGTGGTAGTGCAGCGACGTCACCTGCGAGTCGGGGCAGGCGTTCGCGAAATCGATGGGGTGCCACACCCCGCCCCCGAGCATCAGCTCGCAGCTGTTGAACTCCCAGCCGAAGAAGGTGTTGATGGTGAGGGTGGTGTCGCGGATGAGGGCCGCGTCCTCCTCCGACAGGAAGCGCTGATCCATCTGGTAGCGGTCGTGGAGCGGCGCCTTCACGTCGTAGCGCACCAGGCGCGTCTGGGGGCCGAAGCCGATGCAGCGCACGAAGTCTTCGCTCGGCTCGACCGCCGCCTGCACGTGCATCACGAGCTTCCCGCTCGCCTCGTAGGCCTGCCGCAGCGCCTTCTCGTCGTCCACCTTGGTCACCGAGCGCCACCCGCCGCCGTCGTACGGCTTCATGATGAGCGGGTAGCCCACGTGCTCCCCCACCTTGCCGAGGTCGAACAGCTTGGCGTAGCGCTGGAGCGTGGGCCGCAGATCGGCGGTGGGCTCGTACGACTTCGGCGGCACCATCCACGTCTCGGGGATCGGCATCCCGAGGTGCATCATCGCGCAGTAAGCGGTGTGCTTCTCCATCGACTGCACGGACCACGGGTTGTTGAACACGTAGAGCCCGTTCATGATGACGGCCTTCTTTATCCACTCGCGGCTCGTGTGGTACCAGTGCGTCAGCCGATCGATCACCAGATCGAAGCGACACGGCTTCTTGAGGTCGAAGGGCTCGATGGTCACCCGCTCCACCTCGAAGCGCACCGTGTCGTCCCCGAGCGGGATCGCCAGATCCAGGCGCCGCATCATGTGCTCGAAGCACAAGGGCCAGCACACGTCGGCTCCGAGCGAGAGTCCAATCTTGCGTGTCACCGTTGCCATTCGATTCCTCGTCCTCGGCGGTCGCCCGCGGAGGCTCCCTCCTCGTTGTTGTCGAAAACCCCGCGCCCGCTGGCGCGCTCCGGCGCGAAGGGGCTCATTCGTAGACCAACATGGCCGGCCCGCGGAAGAGCCAAGAGAGCCCGTCTTGCAGTCGATCCCGCCAGTTCTCCCAGTTGTGACCGTCCCGTGACTCCACGAAGCGCACCTGCATGCCGCTCGCGTCGAGCAGCGGCACCAGCGACCGGTTCTCGTAGATGAGCGACTCGTAGATCCCACAGCTCACGTAGAGCCGCTCGCTGATCGGCTTGATGTCGCTCCGGAAGCGATTGATGAACGACACCACCGGATCGAACAGCGGGCCGCGGCGGTTGTTGCGGCCGATGTCGGTAAACGCGAACGATCCCGACTGAAGGAGCAGCCGTCCCCAGAACTTGGGGTAGGTCCAGGCGGTGGAGAGGGCGGCCACCGCCCCGAAGCTCGCGCCCATCAAACAGCGACGCTGCGGCCGTGCCTCGAGGGGCAGACGCGACTCGAGGTGGGGCACGAGCTCCTCGGTGACGAAGCGCGCGTGAGGCTCGAAGGCCGCGTACTCCTTCAGCCGATCCGGTGAGTCGAGAAAACACACGATGATGTCGGGGATGACCAGGCGGTGGATCAGGTTGTCGAGCACCGTCTTCATCGCCGTAAACTTCAGGTAGTCGCTGCCATCGTGCACCACCACCAAGGGGTAGTGCCGGCTCTTGCGGTAGCGCGCCGGGTAGTAGATCGAGCCCCTCCGCTTGCCCGCGAGGGCCGCGCTCTCGAGCTCGAAAGGCTCGAGCGTGCCTGGCCGCGACTCGGCGTCGGGCAACGTCCACTCGGGCACCTCATACCCCTCACCATGGGCCACCGAGTTGGCGCCGAACGGATCCCGCGCGAGCTTGTTGTTGAGCGGATCGCGGATCCACTCCGATTGATCACCGCGCCAGATCTCGAGCTTGTACTCGACGCGCGAGCGCGGCGGCAGCTCCACGATCCGGTAGAACAAATCGGTGTCCGGCACGCGCTCGAGCGGCTGGGCCGACTCCAGGCCGTAGATCCAGTGGCGCAGCACCACCCCGTCGGCCTTGCCGCGAAACACGAAGGTGACGCTCGGGCCCTCCACCAGCGGGAAGCTGTGCCCGCGCAAGAACGCGTCCACCCGCTCGGGGGTGACCGGCCGGTTGGCCATCAGCTTGTTGATCGCCAGCCGATCGCTCACGTCGCCGCTCCTTCCCACAGGTGCACGCTGCCGTCCTGCTCGAGACACTTGACGCCATGAGCCTCGCCCGGCGCCCCGTCGCGAAACACCACCCACGAGCGCCGCGGCAGCGCCAAGCAGCGCGCTGGTCGAAAGCGCTGCGCGAAGAGGGCGACCCGCTCCGCGTCGTCGAGCCGCAGCCGCTTGTCGGGGTTGGGGAGCGCCACCACGCGCTCGAGGAGCCCGAGGCCACCGTCGAGGAGCTCCGGGGCGGCCGGGCCTTGGGGGCCAAAGTCGTTGAACAGCACCACGTGTTGCGTCACCGCCATGGCGCCCGCCGACCACGCGAGGAGGGGGCGCCCGCCGAGCATCTTGGCCACCTCGAACAGGCGCATGCGGTTGAGGATGGTGGCCACGTGCCCCCCGGCGATGGCGAGCGCGTCACAGCCCTCGAGCTTGTTGCGGATCGCCTCGCGCTGCTCGGCGATGTGGGGCCGGGCCTCGCGGTCGTGCTCCTGCCAGAACGCGTTGTGGATGGCGTGGCAGCGCGCGATGTGGTGCCGGTCGAGCACCCGCATCGCCTGCACCGAGAGCTTGGCCTCCTCCGCCAACAGCTCCGGCGGCGCCGCGCGCTGCGCGACCACGTGGGCCGCCTCCACCAGAAACTCCATCCTCACGCGGTAGAAGTCTTGCATCTGACGTAGGCGCACCTGCCGCGCCCGATAGGCCTCGGCGAGCTCGCCGTCGCGGCGAAACACCTCGTCGGCCCGGCGGTGGAGCTCGAGGTTCACGGTGCGCCCCCCGAGGTGGGCGGACAGATCCTCGTCCTCTGCCTCGCGCTCCTGCCAGCCGGCGGTGACGAGGGCGATGCGACCGTTCACGCCGATGGCGCGCGCCGCGTCGGCCACCGTGGGCTCGAAGCGCTGCGGACCGAGCAACACCACCGTCATCGAGCGCGCACCTTCAGGGTCTGGCCCACCGTGTCGAGAATACGGCGGAGCTCGTCGTAGTCGGGGTGTTTCATTTGAACCCAGGCGTTGGCCATGTAGCCGCCCTCTACCGGTTGGGTGGGCGTGCCCGGCGGCGGCAGGTGCGCCTTGATCACCCACTGCCCGAAGGCGCGATGCAGCTCCTCCACCCCTTCGTAGTGGCTGATGACGCCGTCGCGGTCGGGCCGCAGCGCGATGATGCCGGCCGCATAGCGCCGCGACAGCTCCTCCCCCGGTCGCCCGTGCACCACCGCCATCGCCCACTCGCGATAGAGATCGACGTCGTTGCCGGCGCAGTAGAGATCCCAACAGCCGACGCCCGGGGGCCGGCAGCCGATCTCCGAGAACTTGAGGCCCTTCGGCCCATAGAACCACTCCATGTGGGTGGCGCTGGTGCCGATGTGGAAGGTGTCGATCACCTTCTTGCCGAGCTCTTTGAGCTGACGGTAGCCGGGCGCCGCGTCGATGCGGTTGGTGCTGATGAACTGGGGCGAGATCCAGCGCTTGCGCATCGCCTCGAGCACGTTCGGGTAGTAGTGGCACACGAACTCGTGGACGACGCGGCCCCCGATCGTGAGCGTGTCGTAGAAGCCCTCGTGGCCCTCGATGAACTCTTCGATAGCGACGCGCGCCCCCGCCTCGAGGCGCGTATTCACGATGGCCTGCTCGAGCTCCGCCGCGTCGTCGACGCGGTACGTCCCCGCCGCCCCCGCTGCGTCCACCGGCTTGAGCACGAGCGGAAACCCCACGCGCGCGGCGAACGCGCGCGCCTCCGCTGCGCTCGTGGCCCCCGTCGACTGCGCGCAGGGGATCCCCGCGCCGCGCAGCACCTCCTTCATCGCAGGCTTGTCGCGACACAAGAACGCGGTCTCCACGCTCGTGCCGGGGATGCCACAGCGCTCGCGCACCTTGGCCGCGGTCATCACGTGGGCCTCGATGGTGGCCTCGAGCCGCTGCACCCGCGCGCGTTTCTGACACCAGCGCACCGCGCGCTCGAGCTCCTCTTCGTTGCACACGTTGGAGATCTGCTCGTAGTGGTACAGCCACTGCCGGAGCTCGGCGTCGAGGGCCTCCTTGGGTCGCTCGCCGATGCCGATCACGCGCGCCCCCACCGCCGCGAGCGCCCGCGCGAACTCGCGCTGGTTCCGCGGAAACATCGGCTCAACGAGGATGACGTCCATGCTCACTCCGTCGCCCTTTCAAGCAGTGCCAGTCTCATGCGGTGCCCTGCGAGCGTTCACGGTCTCACAACTCCATCACACGGCGGTACAGCGCTTCATAGATTTCAACTTGCCGCCCCCACGAAAAATCCTGCCGCATTCCGTTCTCTTGGAGGCGGCGCCAGCGCTCGCGCAGGGGCCACAGCTGGAGCGCCTGCCGGAGGGCCCAGCCCAGGCCCTCGGCGTCGAAGCTCTCGAACACGAACCCGGTGCCGCGCCCGCTCGCCGGGTCGAAGGGCGCCACGCTGTCGGCGAGGCCCCCGGTCTTGCGCACGATGGGCACCGTGCCGTAGCGCAGGCTGTAGAGCTGGTTGAGCCCGCACGGCTCGTACCGCGAGGGCATGAGGAACATGTCGGCCCCGGCCTCGATGAGGTGCGCGAGCCGGTTCTGAAAGCCCCGGTAGAAGCACACCTGTCGTGGGAAGCGGCGCTGGAGCGCGGCGAAGGCCTCCTCGTACCGCGACGCCCCGCTCCCGAGCACCACCAGCTGCAACGAGCCACGCGAGAGGAGCGGCGGCAGCGCCTCGAGCACCAGCTCCAGCCCCTTCTGGAACGCGAGCCGCGACACGATCCCCGCCACCGGCACGTGCTCCGCGAACGGCAAGCCCATCGACTCGAGGAGGGCCTTCTTGTTCCACACCTTGTCCCCGAGCGTAGCGAGGCCGTAGCGACGAGGGATGAGCGCGTCCGTCTCCGGGTTCCACTCCGCCTCGTCGATGCCGTTCAGCACCCCGATCACCGTCGAGCTCCGCTCGCGCAGGAAGCCGCCGAGGCCCACGCCCATCTCGTCGGTCTGGATCTCGCGGGCGTAGGTGGGGCTCACGGTGGTCACCGCGTTCGCGTAGAGGATGCCGGTGAGCAGGAAGTTCACCACGCCTCCCCGCAGCTGGTCCTGATGAAACAGGTGCGTGGAGTCGGAGAGGCCGGTGTCGGCGAGAACATAGGGCCGAAACGCGCCCTGGTGGGCCAGGTTGTGGATGGTGAGCACCGTGCGCGTCTGCCCGAAACAAGCCTTGTCCCACGCAAAGCGGGTCTCGAGCACCAGCGGCAGGAGCGCGGTCTGCCAGTCGTTGGCGTGCGCGATGTCCGGCGCGAACCGGAGGTGCTGACACGCGATGAGCGCGGCCCAGGTGAGCACGATGAAGCGGCGGTGCTCGTCGCCATCGTTGGTGTAGATCCCGTCGCGGTCGTAGAGCGCGGGGCAGTCGACGAAGTAGATGGGCAGCGGGCTCCCGGGCAGCGTGGAGCGCACCACCGAGAAGCGCACCACGTGGGGCCCGAGACGCACCCGAAGCTCGCTGAGCTCCGGCACCGGCTCGAAGCGGAACCCACCCTGCCGCGTGCGCCGGTAGAGGGGCACGAAGACCCGCACGTCGTGGCCGCGCTCGTGTAAGTGTCGAGGCAGCGCCGCCGCCACGTCCCCCAAGCCGCCGGTTTTTGCGAAGGGAGCCACCTCCGCACTGACGAAGAGGATGTTCAACCGTCGCACAGTAGCCAAAATCCAGGCAGGCGGATACGCACAACCGAAGCGCCTCAGCCGTAGTACACCCGCACCCGATCGATCACCTGCGAGAGCGCCCGCTCCACGACCGCGGTGTCCGGGTGGCGCACGATCACGTAGCCGTCACCCTCGTAGCTGTCGCTCTTGGGGGCGCCGATCACCGGGAGCTTCGACTCCACCACGAGCTCCCCGATGGCCTCGTGCACCCGGCGCACCCCGTCGACGGCGAGCACTCGCCCCTGGCCCATCCCGCGGAGGAACGCCGCGCCGACCGCGTACTTGCGCTCCCAAGGGCCGTCGAAGGCGTCGTCGACGACGGCGCGGGCCCAGGCGCGGTACATGCTCGTGTCGTGGGCGAGGCCGGTCATGCGCGCGATGTTCGCGCCCGGCGGACGGGCCGCGATCTCGCCGATGGCGAGGGAGCCATCCTCGCGGCGAAACCACTCCATGTGCGTCATCCCGCTCTCGAGGCCGAGGGCGACGATGGCGCGGCGACCGAGCTCGTGGGCGTCGGCGAAGGCGGGGCCGTCCACCTCGCGCGGCGCGATGACCACCCACTGAATCCAGGGGTTCTCCATCACCTCGAGCGGCGTGGGGTGGTAGGTGGTGATCGAGCTCAGCTTCACCTCGCCGCCCACGGTGATGGTCTCGAGGCTGTGCTCGCGCCCGCGAAGCATCTCCTCGGCCAGCATCGGCCGTGAGGCGGTGGGGCGCATCGCGGAGAAGGCCGAGCGGAGGTGCTCGAGCGAGTGGATCCGCCAGGTAGCCTTGCAGCCCATCCCCGCGGGGGGTTTTACCACCACCGGGAAACCCACCGCCTGGGCGAAGGAAGCCGCCTCGTCCCAGCCCGTCACCACCTGATGGCGAGCGCAGGGCAGGCCGGCGTCGCGCAGGGCGTCCTTCATCTTGGCCTTGTCGCGAAAGAGCTCGGCCGTCGCGACGTCGGTGCCAGCGACCCCGAACTCGGCGCGCAGCATCGCGAGCTCCACCTGCAGCGGCTCGAGCAGCCCGATGATGCGATGAGGCGGGCCGTGCACCTTGGCGAGCCGAGCCACCCCGGCCCGTAGATCGTCGAGCTCCATCGGCCGCTCCGCCTTGGCCATGTCGTCGAAGAGGCGCGCGTCCTCGCCCCCTGGTGGGGTGTGCACCACCCCCGTCACCCGCACGTCGGCGAGCGCCTTGGTGGCGCGGGCGAAGCGCAGGGTGGTCTCGGCGGGGAACGGCGCGATGAAGACGACGTGACGCATGGCGGCGAGCGCGTATCACGGATCCGCGCCGCGCGTGAAGGCGCCGGCGCTTCGCCCCCCCCCGATGCGTCAGTAAGGGCCGGCGAAGAACTCGGCGTCGGCGAGCGCCGTCACCCATGGTCCGGGCTGGTCGTCCAGCCACTGGGCCGACACGCTGATCGTGCCCGTGATCCCATACAGATGGCCGACAAGCTCCAAGACGCGACGCTCGCCCCGTCGCAGCGGGAAGAGCACCTCGCACCGACCCGCGACGTGGACGCCCATCGCGTGGTCCCAGTGCTGTTCGTGCGCGTAGAAGCTGGTGCCCTCGCGAGGCCCGCTGATCTGCGTCAGACCTCGTGCCGTCGATTCGCAGCGAATGCGTAGCCACTCGCGGACGAGGTGCGCCGAGCAGGTCGGGGGAAGCGGGCGCATCAGCGCGACCTCGGTGGCCCCCTCCCACTCGGTGGCGGTCGGCGGCGGTGACTTCTCGGTGGGCACGCGCGCCTTCTCGAGCGGCGTGCCCGCCGGAGCGGCGCGCTGTGTCCCCCCGGGAGGCGACGCCGAGGCGCTGGCCGAGGGCGCAGGCTTCTGCGAACGGGCCGGTCCTGCAAAGGCGACCAGAGCGGTCGCGGCGAGGGCGGTTGCGACGAGCGGTGAGCGCGACATCACAGCGTCTTCAGGAATGCGACCAGCGCAGCCTGCTCCTCTTGGCTCAAGTGTCGAGTCTTGCCCATCCGGTCACCGTTCTCCCTCACGAGGTCCTCGAGGGTCGGCGCGCTCCCATTGTGAAAGTACGGCGGCGTGCCCCCCACGAACGCGAGCGAAGGCGTCTTGAACTTCACCTTGCTCTCGTCGAGGTGCCCGCTCAGCTGGGGGATACCCGTCGGCATCGGCACACGATCGGTGTAGCCGGTCGCCGGTGGGTGGCAGGTCGCGCACTCGGTGGCCGCGCTCGTGAAGATCGCCTTGCCTCGCTGCTCGAGCTCGGTGAGCTCCCTCGACAAGCGCGGGGGTACGGCGAGCCCTTTGCGGAGGAAGGCGCCGAGCATCAACGTCCGTGCGTCGACGTCGCTGCCCGAGCGCTCGGCGCCGCCGAACCGGTGCAGCGCGAATCCCGAGCGCAAGCGCGCCGCGAGATCGACGTCCTCACCCTCCCACCCGTAGGGCCCCTTCGCGTCGACGCGCCCCGCGAGCATCGGGGTCTGGCGCGCCCGGGGTGCCTCCCCCTCCCCACTTGGCTCCCGGTCTTCCACCCGAAAACCAATCCGAAAACCGTGAGCGATCTGAACGGCCTCGGCGACGAAGAACCGCGACCCATCGCGCTCTGCCACCTCGAGCCAGATCCGACCGTCGTCCCTCCCTTCGGGGTGGCAGCCGGCGCAACCCATCCCCTCGCTCATCGTCTCGTCGGTGGCGTCGTAGAACAGCCGACGGCCGAGCGCCGCCGCCTCGCGGTTTCGATACAGCGAGTCGCCCTTCTGCACGCCCGCGAGCAGCGGATCGTCCCCGAGCGCGATCAACAGCCGTGGTGCACCGGGCACCCTCACCCCGTGAAGCGTCGGCTCGTCTCGCAACGCGACGACGGCCAGGTCATAGGTGGAGCGGCAGAACACGAAGGCGTCGCGCTCGTCTCTCGAGAGCACGACGCCGCTCGGGGCGCGGCAACGGATCTTCGTCGAGAGCGAATCGTTGGGGTCTTCGTAGACGCGGCCGTTGCCCGGCGCGAGCCCGTTGAGCGGGTAGCTGACCAGCGGCAAGAGCGCCGGCTCGACGCCGGTGGCGTCGAGCTCCTCGAGCTCGTCGTTGCCCTCCGACGCGACGAGCAGCGTCCGCGTCCTCTGGCGATAGATCGCGGCGCGTGGCTGAACCACCCGCGCGCTCGACCGCGCGACCGGCATCTGAGGCGCGCTCACCATGGGCTGCGTCAAGAGCGCGCTCGGCTGCCCGTCCGCTGGTTGAAACGTCGACGGCTTGGTGCGCTCGGGCGCCAGCGGCGCGTCGGTCGCGGTGAGCAGGACGTCGACGGTCCCCACCCCCCACCAGGTCGCCCAGCGCGTGCTCAACGCGCCCAGCGCGTGTCGCGGTGCGTAGAGCCGCTGGCCGTCCGGCGAGCTCACCAGCGAGTATCCCAGGCTCGCCTCGAGCGCGTGCCCATAGGGAGCGCGAGCGCGGGCCGCGGGCAGCGCGACGCGGGTGACCTTCGGCGCCGGGCCCTCGAGCCCCTCGAGGCGCGTCAGGGCGGCGCCCATCAGATGCGAGACGTACGCCGTCCGACCGTCGGGCAGCACGGTGACCCCCCGTGGCTCCCTCGCGACGTCCACCTCCCACCGCACCTTGGCCTCGGCGAGCGACACCCCCGTGATCCGATGGGTCCACGCGCTGCTGACGATCGCGGTCTGCTCGTCCGCGCTGACCGCGAGGCCCCACGCGTCCGCCGCGAGCGCCACGCGCGCCACCTCCCGCAACACCTGCTGCTCGTCCGGAGCGAGGATCAGCAAGAGGCCCGGATCGCGGATGGTCACCAGCACCTTGCCGTCGAGCGCCACCACCTGCGCAGGCGGGCCGGGCATCGGCACCGTCTCCACCTTCGTCGTCGCGCTCAATGGAAGCGCGAGCCGGCGAACGACCCCGTGATCCTCGTCGGCGATGTAGAGCGCGGCATCGTCGGGCGCGCGCGCGATCGCGCTCCCGTCGCGCGTGACCGGCGGCGTCGTCTTGGGTGCGTCGACGAGCGCTGTCGTCGCCGCCGTGACGGACGGCGACACCGAAGCCGTGGGGGCGAGCGACCCCGCGCCCTCGTCGCCGCAGCCGACGCTCAAAGCCATCGCCGCGATCCAGAGGCATGCTCCCCTCATCTCCGTCATTGTCCAGCCTCCGATGCTGGTGTCAACGCGCAGCCGCGACGACACGGTCCTCACCAGCACGCTTCCGTCGCCCTCGCGAGGAAGACCACGCGCCGTCGCGCGCCACGTCGGTTTCGCTTCGTGGTGGGTGCCGACGCGGCTATTTTTGAGCCATCGACGTCCTCTTCCTCAACCCGGCCTATCCCCCCGAGATGCGCCAGTACGTGCGCGGCCTCGCGGAGGTGGGGGTGCGCGTGTTCGGCGTGGGAGACACCCCCGAGTCGGCGCTCCCGCATGGGCTGCGTCGCCACCTGTCGGGCTACCTCGCGGTGCCCCGGATCCTCGACGAGGACGACGTGCTCGAGCGCGCGAGCGCCTGGCTCCGCGGGCGCACCCTCGACCGGGTGCTCTGCAACTGGGAGGTGCTCGTGGAGCTCGCGGCCCGGATGCGCGAGCGCTGGGACGTGCCGGGGATGCGCCTGTCTACTGCCCGCGGCTTCCGCGACAAGGACCTGATGAAGCAGCGCGTCGCGGCGGCGGGCCTGCGGGTCCCGCGGGCGGCGCGGGCCCGGAGCGTGCAAGAGGCCCGCGCCGCCGCCGAAGAGATCGGCTTCCCGCTCATCGTCAAGCCCATCGCCGGCGCCGGCAGCGCCGACACCTACCGGGTGGGCGACGAGGCCGAGCTCGCGCGCGCGCTCGCCGCCTCCGCGCACGTGCCCGAGGTGAGCGTGGAGGAATACGTGGAGGGCGAGGAGCTCACGTACGACACGATCTGCATCGAGGGCCGCCCGGTGTTCGAGAACGTGGCCCAGTATCTGCCCAAGCCGCTCGAGGCGCGCACCCACGAGTGGATCAGCCCCGTGATCATCACCGTCCGCGACCTCGCACAAGACAAGCTGGAGGGGGGCCTCGCCCTCGGTCGCCAGGTGCTCGAGGCGCTCGCCATGCACGACGGCTTCACCCACATGGAGTGGTTCCTCACCCCGAGCGGGGAGGCCGTGTTCGGGGAGATCGGCGCCCGCCCCGGCGGCGCACACCTGGTCGATCAGATGAACTACACCTGCGACACGGATCTGTTCCTCGAGTGGGCGCGCGCGGTGTGTCACCACGAGTTCGAGGCCGACGTCGAGCGAAAATACAACTGCGCCATCGTGTTCAAGCGCGCCGCCGGCCACGGGCGCATCCAGAGCATCACCGGTCTCGACGACTTCCGCCAGCGCTACGGGCGCTGGATCGTGGAGGAGGCCCTCCTGCCGGTGGGCGCCGAGCGCCGCAACTGGAAGCACACCTTGGTGAGCGATGGCTTCCTCATCGTGCGCCACCCCCAGTGGGACGAGGCTCGGCGGATGGCCTTCGCGGCCGCCACCGACATCGCGCTGTTCGCCGGCTGAGCGGCGCGACGATCTTGCACCTGCGCTCCTGACACGAGCGCTCCACACCGCTATGGAAACGTCATGAAGGTTCCTTCGGTGGGTGACATCGCGCCCGACTTCACGCTGACCGACACTCGCGGCAACGACGTGAGCCTCTCCGACCACCGCGGCAAGCTCGTCTACCTGGTCTTCAACCGAGGGTTCATATGACCGTACTGCCGCAAGCACCTCGCGCAGTTGCGTGAGCAGTACCCGCGGTTTCAGGCGCTCGAGTGCGAGATCCTGAACACCGGCCCCGACGCCGCGGACAAGTATCGCGAGTACTGGGCGGAGCACCGCATTCCATTCCCGGGTCTGGCCGATCCCGATCACCGTGTCGCGAAGCGCTACGATCAGGCGTTCCGCCTGCTCAAGCTCGGGCGCATGCCCCTGTCGCTCGTGATCGATCGGGAGGGGGTGATCCGAGAGCGCCACGCGGGCGAGTCGATGAGCGACATCCCGCGCGCAGAGGCCGTGCTCGACGTGCTCGCCAAGCTGCGCGGCTAGCGGGCGTGGGGGGGCGACGAACGTCGGGGGCGCTTGGCCGCCGCCGAGGCGCGCTTTTCCGCTAAGCTCGGCGCACTGTGCTGCACGCTCCGCTCACGGCCACGACATCAACGCCCCACGGCCCGCCCCGGCAGCCCCGTCGCGCGCGCGCCTCGTGGCTCGGCTTCCTTCTGAGCTTCTCGGAGGGTGCTGCCCTACCCTCCCCCCACGCTGCGCGCGGGGCCTCCCTCCCGCCGTGTGGCGCTCGGGGCCCCAACACCCCAGCCCGCTTCGCGAGAGCCCGGCGCTCGTTCGGTCTCTTGAGTCTCGGGCTCGCGCTCGCGGCCTGCGGTGGCAAAGCGGTCATCGACGGCGCTCCCGGGGAGGGGGGCACGAGCAGCGTCGATCCGCTCGCCGGCGTGGCCTGCGGAGACGCGGGGAGCTGTACGTTCGAGTGTTGCCTCGATCTCGCCAGCGAGGACACCGCCCCCTACTGCGCCACCAACTGTCCGGTGGGGATCGCCGCGTTCAGCTGCGACGGCCCCGAGGACTGCAGCGGCGGCTCCTGCTGCGGCGACATCGGCGCCACCGCGTGCAAGAGCGTGTGCGAGCCCAACGAGCAGTCGCGCTGTCACACCGACGCCGACTGCGACGGTGGCACCTGTCAGGGCGCCAGCGTCGCGGGCGTCGACGTCAGCGTGTGTGGACGCTGAGCGGGGCCTCCAGAGGTTGGCTCAGCCGTGGTCCGCCAGAGCGCCGTCCACGCGCCGAGCCCGGCGCCGCGGCACCTCACAGCGCCCCTCGTCGCAGCGACCGGTGAGCCGGAGGCGGTTCTTGGCGAACACGTGGTACGCGAGGTCGAGCAGCTGGCGGACGCCGGGGAGCCGTGAGATGGCCACGAGGCGCCGGAAGCCTACCGCGGCGTAGGCCTGGCGAAACACCTCCACGCCGGTGACCCAGCGCCCGTCGCGGAGCCGCCCGTGCATCCGCGCCATCAGCGCCTCGAAGGAGCGCCCCTCGACGTCGTCCGACCCGACGGTGTGCAGATCGGTGAGCCGGAGCACGCCTGCCTTGTCGAGGCGTCGCATCAGGCGCACCTCGCGCATGCAGAGCGGGCAGTCGCCGTCGTAGAACAGCTCCACCGCGAAATCAGACGTTGAGCGCGCAGGTTCGGGGGTCGTGGGAAGGATCGATGACATCATGCCTCCTCGGGCTCGTGATAGGATCGAGCAGGTGGCCGCTCTTCTCTGCCTTGGTGGCGAGGTAGAACGCGTTGTGCTCGTTGGGCGTCACCTGGTGCGGTAGGCGCCCCACCACCTCGACGCCGCGCTGCCGGAGCTGCGCCACCTTGTCGGGGTTGTTGGTCATGAGGAGCACCGACCGCACGCCGAGGCAGCGCAGCATCTCGGCGGCGGCGGTGTAGTCGCGCTCGTCGTCCTCGAAGCCGAGCGCGCGGTTGGCCTCGACCGTGTCGAGGCCAGCGTCCTGGAGCGCGTAAGCGCGGATCTTGTTCACGAGACCGATCCCACGCCCCTCCTGACGCAGGTAGAGCACGAGACCGCGCTCGAGCGCCGCGATGCGTTGGAGGCTCAGCTCGAGCTGCTCCCGGCAGTCGCATCGGCGTGACGCGAGCACGTCGCCGGTGATGCACTGCGAGTGGACGCGCGTCGGCAGACGAACCGCCCCGTCCACCTCACCGCGCACCACCGCCACGTGCTCGAGGCCATCGCCGAGACCTTCGAACGCGTAGATCGAGAGGTCGCCGTGAGCGGTGGGGAGCTTGGCGCGTGCAAGGATCTTCGCCTCATTCAATCGCATGGGGGACCTCATCGGTTGGAGTGGGACGGGCCCATCACTCGGGGATCAACACCGTGTCGATCACGTGGATGATGCCGTTCGTGCACTGGATGTCGGCCTTCACCACGGTGGCCGGCCCCACCTTCACCGTCCCGTCCGCAGCCTGAATGCTCACCGCGTCGCCCTGCACGGTGACCGCCTCGGTCATCCCGGACACCTGGGCCGCGGTCACCTTGCCGGACACCACGTGGTAGGTGAGCACGGCCTTCAGCTTGTCTTTGTTCTCGGGCTTGAGCAGGTCGTCCACCGTGCCCGCGGGGAGCTTGGCGAAGGCCTCGTCGGTGGGAGCGAACACGGTGAACGGACCCTCGCCCTTGAGCGTGTCGACGAGGTCCGCCGCCTTCACGGCCGCCACGAGCGTCTCGAACGAACCGGCCGCGACGGCGGTGTCGACGATGTCCGCGGTGGCCTCCGCGCCCGACGGCGCCTCTTGGCCGGTGTCGTCGGCGGTCTTCACGGGGGCTGGCTCGGCGCTCGTGCACCCGACGTTGAGCGAGACGATGGCGGCGATGGCAAAGGTTGATTTCATCATGGTCGTGTCTTTCGAGGTGTCGTGTAGGGGTTCTCGAGGAGGGTCGACCCAAAGGCCGCCCACTGCGGTCGCGATCCACGTCGCACACCGCATCGAATCGTGACCGTGGCGGGCGCGGCCCTCGGGCCTCGCGCCGGCTTGGGCCGGGACGTCAGAGCTCGGTCTGGAACTGGGCGCCGGCGACGCCCGCGCCGGTGATCGGATCGAAGGCCACGGTCGGTGACAGGGCCCGCATGCGGCGCTCGAAGGCGCGCGCCGTGAGCGTCCCCACCAGATCGACGGCGGCGAGGTGGGCGGCCTGAGCGAGGATGGCGACGCCGCTGCCGAGCCAGCGGTTGGGATGCGCGACGTCGAGCTGCGACACCACCACCGCCATCCCCCCGATCGCGCCGTAGGCGCCGGCGAGACCGAGGTTGATGCCGTGTCCCCACGCCTCGCGGCTCTCGTCGGCCAGCGCGTGATCCTGGTAGCGCTGCTGCTCGGCGAGCGTGCGGGGGCTCTGCCGGCTCTCCCAGGCCGCCTCCTCGGCGATGCCGGCGAGGGCGATCCCCCCCACGAGGGTGTTCACGGCGCCGAACGCGAGGGTGTTGAAGCCCGCGAATCGAAGCCCTTGATCGAGCTCTCCGGGGATGGCCAGACCCACCCCGATGGCGATGCTGGCGATGCCGGAGACGAGCACCGAGGTCTGGAGCTCACGGCGGGTGGCGAGAGACTCCGCCCGGAGCGCGGCGAGCAGAGCGAGCTGCTCGCGGGCGCCCCCTTGCGCTGGGCCCGCTGAGTCCGCCGGGTCCGCTGGGTCCGCTGCGTCGTCGTCGTCGGCGGCGACATCGGCCCGCGCGAGCTCCGCGGAGGCCTCCGCAGCCGCGGGTCGCTGCGTCTGCTCCTGGGCCGAGAGCTCGCCTCCGGTGAGGGCGCTCGCCACCGCGAGCCACCCCGTCACGTACCACCCCATCCCTCGAGCATCGCTGCGCATGCCCTTGATGTATATCTTTTGACGAGACACACAAGGGGAAGGAGATCGAATTGTTCAAATATTGTCTAAGAACGACCGCCGTGCTGGGTTCGCCACCGTGTGATTTCGCGCGCGACCTCCTCCCAGCTCGCGGTCGTGCGCGCCTCGAGCGTCCGCAGCTCCTCGCTGCGGGCGCCACCGCCGCCGACCCACACCTCCACGCGGCGTGGGAGCTCGGCCAACAGCGCGCTCACGGCCTGCGCCACGGTCGCGGCGGGGGTAGCGCCGGAGATCGAGAGCCCGACGACGTCGACGTCGAGGGCGATGGCGGCCTGGGCGATCTCGTGCACGGGGGTGGAGATCCCGAGCGAGCGGGGACCGGCTTGATGCAGGGCGAGGAAGAGCGCCACCATGTCGAGGGCGAGGCCGTGGAGCTCGTCGGGGAGCGTGGTGAGGAGCACCCGCGGGCGGCCGTCGGGGAGCTCGAAGCCCGCGACCAGCGTTCGGATTTGGGTGGTCAGCAGATCCGAGACAGCGTGCTCCTGGCGCACCGCGAGCTCTCCGCGCGCCCAGCGCTCCCCCACCTCGTGGGCCAGGGGCTGCGCGAAGTGGGTGAGGAAGCGCTTGGGGCCGAGCGCGGCCACCGCGTGTCGCAGCTGCTCGCGCACCGAGCCGAGATCGTCGCGCGCGAGCGCCGCGAGCACCTTGTCGATCTGCGGCGGCTCGCCCGCTGCGGGCGTCGCGACGGCAGAGGGCTTCTGCTCCGCGATCATGCGACGGAGGTTGTCGGGGGGCTTGCCGACGACGTCGCCGGCCCGGTACCCGAGCTCGAGGGCCTGCGAGATCAGCTTGAGCGTGGCCACGTCGTCCTCGGTGTAGCGCCGCGCGCCGCCCTCGGTGCGCAGGGGCACGGGGAAGCCGTACCGCCGTTCCCACATGCGCAAGGTGTGAGCGGAGATCCCGCTCATCCGCGCGGCGAGACGAATGGAGTAACGCGCGCGTTCCAGGTGCTGTTCAGGAGCCATGGCCACCGACTTGAGACGAAAACTATACACGGATGACATCGGGTGGCGACAAAGGTGGCGTGGAGCGGCCCGAGCGGCGCGTCAGAGCTCGATGCCATCGTGTGCGCACACCAGGGCGAGCAGGTCTTCCATGATCGCGCGCGCCCGCTGGGTGCCGAGGCGGAGCGTCTGGTGCACCTCACGATCCACCGGATCGCGAGCTTCGCAGCGGCGCGAGTACCGCTCGAACGCGGTGAGGGAGCAGAGCAGGGTGGCCAGATGGTTCGGGCACTCGCAGTCGAGACGCGTGACCACCTCGCGCAGCCTCGCGAGCTTTTGCTCGTCGAAGCGCGGCTCGTCGCGGGGGGCCGGGGCGGGCGCGGTCGACCCGCGCGCGGTGCGCTCGGCGCGAGAGGCGACGTGAGGCTCGAGCAGCCGGTGAAGCTCGGCGACGGGCAGCGGCTCGCGCACCAGCCGCGCCCCCGAGGCGGCGAGGCTGCTGAGCCGGCGTCGCGCTGCGAAGTGATACAGCACGATCGCCTGCTCGGCGCCGGTGAGCTCGATGCAGCGCTCCAGCGCCGACTCCGCGTCGGGGCCGAGCGCCTCCAGATCCACGAGGAGCACGTCGACGTCACGCTCCTCTGGCGCTGCCGCCGCCTCGAGCTCGGCGACGCTGGCGGCGCGGAGCACCACCTCCCACCGCGCCTCCGGATGCTGCTCGAGGCGAGCCGCGAGGCTCGGATGCACCACCGCGACGCGCGTGCTCGCGCCGCCCGCCACCCCTGCCGGTGAGGGCAGCCCAAACTGTCCGAGCCGACCACGGAGCTCGTCGGTGGGCAGCGTCGCCACCGCGCCGATCGAGCAGCCCGCTTGCGTGAGCCGCCGCAAGAGCTGAAGCCGCTCCACGTCCGCGTCGCTGTAGCGACGCCCGCCGGCCGGGCTGCGCGCCGGGGTCACCGCCTGGTAGCGCTTCTCCCACGCGCGGATGGTGTTGGTGGTGAGCCCGGTGAGGGCGGCGACCGCCCCGATGGGATAAAGCGAGAGGTCCGATTCGAGTCGTTGATTCACCACGAGCCCCCGTCGTTTCATGGTCGTCTGCGGCCGAAGCGCCGAGCCGAGCTTGCCCCGCCCTGCGTGAGCTCGGAGGCGCGCGGCGAGCTCCCCGCCGCGCGCAGCCGGAGCTCTGCGGCGACCGCCGCGATCCGCCGGAGCGCCGCCCCCACCGCGCCGCCAGCCCGGCGGGAGGGCTGCTCGGCGGCAGAGCTGTCGAACGTGATCATGCTGATCGTCTAATAACCGTAGAAGGTTCGGTCAACTCGCGGCGCCGCGTGGTCCGTGTCGAGACCTCCGCGCGCGGAGCGCGACGAAGCGCGCTGCGCCCGTCGCCGCCGGCTCCGAGCTCGGCGTCCGTTCCACCTCGATCACGTCGATGCTCCCTCGATCGTCTCGGCTCGGTGGCCACGGCTCACGCCGACTGTCGCAGGACCGCCTCGTCCACCGCGGGCAGCACCGGCTCATGGTGCCGACGCACCGCCTCGAGCGCCCCCGCGAGGCGGGCCAAGCCGCGCTTCTCGAGCCGGCGGGCCCACTCTCGCGACACCGACAGCTCACGCGCGAGCTGGGCGAGCGAGGGCTCGTCGCCCGGCGCCGACAGCAGCCGGCGCCGCACTACGAGGCGCTCCGCATCCGGCATTTCTGCCGTCTCGATCGCCCCCTCGAGCAGGCACAAGAGCTGGTGGGTGGCCACCACCTCGTGAGGCCCCGGCGAGAGCGCCGGGATCACGTCGTGGAGGCTCATGTCGTCATCGCTGGTGGGCACGTCGAACGACACGTCCCGCTGAGAGAAGCGCTGCTCGACGCTCTGGATCTCGTCCACGGTGGTGCCGAGCCGCGAGGCCACCACCTCGTCGACTCGCTCCGGAGCGACGGTGGGGGCCAGCTTGCGACGCTCGACCCGAATCTTCGCCAAGAGCGCCGACGCCTCGTGGAGCGGCGTGCTCACCAGGCTCCGCCCGCGACGCACGAAGCGGGTGAGGTAGGCGCGGATCCAGAGCCGGGCGTACGAGCCGAACCGCGTCCCGTGCGACGGGTCGAACTTCCGCAGCGCGTGGAGCAGGGCGAGGTTGCCCTCGGCGATCAGGTCTTCGAGGGGCTCACCGCTGGACACGTAGCGACGCGCCACGAACACCACGTGCCACAGCGAGCGGCAGACGAGCTCTTCGCCCGCCTTCGCGTCACCGCCCTTCCAGCGCTCCACGATCCGCGCCTCTTCCGCGCGACTCAGCGTCGGGAGGCCCCCCAAATGCTTCATGTACAGGGCGAGCGTGTCGTCGGAGCTCTTGGTCTTCATGGCGTCACCTGGCTAGGCAAAAACTAAACACATAACTTCGACAGTTCAACCATATTTTTAGACATTACATATACAGGACGAAACACCAGAGAATTTTCGCCAGAAGAATCCGCGGGTTGCCCGCCGTGACGGGAGGTGTCGGCCACGCGCTCGCTCCCAGCGCTCAGCGCGCGCGTCGACACCCACCGTGAGGGCACGGGAGGAAGCCGGATCGGTGGGTTCGCTGGCGTCTCAGCCGGCGCAGGCGATCGCGGCGGGGCCAAAGTGGCCGAGGGCGCGGGCCATCGCGGCGAGGTTCTGGTCGAGCACCTGCGCCACGAGCGGCTGAGCGACGGCGGCGAGGGCGCCTGCGACGAACACGCCGGAGAGGGGCCGCGGCCGCTGCTGGCCGGAGCGGAGCGCGATCTCGCCGGTCAGCGACACCACGGTGTTCCCATCCCCCGCCGCCTGCAACGACAGGGCCCCCCGGGAGGTGACGCGCGCCACAGGCTGGAGAAGCTCGGCATCCCACGTCGCGGCGTGGGACGTGTCGTCCCAGGCCGAGCGCATGCGCCACTCGGCGACGGGTGAGGTGAACCAGCGCCCGAGCCGTCGGAGCGGCCGTGTGCGCCACCGATCCACGCGCGCCACCCCGCCGCGCCCCACCACGCGAGCCTCCGCGTCGATGGCGGCCACGTCGGGGAGCGCGTCCACCAGGAGGTGGAGCCGATCCCGAAGGAGCGGGTAGAGCACTTCGAGCGGCAGCGGGAGCGTCTCACGGCGCGACAGGTGCATCGGCGCCGCTCACGATGGCCCGCGGCGAGGGCCTCGGCCAAGATCCGGACCGCGTGGACCTCGACCGGGCGCCCCCGGCCAGCGGGGGACGTCCGTGACTCGACGAGCGGTACGAACCTGCGGCAGGCTGTATTAGCGTCGGGGCATGGTCCGATCTCTTTCAATCTCTCTGTTGGTGCTCCTCCTCACGGCATGTGGCGGAGGGCAAGGTGACGCCGACTCTCCGTCCGGCGCCGGCGATGACAGCGGCACGGACGGCGACGGTGACGGCAGCTCCGACAAGCCCTCGGACGGCATCGTGCGCGACGCCGACGGCGACGGCGTGCCCGACGACAAGGAGCAGAGCGCCTGCGAAGAGAAGGATGAGACCGCCTGCAAGATCAACATGGCCTGCGCGTGGTCCGATGACGGCAAGTGCGTGAAGGCCTCGGCCTCGCCGATGTGAGCGGCGGGGCCGAGGTGGCCAATCCGCCACGTCCCCGCGCGTGGTGGCCGACGGCTCGTGACGCGACGAGGCGTCTCGCTCCCCATCTCGCAACAGAAACGTTTCGCAACAAGAGCGTTTCGCGACGCGCGCGTTCGGCGACGAGGGGGTCGTCCCTGCGAGGTCGTCCCTGCGAGCACGCGTGCAGCGCTCCGCGGCGCGGGGGCGAGCTCAGCGCGCGAGGGCGAAGACGGCGGTGGCCGGCTCCGCCACGAACGGCACCGTGACCGCGGCGTCGCCGGCATCGATCGTGGCCCAGCCCACGAGCTGCTCGCCGTCGTGCTCGACCATCATGCGAACCACGAGCCCACGCGCGTCGGGGCTCAGACCGGTGAGACCCACGTACAAGCGCTCGTCGAGACGCTCCACGACCCCGCTCAGGCGCAGCTCGTCGTCGCTCAGCTCGGCCCGAGCGGCCACTTCTTCGCTCTCGAGCACGAAGCGGAGGTGCCTCGCCGCGAGGGCGTGCCCCTCGTCGGCGTGAGCGAAGCTCAGCACGTAGCTCGTGCGCGAGCGCGGCAGCTGCGCCTCCGCCTCCGCCTGTGCCTCGCCCTCGACCGTGTCCGTTGCTGCCGCGGGAGCCCGTCGAGCGGCCGACGCCGAGGGTGTGCTCTCGATCGGCGGCACCTCGAAGCCGGGGCCAGCGGCGGCCACGCAGCTCGAGAGCCCCACGAGCAGCAACATCACGACCGATGAGCGCGTCACGGGCAGCATCGTAACGGCGGTCGCCAAGAATGGAAAGCGTGACTTTTTCCGCGATTTGCGCGAGGGGAGGCGACCTTCCGGGGCCGAGGCCGGGCGTCTGCTCGCCGACGGGGCGCCACCCCCTGGCCCCGCGGCGACGCCAACCTAGCGCTTCTTCAGCGTTTTTGTTCGGCGGGATTGATGCGGAGCTGGCGCCCGTTGAGCGACATCCCGTCGAGATCGGTGATCGCCTGATTCGAGTCGTTGCTCGCCGACAAGCCGACGAACGCGAAGCCACGCGACTCGCCGGTCTGGCGATCGGTGACGATCCGCACATCGACCACCTCGTAACCTGCCTCGCCGAAGAGGTCGCGCAGATCTTGCTCGCTCGCGTCATAGTCGAGGTTGCCCACGAACAGACGCGTGTCGCCACCGCGGCCCTGATCGCGGTTCACGCGGGCGTGGTGTTTGCCGGGATTCATCGCCCG